>NZ_JAPEPF010000001.1:4601217-4907965 GCF_026340595.1 Streptomyces sp. NBC_01363
ACATCCGCGACGCGCTCAGCTCCGAGGACGGCACACAGCTGAATTCGATCCTCGGCACGGTCGAGGGCCTGGGCGCGCTCCGCGACTCGGTCGACAGGCGCACCATCGACCGCTCCAAGGCGATGGAGTTCTACGGACGGCTCATAGATCCCTGCTACCGCTTCCTGACCGGCCTCCGCACGATGGAGAACGTGTCGATGGACAAGCAGGTCCGCGCGCTGGTCGGCATTTCACGAGCCCGCGAAATGCTCTCCCGCGAAGACGCCCTGGTCGCCTCGTCGCTGATCGCCGGACGGCTCACCGCCTCCGAACTGCGCCAGATCTCCGACCTCGTGGCCAACCGCAAGCTGCTCTACGAGATCAACGTCGACGCGCTGCCCGCGTCGGAGCGCCAGCGCGTGGAGCAGTACTGGGCGAGCCCGGACAGCGAGCCGCTGCGGACGGCGGAGAAATCCCTCATCGAGGGCGGTCCCACCCAGGACCCGCGCGCCGTCGACGCCGAGCGCTGGCAGGAGGCGGCCCCACCGGTCCTGGACCGGCTGGCCAACGACTCCACGGAGATGAACAACCGTTTCCAGGACCGCGGCAAGCCCGCCGGCTACAACGTCCTGATCAAGGCCGGGATCGCGGGCGTCCTCGGATTCCTCGCCCTGATCGCCTCGGTGTTCGTCTCCGTACGCATCGGCCGTGAGCTGATCCGGGACCTCTCCCGGCTCCGCAAGGACGCCCACGAGGTCTCCGGCGTACGGCTGCCCAGCGTGATGCGCCGGCTCGCCGCCGGGGAACAGGTCGACGTCGAGACGGAAGCCCCGCACCTCCAGTACGAACGGGACGAGATCGGCCAGGTCGGCCAGGCCCTCAACACCCTGCAACGGGCGGCCGTCGAGGCGGCCGTCAAGCAGGCGGACATGCGACGCGGTGTGTCCGAGGTCTTCGTCAATCTCGCCCGCCGCAACCAGGTGCTGCTGCACCGGCAGCTGACGCTCCTGGACACGATGGAGCGCCGCACCGAGAACACCGACGAACTCGCGGACCTCTTCCGCCTCGACCACCTGACCACCCGCATGCGACGTCATGCCGAAGGCCTGGTGATCCTCTCCGGCGCGGCCCCGTCCCGCCAGTGGCGCAAGCCGATCCAGCTGATGGACGTGGTGCGGGCGGCGGTCGCCGAGGTCGAGGACTACGAGCGGATCGAGGTCCGCCGGCTCGCCCGTATCGGTGTGGGCGGCCCCGCCGTCGCCGACCTCACCCATCTGATCGCCGAACTCCTGGAGAACGCGACCGTGTTCTCGCCCCCGCACACCGCGGTCCAGGTGCACGGCGAACGCGTCGCCAACGGATTCACGCTCGAAATCCACGACCGCGGCCTCGGCATGCCGCCCGACGTCCTCCTGGACGCCAACCTCAGACTCGCCGAGACTCCCGAGTTCGAACTCTCCGACACCGACCGGCTCGGCCTGTTCGTCGTCAGCCGTCTCGCCCAGCGCCAGAACGTCCGCGTATCGCTGCAGACCTCTCCGTACGGTGGCACGACCGCCGTCGTCTTCATCCCGGCGGCGCTGCTCACCGACGCCCCGGACACGCACGGCACCGGGTTCCGCCTCGACCGCCGGGCCGAGCGGGCGATCGGCAGCGGCAGGGCGGCCGGCGAAGCCTCCGGCAGCGGCAGGGACCGCAGGGACGGCCCACCGGACCGCCGGGCCACCGGCAGGTCCCCGGGCCTCGCTCCCGTGCCGACCGGCCTGGTGGACCCGGCCCTCCTCGATGGGCCCGTCGAGCTCGAAGGACCTGTCGGACCGCTGGGCTTCGAGAGCGACCCCGTGCTCGATCCGCTGCTCGACCCTCTGCTGGGCGGCTCCGCCGACATCGACGACACCGAGAGCGAACGCGGCGGCATCTTCCGCGCCCGCGACCTCCGGCGCGACGCCGACCGCGAACAGCACCAGCAGGCCACCGATCAGGCGGCCGAGCCGACGGCCGGCGTACGGCCGATGCGCCCCGGCGGCCCGGTGCCGCTGCCCCGCCGCAAACCGCCGACCCTGATCACCGACAACGGCCGCCGGGTCGACGAGGCGGGCCGCGCCCATCCCGCGACCGCCGAGCACGACATCCCGCCGGGCCCCGCCGACGTGGGCGGGCCCTCCACCGACAGCACGCCTCCCGACGTGGACGGAACGCGTCCCGAGGCGCCCGCCGAACCCCGGCAGCCCACCGGCTTCCGGAAACCCACCGAACCCGCCACACCCGAGGAGTCCACGTCCCCCGGAGCCCCGAGCGCCCGGGAGACCGTGGGCGGCCTGCCCCGCCGCATCCGGCAGGCCAGTCTCGCTCCGCAACTGCGCGAGGAATCGGGCGTCCGCGATGCCGAGCCGGCCCGAACGGAACCGGATCAGGACTTCGAGCGTGATGCGGAGGAGGTGCGCAGCCGCATGGCTTCGCTCCAGCGCGGCTGGCAGCGCGGCCGCCGGCAGAACGCCGAGGACGTGACCGGCCCCGGTGACACAGCACAAGGAACCACTCCGGGAGGGGACGGTCGATGACCGCACCGAACGTCGCAGCAACCAACGCCGCACGCCAGGGCTCCGGCCAGCTCAACTGGCTCCTCGACGAACTCGTCGAACGCGTCTCCAGCATCCACAAGGCGCTGGTGCTCTCCAGCGACGGTCTCGCCACCGGCACGTCGAAGGACCTGACCCGCGAGGACAGTGAACACCTGGCGGCCGTCGCCTCCGGGTTCCACAGTCTCGCCAAGGGCGTCGGGCGGCACTTCGACGCGGGCCGGGTCCGCCAGACCGTGGTCGAACTCGACGAGGCGTTCCTGTTCGTCACGGCGGCCGGTGACGGCAGCTGTCTCGCGGTGCTGGCCGACGCCGACTCGGATGTCGGACAGGTGGCGTACGAGATGACGCTGATGGTCAAGCGCGTCGGCGCCCACCTGGCCAACGCCCCCCGGACGACCGGTCTGTCCGCCGGGGGGTGAGTGAACGGTGAGCGCTGAGTCCTCCAGATCTCCGGCAACGCCCACCGACCCGCAGGCCTCGCGCTGGTACGACGCCGACGCGGGACCGGTGGTCCGTCCGTACGCGATGACCCGGGGCCGTACCAGCAGCGCCTCCCGCCATCGGCTCGACCTGATCGCGGTCGTCGTCCCCGAACCCGAGGCCGACGACCCCGGCCGGGACCAGACGCTCTCCCCGGAACACGTGGAGATCGTCGAACTCTGCAGTGGCATGCCCCAGTCGATCGCGGAGCTCGCGGCCGGCCTGGATCTCCCCGTCGGGGTGGTCCGGGTGCTGGTCGGCGACCTCGTCGAGGACGAGCTGGTGCACGTGACCCGTCCCGTTCCGCCGGCCGAGCTGCCGGACGTGAACATTCTTCGCGAGGTGATCAATGGCCTTCGGGCGCTCTAGCCGCAAGAAGCGGCCCGTGGAGCCCGTTACCCTGAAAATGCTGGTGGCGGGCGGCTTCGGAGTGGGCAAGACGACTCTGGTCGGCGCGGTCAGTGAGATCAGGCCGCTGCGTACGGAGGAGAGACTCAGCGAGGCGGGCCGCCCGGTGGACGACCTGGCGGGTGTGGAGGCGAAGACCACCACCACCGTGGCCATGGACTTCGGCCGGATCACCCTCCGCGAGGACCTGGTGCTCTACCTCTTCGGTACCCCGGGGCAGGACCGATTCTGGTTCCTGTGGGACGAACTGGCCCAGGGCTCGCTGGGGGCCGTCGTGCTCGCGGACACCCGGCGGCTGGAGGACTGCTTCGCGGCGGTCGACTACTTCGAACGCCGCAAGATTCCGTTCACCGTCGCCGTCAACTGCTTCGAGGGAGCCGACGAGTTCCCCACCGAGACGGTGCAGGCGGCACTGGACCTCGACCCGGAGGTGCCCGTGCTCATGTGCGACGCACGCGACCGCGGCTCCGTGCGGGACGTACTGGTGGCCGTAGTGGAGCACGCGGTGGCCCGCGCGGACCGCGTCCGCGAGCCCGCTACGACGTAGGGCCGCACGGTCCGTACCTGCGCCGACCGGGGTACGGACCGCGCGTCGTCGCGTCACCGGACAAGGAGTCTCCTCCCGTCGTGACGGGCCGTCAGGACTCCTGGCAGGTCTCCTGACAGCGGCCGTTCTCGGCGAGCCACTTGTCGGCGGTCTCGGCCAGCTCCCGGTCGCGTCCCGCCAGCATCATCCGGATCATCTGCACGTCGCCCCGGAGCGACCAAGCGGGATGCCCGAAAGTGGCCGGATTGTTCTTCTCGATCAGGAAGTGCGCGGGCCAGGCGGTCCCGTACCCGATCAGCGGCAACGCGGCCGCGTACCTCTTGCGCCCCCGTGCCAGACCGTAGGCGGTGACCGCGAGGCCGGTCAGTGTGCCGGTCAGATGGACCCAGCGGGTCGCGGCCTTCGAGTGCATCGCCACGTAGTAGGGCCAGAACTCTTCGTAGGAATCGAACGTCTGCTGTGACATACGGGCACCGTAATGGCTCGGACCGCAACCGGAAACGGCCGATCCGCGTCCGAGAAGAAGAAGCGGGCGGCCGGAACCCACGGGGGTGGTCCCGGCCGGCCGCTTCCACGCAGCGGCGTCAGTGCCCCGCTACGGACCGCCGGGCCACCGGGAAGTCGAAGTAGGTGTCCGGGAACAGCTCGGGCTTGAAGGTGTAGTGCCACCATTCCTCGGCCAGATTCACGAAACCGGCCTCCGTGAGCGTCTTCTTCAGGAACTGCCGATTGGCGCGCTGCGCCCCCTGGACGCGCGGATCGTCGGTGTGGGAGAGCGTGTCGAAGCAGTCGAATCCGGTGCCCATGTCCACGGAGTTGTCCGGGAACCGCTCGGCCGCGGGTGCGAAACAGGGCACCTGCGGACTGCCGGGCCGGTACGGCGGGGTCGGTGCGGCGGGCAGCTTCACCAGCGTCAGATCCACTGTGCTGCCGCGGCTGTGCCCGGACTTCTCCGCGATGTAACCGTCCGCGAACAGCCGCGTCTTGTCGACCCGGGGGTAGAACTCGCCCTTCATGGTCTCGTCGTCGAGATCCTTCGCCCACCGTACGAAGTGGTCGACCGCCCGCTGCGGCCGGTAGCAGTCGTACACCTTCAACGAGTAGCCCCGGCGCAGCAGCCCGGTCTGCGCGTCGTGCAGTGCCCGTGCCGCGGGCCGGGTCAGGATGCAGAGCGGAGTGCGGTAGCCGTCCACCGGGACGCCCATGAAGTTGTGGACGGTGGGGTAGCGCATCTCCTGGACGATCGTCGGATCCACCGAGCTCAGCGCGACGAACTCCTCGGGAGCCTTCGGCTCGGGCTTCGCCCGAGCCGCGGGGGCGGCGGCGGTGACGGCGAGCAGGGTGGCGGCAGCGGCCACCAGGACACGGAGAGCGGAAGCGAGACCTGTCATGAGCACATAATCCAGCAGTGCGGGGGAGTCCGCCGGACGATCGGATACAGTCCGCGCGTGTCTGCGCCCGAGAACAACCCCGAGAAGCCGGCCGAGGACTCCCACTGCGGCAGTTGCGGAGCGCCCTATGCGGCGGCCGTCACCTGGCCGCGCACCTGCACCTCCTGCGGCAGCACTGCCTATCGCAATCCGCTGCCGGTCGCCGTGGCCCTGCTCCCCGTCACCGACCGGGACGGCACCGGCCTCGTCGTGATCACCCGCGCCATCCCGCCCCACCGCGGCGGCCTCGCCCTGCCCGGTGGCTACATCGACCACGACGAGGACTGGAAACACGCGGTCGTACGGGAACTCGGCGAGGAGACCGGCATCGGAGCCGACGAACGGGAGGTCCGCCTCGCCGACGCCCTCAGCGCCCCGGACGGCCACCTGCTGCTCTTCGGCCTCCTCCCGGAACGCCCCGCAACCGACCTCCCGCCCTCCGTTCCCACTGACGAGACCTCCGGCTTCCAACTGCTCCGCGCACCTACCGCGCTCGCATTCCCCCTGCACACCCGCGCCGTCCGCACCTGGTTCGACGGCGGCTACCGCTGACCGGCCCGCCGCACACCACGAACCGATCGGCCACCGCCGAGCCCCCGCCGCACACCACGAACCGCCCTACAAGCCCCGCACTCGCACCGGGTACCCCACCGGCCCCTCCTCACCCTCCCGTTCGACCAGGACCTGCCCGTCCACCCACCGCGACGTGAACCGCTCGACCTCCGCCCGCTCCCAGCCGTCCCCCGCGTCCCGGACCACCAGCCCGCTCCCGCTGCGCCCCGCCGCCGGAGCCCACACCTCCAGCTCCACCCCACCGTCCGCACCCCGCACCGGCAGCACCGAACCCGCCCGCGCCAGTACCGGCACCCGCGACAACGGCGCATCGAGCAATACCTGGCCCGGCCCCTCGTACACCTCACCGGTCGCCGTGTCGTACCAACGTCCCCGCGGCAACCGCACCGCCCGGCGATCCGCGCCGCCCTCCAGCACCGGAGCCACCAGCAGAGCGTCACCCAGCAGGAACGCGTCCTCGCACTCCCGCAACGCCCGATCCCCGGGCGCACGCCACCACAGCGGCCGCACATACGGGGCGCCGGTCAGCCCGGCCAGCCGCGACAGCGTCACGAAGTACGGGTGCAGCCGCTCCCGCTCCTCCAGCGCGGCCCGCGCGTGCTCAAGGACCTGCGGCCCGAATTCCCACGGCTCGCGCCGCCCCGCGTCGATCGCCGCATGGGTACGGAACAACGGCAGATACGCACCCAGCTGGAACCACCGCAGATACAGCTCCGGCGACGGCGACCCGTCGAACCCGCCCACATCGGGCCCCGAGTACGGCACCCCGCACAGCCCCAGCCCCAGCACCAGCGCCAACGAGGCCCGCAGCCCCGGCCAGCCGGTCGCCACATCACCGGACCAGGTGCCCCCGTAGCGCTGCATCCCCGCCCAGCCGGAACGCGAGAACAGGAACGGACGCTCCTGGGGCCGCAGCCGGCGCAGCCCCTCGTACCCGGCACGCGCCATCGCGAGCGCGTACACATTGTGGGCCTCGCGGTGATCACCCCCACGGCCCTCCAGGGAGTGCCGCGCCGACCGCGGCAGCGTCGGGTCCCCGAACGCCGCGAACGACACGGGCTCGTTCATGTCGTGCCACACACCGGAGAACCCCTGCGCCAGCCGCTCCTCGTACAGACCGCCCCACCACTTCCGCACCCGCGGATCGGTGAAGTCCGGAAACACGCACTCACCCGGCCACACCTCCCCGCGCACCACCCGCCCCCGCGCGTCCCGGACGAACGCCCCGCCGCCCCCGATCGCCGCCCCCGCGTCGAACACCGCGTTCCCCGGCTCCGCCTTCACCGCGGGATCGACGATCGACACCAGCCGCACGCCGTCCTCCCGCAACTGCTTCGCCAGGCCCGGCAGATCGGGAAAACGCCCGTGATCGACGGTGAACACCCGGTGCGCGTCGTAGTGGTCGATGTCCAGATGCAGTACGGACAGGGGCAGCCCCCGCTCCCGGTAGCCGGCAACGATCCGCCGCACCTCCCGCTCGCTCCCGAACCCCCACCGGGCGTGCTGCGGACCCAGCGCCCAGGACGGCGGCAGCGCCGGGGCACCCGTGAGAGCCGTCCAGCCCTGCAGCACCCGGGCCGGCGTACCCGCCACCACCCAGCAGCGCAACGGCCCTCCGTCCATCCGCACCTCGCACATACCCGGCCGGTCATGGCCGGAGCCCGCACCCTCCTCGCCCTCGCGCAGAGTCACCCGCCCCGCCCAGGTGTTGTCGTGGAACACCAGATGCGTCCCCGCGTCACAGACCACGAGCTGCACCGGCATCGTCAGATACAGCGGATCGTCATCGGGCCCGAAACGCCCACCCGGGTCGGTGTTCCACAGCTCGTACACACCGTCCCGCAGCCGCGGCCCCGACGCCCGGCCCCCGAGCCCGAAGAACCGTGCGTCCGCCGGCACCGCGGAACGCTGCACCCACCGGGGATCACCACCCGCCACCGGCTCCCACCAGCGCGGCGGCAGCTCGCGCCGGAGCACCACCCCGCCAGGAGTACGCAGTTCCACGGCCCCGTGCCGCGACACCACGACGGTCAGCCGCTCCGAGACCACCTGCCAGCCGCCGTCCTTGTCCGGCTCCAGCACCGCCCGCGGATCCGGCTCCGGCGCCGCACCGGGCAGCGCGTACGACGGCAACGGCTCCGCCCCGTCCCAGCCCCAGAACACCGCACCGCCCACCGCCACCCGCACCCGCAACTCCGAACGGGCGAACCGCACCACGCCCCCGCCCGGCTCCGGCTCCGCCCCCACCACGGGACCGGGCACCCGCGCCCGCTCCGCACCACGCGGCGGCAGCGCCCGCGCATCCGCACACCGGCGCCGCCAGGAGGAGCGCACCGCGCGCAGCCCCCGCACCGAACCGACCATCTTCACCGAGCGCACCAGGTCACGACCGTTCATGCGGCTCACCCTGCCATCCGACGGGGCGGATGCGGGCTCCGTTCAACTTCCGTTCACCCGTGACCGGACCAGTGGCCGGACCACATGTCCGGACACGCGACCATGGGTGGGGAACCCTGGTGCGAAAGACGATCACATGGCATCGTCCGTAAAAGCCGCCTCACGCGCACACCCCAGCACGTGTGCGCGACCCACGCCCATCCCGCGTACCCGTACAGCCAGGGAGCCGCCCCATGACCGCCGCAGCCAACGAAGCCCCCCTCTGGCAGCCCGGCCCCGACCGCATCGCGGCCGCCGCCGTCACCCGCTTCCAGAGCTGGGCGTCCCAGCGCTACGGAGCACCGGCCGAGGGCGGCTACGCGGCTCTGCACCAGTGGTCCGTGGACGAGCTCGACACCTTCTGGCAGGCCGTCGCCGACTGGTTCGACGTACGGTTCTCCACCCCGTACGAGACGGTCCTCGCCGACCGCACCATGCCCGGCGCCCAGTGGTTCCCCGGCGCCACCCTCAACTACGCCGAACATGCCCTGCGTACCGCCGAGGACCCCCTGCGCGCGGACGCCCCCGCCCTGCTCCACGTCGACGAGACCCACACCCAGGTACCCGTCTCCTGGTCCGAACTCCGCCGCCGGGTCGGCTCGCTCGCCGCCGAACTCCGCACCCTCGGCGTCGCACCGGGCGACCGCGTCAGCGGCTACCTCCCCAACATCCCCCAGGCCGTCGTCGCTTTCCTCGCCACCGCGGCCGTGGGCGGTGTCTGGACGTCCTGCGCCCCGGACTTCGGCGCCCGCAGCGTCCTCGACCGCTTCCAGCAGGTCGAACCCGTCGTCCTCTTCACCGTGGACGGCTACCGCTACGGCGGCAAGGAACACCACCGGGCCGACACGGTCGCCGAGTTGCGCCGCGAACTGCCCACCCTGCGCGCCGTCGTCCACATCCCGCTGCTGGGCACCGAGGCCCCCGAGGGCGCCCTCGAATGGTCCGCCCTCACATCCGCGGACACCGAGCCCGTCTTCGAGCAGGTCCCCTTCGACCACCCGCTGTGGGTCCTCTACTCCTCCGGCACCACCGGGCTCCCCAAGGCGATCGTCCAGTCCCAGGGCGGCATCCTGCTGGAGCACTTCAAGCAGATCGGCCTGCACTGCGACCTCGGCCCCGACGACCGCTTCTTCTGGTACACCTCCACCGGCTGGATGATGTGGAACTTCCTCGTCTCCGGCCTCCTCACCGGAACCACCCTCGTGCTGTACGACGGAAGCCCCGGCTACCCGGACGTCAGCGCCCAGTGGCGCGTCGCCGAACAGACCGGAGCCACCCTCTTCGGCACCTCGGCCGCCTACGTCATGGCCTGCCGCAAGGCCGGCGTCCACCCGGGCCGCGACTTCGATCTCTCCCGCGTCCAGTGCGTCGCCACCACCGGATCCCCGCTCCCGCCCGACGGCTTCCGCTGGCTCCACGACGAGGTGGACGCCGAACTGTGGATCGCTTCAGTGAGCGGCGGCACGGACGTCTGCAGCTGCTTCGCCGGCGCGGTCCCCACCCTGCCCGTACACATCGGCGAACTCCAGGCCGCGTGCCTCGGCACGGACCTCCGGTCCTGGGACCCCGCGGGCAGACCGCTCATCGGCGAGGTCGGCGAACTCGTCGTGACCGCGCCCATGCCCTCCATGCCCACCCGCTTCTGGAACGACCCCGACGGCAGTCGCTACCACGACAGCTACTTCGACATGTACCCCGGCGCCTGGCGCCACGGCGACTGGATCACGATCACCGAACACGGCTCGGTGATCATCCACGGCCGCTCCGACTCCACCCTCAACCGCCAGGGCGTACGAATGGGTTCCGCCGACATCTACGAGGCCGTCGAGCGGCTCCCCGAAATCCGCGAATCCCTCGTCATCGGCCTCGAAGAGCCCGACGGCGGCTACTGGATGCCGCTCTTCGTCCACCTCGCCGAAGGAGCCCGGCTCGACGACGAACTGCGCGACAGCATCAAGCGGACCATCCGGGAGAACCTCTCCCCGCGTCATGTCCCGGACGAGGTGATCGAAGTCCCCGGCATCCCGCACACCCTCACCGGCAAGCGCATCGAGGTCCCGGTCAAACGTCTCCTGCAGGGCACGGCCCTGGCCAAGGCGGTCAATCCCGGCTCGATCGACAACCTCGAACTCCTCCACTTCTACGAGGACCTCGCCCGCAAGCGTCACTGACCGTCCGCGTTGTCAGTGCCTCTGATTACTCTGAGTGAGCAATGTTCGACAGCGCACTGGGGGAGTCATGGCGCACATCAAGGACAACAGCGGGAACGGTAAGTACGGCAGGACGGCCGGGTACAGCCGGTCCGGCGCATCCATGCGACGCACGCTGCGCCGCGAAGCACCCAGCACCATCGGTCTCCTGGCCGACGAGCAGGACTTCGCGGCGATGCGGCGCTACCGCACCTTCGCCTTCGACGACCACACCGTCTATCTCCAGCAGGTCGAAGGCCTGCTGAAGACCCTCTCCGCACGGGGCATGCACGCCACGGTCGCTCTCTTCGACCCCGAGGAGTACGCGGAGTTCTGCGCAGAATCGGGGCTCGTCCCCGACGACCCGGCCAGCCGCAGCCGCTTCACCGCCGAAGTCGCATCGGCCGGCGCCACCGTCGCGTACACCGGACAACCCATCGACACCCTGATCCCGCTCCTGGTCAGCCGGGCCGTCCGCCGGGCCACCTGGGAGTACGCCACGATGCTCCTGGCCGGCGTCGGCGAATGCGCGGAGTGCGGCCAGGACATCGGCCACGCCGCCTTCGACCGGGCCTCGCACCTCCTGCTCCGCATCCTGGAGACGGCAGGCCCCGGCAGCCACCACCTGGTCTGCAGCACTCCCACCGACAACGAGCACCTGCTCGCCGTCCTGCACACCGAGCGCGACACCACGGGGCCCGCCCGACTCGAATCCGGGGAAGGGGCAGAGTTCGTCACGGTGCTCGCCGTGGCCATCGCCCTGGAAAGGTCCGGGGGAGTCGTGCTCCGTACGAGCAGCTCCGGCGCCCAGGACCGGGTGCACGGCTGGCGGCTGACCCGCGGCAATCTGCTCCCGCTCAGCGCCGGTGAGGTCTTCAGCGCCTACTGCACCGACGCCGACACCGGCGAACCGGTGGCCCCGGAGTCGCACGTGGAGTACTGCGCCGGCTTCGACCTCGGCGCGGACGAACCGGAATCGCACCACTGACAGGCCGAAGGGGCTCCCCGTCCTCATCGGCGGGGAGCCCCTTCACCACAGAACGCCGCGCGACCTACTCGCCCGACAGCACCATCTGAGCCGCGACCCGGGCCTCCTCGGCGGAGTCCGCCGCACGAGCGGCGGAAGCGGCGCGCTCGCACTGCGCGAGCGTGTACTTCGCCAGCGTGGCGCGGACATAAGGAATGGACGCGGCACCCATCGACAGCGACGTCACACCCAGCCCCGTCAGGACACAGGCCAGCAGCGGATCGGAGGCGGCTTCACCACAGACACCACAGCTCTTGCCCTCGGCCGCGGCCGCCTCCGCCGACAGCGCCACCAGATCGAGCAGCGCGGGCTGCCACGGATCCTGCAACCGCGAGACCGCTCCGACCTGACGGTCGGCGGCGAAGGTGTACTGCGCCAGGTCATTGGTGCCCAGCGAGAGGAACTCCACCTCCCGCAGGATCGAACGCGCCCGCAGCGCGGCGGACGGAATCTCCACCATCGCACCGAACTTCGCCTGCAGACCGGCCTCACGGCAGGCGTCGGCGAAGGCCTTCGCATCCGCACGGTCCGCCACCATCGGCGCCATGACCTCAAGGTGGACAGGCAGCCCCTGGGCCGCCTTCGACAGCGCGGTCAGCTGGGTACGCAGCACGTCCGGGTGATCCAGCAGACTCCGCAGTCCGCGCACACCCAGCGCCGGGTTCGGCTCGTCGGCCGGAGTCAGGAAGTCCAATGGCTTGTCGGCCCCGGCATCCAGCACCCGTACGACGACACGCCCCTCGGGGAACGCCTCCAGCACCGCCCGGTACGCCGCGACCTGCTTCTCCTCGGACGGCGCCTGCGTGCTGTCGTCCAGGAACAGGAACTCGGTACGGAACAGCCCCACGCCCTCCGCGCCGGCCTCGACCGCCGCCGGTACATCGCCGGGCCCGCCGACGTTGGCCAGCAGCGGGACCTTGTGACCGTCGGAGGTCGTACCCGGCCCGGACGAGGCCGACAACGCGGCCTTGCGCGCCGCAGCGGCACTCTCCATCTCCGCACGCTTCTCGGCGCTCGGCTCGACGAAGATCTCACCGGTGCTGCCGTCCACGGCGACGACCGTGCCCTCGGCGAGTTCCCCGGCACCGGGGAGCGCCACCACGGCGGGCACCCCGAGTGCTCGGGCGAGAATCGCACTGTGGCTGGTCGGGCCGCCCTCCTCGGTCACGAAGCCGAGCACCAGAGCCGGGTCGAGCAGCGCCGTGTCCGCGGGCGCCAGGTCCCGCGCGATCAGCACATAGGGCTCGTCGCTGTCCGGCACACCGGGCATCGGCACACCGAGCAGCCGGGCCACGATCCGGTTGCGCACGTCATCGAGGTCGGCAACGCGCCCCGCCAGGTACTCCCCGGCGTTGGCGAGCAGCGCCCGGTAGGAGGCGAACGCGTCGTAGACGCCGCGCTCGGCGGTGCTGCCGACGGCGATGCGCCGTTCCACGTCCGCTATCAGCTCGGGGTCCTGCGCCATCATGGCCTGGGCCTCGAGCACGTGCTGAGCCTCGCCACCGGCCAGATTGCCGCGCGCGATCAGATCGGCACCCACGGCCTCCACGGCCTGCCGAGCGCGCCCTTGTTCGCGCTCGGCCTCCTCGGGAGCAATCTGCTTGGCCGGCGGTTCGAGTACCGCCGTACCCATATGACGCACCTCGCCGATCGCCACTCCATGGCTCACACCGACGCCTCGCAGCGTTGTCTCCATTTCACCCGTCTCCGGTCGTGCGGCGGTCCGAGCCTCCGCGGTGGATATCCAGTCGGCTGTCATCGTGCCGAGCTCGTCACTGCCAACCGAACAAGGTGTCGCCGACCTTCACGTCGCCGTCCTCGCGGACGTCGGAGAGGGATTCGGCGGTGGCTTCCAGCGCCACGACCGGGCACACGGGCGACTTGCCGGCCGCCTCGACGCCCGCGGGGTCCCAGCGCACGATGCCCTGACCGCGCGTGACCGTGTCCCCCTTGTTCACGAGCAGCTCGAAACCCTCGCCATTGAGTTGAACGGTGTCGATGCCGAGGTGCGTGAGCACTCCGTGCCCGTGCTGGTCCACCACGACGAACGCGTGCGGGTGCAGGGAGACGATGATGCCGTCGACCGGCGACACGGCCTCGGACGGTTCGCGCACGGGATCGATGGCGGTTCCGGGACCCACCATCGCGCCGGAGAAGACAGGGTCCGGTACCGCAGCGAGCCCGATGGCACGTCCGGCAAGAGGGGACGTCACAGTGGTCATAGGGAGCCTCCCAGGGGTGGAGCTTGATTGGCGCCGTCACAGCCTGCGGGCGACGGCGTGCTGTTCAGCAGCGTAAGTCATAAGAAGTCCCGGTTCTGCCCGAGTCATGGCGGTTCACGGCCTTAGAGGCGCACCGGAAACGATTTGCCTCGACTCCCGGAGGGCTGTACTCTCGTACTCCTGCCTGACCCCAACGCGACTTTGAGTCGGGGGTCGGCGGCTACTTTTAAGCCCTGACTCTAACCCGGACACGGCACCTGCATGCCTGCAGGGACTGGTCAGGGAAAGCGAAAAGGACTGATAGAGTCGGACTCGCCGGAAAGGGAAGCGCGAAAGCGAAGAACTGGAAAGCGCAACCCGCTTCGGCCGGGAATCGGACACGAAAGAGTCTGATAGAGTCGGAAACGCAAGACCGAAGGGAAAAGCCCGGAGGAAAGCCCGAGAGGGTGAGTACAAAGGAAGCGTCCGTTCCTTGAGAACTCAACAGCGTGCCAAAAGTCAACGCCAGATATGTTGATACCCCGGCCTGCTTCGGCAGGTTGGAGGTTCCTTTGAAAGTCCCGCGGGGTCACTGACCCGGTGGGCAATTTACACAGCGAGGACGCTGTGAACGACCGGTCTTATTCCGTCCGGTCGTTCCGCTCTCGTGTTGTGTTGTCCCGATCACGGGAAAACATTCACGGAGAGTTTGATCCTGGCTCAGGACGAACGCTGGCGGCGTGCTTAACACATGCAAGTCGAACGATGAAGCCCTTCGGGGTGGATTAGTGGCGAACGGGTGAGTAACACGTGGGCAATCTGCCCTTCACTCTGGGACAAGCCCTGGAAACGGGGTCTAATACCGGATAACACTCTGTCCCGCATGGGACGGGGTTGAAAGCTCCGGCGGTGAAGGATGAGCCCGCGGCCTATCAGCTTGTTGGTGGGGTGATGGCCTACCAAGGCGACGACGGGTAGCCGGCCTGAGAGGGCGACCGGCCACACTGGGACTGAGACACGGCCCAGACTCCTACGGGAGGCAGCAGTGGGGAATATTGCACAATGGGCGAAAGCCTGATGCAGCGACGCCGCGTGAGGGATGACGGCCTTCGGGTTGTAAACCTCTTTCAGCAGGGAAGAAGCGAGAGTGACGGTACCTGCAGAAGAAGCGCCGGCTAACTACGTGCCAGCAGCCGCGGTAATACGTAGGGCGCAAGCGTTGTCCGGAATTATTGGGCGTAAAGAGCTCGTAGGCGGCTTGTTGCGTCGGTTGTGAAAGCCCGGGGCTTAACCCCGGGTCTGCAGTCGATACGGGCAGGCTAGAGTGTGGTAGGGGAGATCGGAATTCCTGGTGTAGCGGTGAAATGCGCAGATATCAGGAGGAACACCGGTGGCGAAGGCGGATCTCTGGGCCATTACTGACGCTGAGGAGCGAAAGCGTGGGGAGCGAACAGGATTAGATACCCTGGTAGTCCACGCCGTAAACGTTGGGAACTAGGTGTTGGCGACATTCCACGTCGTCGGTGCCGCAGCTAACGCATTAAGTTCCCCGCCTGGGGAGTACGGCCGCAAGGCTAAAACTCAAAGGAATTGACGGGGGCCCGCACAAGCAGCGGAGCATGTGGCTTAATTCGACGCAACGCGAAGAACCTTACCAAGGCTTGACATACACCGGAAAGCATCAGAGATGGTGCCCCCCTTGTGGTCGGTGTACAGGTGGTGCATGGCTGTCGTCAGCTCGTGTCGTGAGATGTTGGGTTAAGTCCCGCAACGAGCGCAACCCTTGTTCTGTGTTGCCAGCATGCCCTTCGGGGTGATGGGGACTCACAGGAGACTGCCGGGGTCAACTCGGAGGAAGGTGGGGACGACGTCAAGTCATCATGCCCCTTATGTCTTGGGCTGCACACGTGCTACAATGGCCGGTACAATGAGCTGCGATGCCGTGAGGCGGAGCGAATCTCAAAAAGCCGGTCTCAGTTCGGATTGGGGTCTGCAACTCGACCCCATGAAGTCGGAGTTGCTAGTAATCGCAGATCAGCATTGCTGCGGTGAATACGTTCCCGGGCCTTGTACACACCGCCCGTCACGTCACGAAAGTCGGTAACACCCGAAGCCGGTGGCCCAACCCCTTGTGGGAGGGAGCTGTCGAAGGTGGGACTGGCGATTGGGACGAAGTCGTAACAAGGTAGCCGTACCGGAAGGTGCGGCTGGATCACCTCCTTTCTAAGGAGCATCTAGATTCCGCAAGGAGTCCAGAGGCCATTTCGTCGGCAAATGTTCGACGGTGGTTGCTCATGGGTGGAACGTTGACTATTCGGCACGACAGGTTGTTTTTCACTAGTACTGCTTCGGCGTGGAACGTGGGGGACGGCAGGTCGGGTCGGGCACGTTGTTGGGTATCTGAGGGTACGGCCGTCATGGTCGCCTTCAGTTGCCGGCCCCAGTGAACCTGTTCTTCGGAGCGGGGTGATGGGTGGCTGGTCGTTGTTTGAGAACTGCACAGTGGACGCGAGCATCTGTGGCCAAGTTTTTAAGGGCGCACGGTGGATGCCTTGGCACCAGGAACCGATGAAGGACGTGGGAGGCCACGATAGGCCCCGGGGAGCTGTCAACCGAGCTTTGATCCGGGGGTGTCCGAATGGGGAAACCCGGCAGTCGTCATGGGCTGTCACCCGCTGCTGAACACATAGGCAGTGTGGAGGGAACGAGGGGAAGTGAAACATCTCAGTACCCTCAGGAAGAGAAAACAACCGTGATTCCGGGAGTAGTGGCGAGCGAAACCGGATGAGGCCAAACCGTATGCGTGTGATACCCGGCAGGGGTTGCGCATGCGGGGTTGTGGGATCTCTCTTTTGCGGTCTGCCGGCCGTGAGACGAGTCAGAAACCGTTGATGTAGGCGAAGGACATGCGAAAGGTCCGGCGTAGAGGGTAAGACCCCCGTAGCTGAAACATTGACGGCTCGTTTGAGAGACACCCAAGTAGCACGGGGCCCGAGAAATCCCGTGTGAATCTGGCGGGACCACCCGCTAAGCCTAAATATTCCCTGGTGACCGATAGCGGATAGTACCGTGAGGGAATGGTGAAAAGTACCGCGGGAGCGGAGTGAAATAGTACCTGAAACCGTGTGCCTACAAGCCGTGGGAGCGTCGCTGTGTGTGCTTGCACATGCAGTCGTGACTGCGTGCCTTTTGAAGAATGAGCCTGCGAGTTTGCGGTGTGTTGCGAGGTTAACCCGTGTGGGGAAGCCGTAGCGAAAGCGAGTCCGAATAGGGCGTTTCAGTAGCACGCTCAAGACCCGAAGCGGAGTGATCTAGCCATGGGCAGGTTGAAGCGGAGGTAAGACTTCGTGGAGGACCGAACCCACCAGGGTTGAAAACCTGGGGGATGACCTGTGGTTAGGGGTGAAAGGCCAATCAAACTCCGTGATAGCTGGTTCTCCCCGAAATGCATTTAGGTGCAGCGTCGTGTGTTTCTTGCCGGAGGTAGAGCACTGGATAGGCGATGGGCCCTACCGGGTTACTGACCTTAGCCAAACTCCGAATGCCGGTAAGTGAGAGCACGGCAGTGAGACTGTGGGGGATAAGCTCCATGGTCGAGAGGGAAACAGCCCAGAGCATCGACTAAGGCCCCTAAGCGTACGCTAAGTGGGAAAGGATGTGGAGTCGCAGAGACAACCAGGAGGTTGGCTTAGAAGCAGCCACCCTTGAAAGAGTGCGTAATAGCTCACTGGTCAAGTGATTCCGCGCCGACAATGTAGCGGGGCTCAAGCGTACCGCCGAAGTCGTGTCATTCACACATGAAGGGCCAACGCCTGTGTGGATGGGTAGGGGAGCGTCGTGTGCCGGGTGAAGCAGCCGCGGAAGCGAGTTGTGGACGGTTCACGAGTGAGAATGCAGGCATGAGTAGCGATACACACGTGAGAAACGTGTGCGCCGATTGACTAAGGGTTCCTGGGTCAAGCTGATCTGCCCAGGGTAAGTCGGGACCTAAGGCGAGGCCGACAGGCGTAGTCGATGGACAACCGGTTGATATTCCGGTACCCGCTTTGAAACGCCCAATACTGAATCAGGCGATGCTAAGTCCGTGAAGCCGGCCCGATCTCTTCGGAGTTGAGGGTAGTGGTGGAGCCGATGAACCAGACTTGTAGTAGGTAAGCGATGGGGTGACGCAGGAAGGTAGTCCAGCCCGGGCGGTGGTTGTCCCGGGGTAAGGGTGTAGGACGCACGGTAGGCAAATCCGTCGTGCATATAGTCTGAGACCTGATGCCGAGCCGATTGTGGTGAAGTGGATGATCCTATGCTGTCGAGAAAAGCCTCTAGCGAGTTTCATGGCGGCCCGTACCCTAAACCGACTCAGGTGGTCAGGTAGAGAATACCGAGGCGTTCGGGTGAACTATGGTTAAGGAACTCGGCAAAATGCCCCCGTAACTTCGGGAGAAGGGGGGCCATCACTGGTGAGTGGATTTACTCCATGAGCTGGGGGTGGCCGCAGAGACCAGCGAGAAGCGACTGTTTACTAAAAACACAGGTCCGTGCGAAGCCGTAAGGCGATGTATACGGACTGACGCCTGCCCGGTGCTGGAACGTTAAGGGGACCGGTTAGCTGACTTTCGGGTCGGCGAAGCTGAGAACTTAAGCGCCAGTAAACGGCGGTGGTAACTATAACCATCCTAAGGTAGCGAAATTCCTTGTCGGGTAAGTTCCGACCTGCACGAATGGCGTAACGACTTCTCGACTGTCTCAACCATAGGCCCGGTGAAATTGCACTACGAGTAAAGATGCTCGTTTCGCGCAGCAGGACGGAAAGACCCCGGGACCTTTACTACAGTTTGATATTGGTGTTCGGTTCGGCTTGTGTAGGATAGGTGGGAGACTTTGAAGCGGCCACGCCAGTGGTTGTGGAGTCGTCGTTGAAATACCACTCTGGTCGTGCTGGATGTCTAACCTGGGTCCGTGATCCGGATCAGGGACAGTGTCTGATGGGTAGTTTAACTGGGGCGGTTGCCTCCTAAAGAGTAACGGAGGCGCCCAAAGGTTCCCTCAGCCTGGTTGGCAATCAGGTGTTGAGTGTAAGTGCACAAGGGAGCTTGACTGTGAGACCGACGGGTCGAGCAGGGACGAAAGTCGGGACTAGTGATCCGGCAGTGGCTTGTGGAAGCGCTGTCGCTCAACGGATAAAAGGTACCCCGGGGATAACAGGCTGATCTTCCCCAAGAGTCCATATCGACGGGATGGTTTGGCACCTCGATGTCGGCTCGTCGCATCCTGGGGCTGGAGTCGGTCCCAAGGGTTGGGCTGTTCGCCCATTAAAGCGGTACGCGAGCTGGGTTTAGAACGTCGTGAGACAGTTCGGTCCCTATCCGCTGTGCGCGTAGGAATATTGAGAAGGGCTGTCCCTAGTACGAGAGGACCGGGACGGACGAACCTCTGGTGTGCCAGTTGTTCTGCCAAGGGCATGGCTGGTTGGCTACGTTCGGAAAGGATAACCGCTGAAAGCATCTAAGCGGGAAGCCTGCTTCGAGATGAGTATTCCCACCCTCTTGAAGGGTTAAGGCTCCCAGTAGACGACTGGGTTGATAGGCCAGATGTGGAAGCCCGGTAACGGGTGGAGCTGACTGGTACTAATAGGTCGAGGGCTTGTCCTCAGTTGCTCGCGTCCACTGTGTTAGTTCTGAAATAACGAACGGCCGTGTTTTTCCGGTGTTGGTTAATTTCATAGTGTTTCGGTGGTCATTGCGTTAGGGAAACGCCCGGTTACATTCCGAACCCGGAAGCTAAGCCTTTCAGCGCCGATGGTACTGCAGGGGGGACCCTGTGGGAGAGTAGGACGCCGCCGAACTCCTTTTACGGGACAGCCCCGTGCCCTTGTGGCACGGGGCTTTTCTGCGTTTACGGCCGGTTGCCGTCACCCCTGTGCAACCGACCGCGGAGGCTGAGGGTAAGGTCAGGGGGCATCATTGGCACGTTCTTCACAGGAGGCCCCCGGGTGGAGGTCCAGGAGACTCGGGTTCAGACGGACCGGGTACTCACCATCCCCAACATCCTCAGCATGGCTCGCCTTGTAGGGGTTCCGCTCTTCCTGTGGCTGATTCTTCGCCCTGTGTTCGGCGGCCCCGAGAGCGACGGCTGGGCCCTGCTGGTGTTGATGTTCAGCGGCATCAGCGACTACCTCGACGGTAAGCTCGCCCGCCGGTGGAACCAGATCAGCAGCCTCGGCCGGCTCCTGGACCCTGCCGCGGATCGCCTCTACATCCTTTCGACCCTCGTCGGCCTGACCTGGCGGGAGATCCTGCCGCTCTGGCTCACCGCAGCACTTCTTGCCCGTGAGCTGATGCTCCTCGTGATGGTCGGAATCCTGAGGCGTCACGGCTATCCACCGCCCCAGGTGAACTTCCTGGGGAAGGCGGCCACGTTCAACCTGATGTACGCGTTCCCCTTGTTGCTGCTCAGCGATGGAAGTGGTTGGCTTGCACCGCTGGCCGCTATTTTCGGATGGGCGTTCGCAGGTTGGGGTACAACGCTCTATTGGTGGGCAGGGATCCTCTACGTGGTTCAGGTCCGCCGGCTCGTCAAGGCGGATGTAGTAGCCGATTGAGCTCGTTGACGCGGTGCCGCGCAGTGTGGCCGGCCCGCCTCTGATGACCCGGATGGTGCCCCGACGGGCGAAGTCGGCTAGACCGTCGTCTCTTCAAGGAGGACGTTTCCGACATGAAGGCCGTCGTGATGGCTGGCGGCGAAGGCACTCGTCTTCGCCCCATGACCTCAAGCATGCCCAAGCCGCTCCTGCCCGTCGCCAATCGGCCGATCATGGAGCACGTGCTTCGGCTGCTCAAGCGGCACGGGCTGAATGAGACCGTCGTAACGGTCCAGTTTCTTGCCTCGCTGGTAAAGAATTACTTCGGGGACGGCGAAGAGCTCGGGATGGAGCTCAGCTACGCCAACGAGGAGAAACCCCTCGGCACCGCGGGGAGTGTGAAGAATGCCGAGGAAGCGCTGAAGGACGACACCTTCCTCGTCATTTCCGGTGATGCACTCACCGACTTCGATCTCACCGACCTCATCGCCTTCCACAAGGAAAAGGGCGGTCTGGTCACGGTGTGCCTGACCCGTGTGCCGAACCCCCTGGAATTCGGCATCACGATTGTGGACGAGGGCGGCCAGGTCGAGCGTTTCCTGGAGAAGCCCACCTGGGGCCAGGTCTTCTCGGACACCGTGAACACCGGCATCTACGTCATGGAGCCCGAAGTATTCGACTATGTCGAAGCCGATGTCTCGGTGGACTGGTCCGGCGATGTCTTCCCCCAGCTCATGAAGGAAGGCAAGCCCATCTACGGCTACATCGCCGAGGGCTACTGGGAAGACGTCGGCACCCACGAGAGCTACGTGAAGGCGCAGGCCGATGTTCTTGAGCGGAAGGTCGATGTCGACATCGACGGCTTCGAGATCTCGCCGGGCGTATGGGTCGCGGAAGGCGCGGAAGTACATCCCGACGCAGTGCTGCGCGGACCTCTCTACATCGGGGACTACGCCAAAGTCGAAGCCGGTGCTGAGATTCGCGAGCACACGGTCATCGGGTCGAACGTCGTCGTCAAGAGCGGTGCATTCCTGCACAAGGCCGTGGTGCACGACAACGTCTATATCGGCCAGCACAGCAATCTGCGCGGATGCGTGATCGGCAAGAACACCGACGTCATGCGGGCGACCCGCATCGAGGACGGCGCGGTGATCGGCGACGAATGCCTGATCGGTGAGGAGTCGATCATTCAGGGCAATGTCCGCGTCTACCCGTTCAAGACCATCGAGGCGGGCGCCTTCGTCAATACCTCGGTGATCTGGGAATCGCGCGGACAGGCTCATCTCTTCGGCGCCCGGGGCGTGTCCGGGATCCTGAACGTCGAGATCACCCCGGAACTGGCGGTCCGGCTCGCCGGCGCCTATGCCACGACTCTGAAGAAGGGCTCGACGGTCACCACCGCACGTGATCACTCCCGCGGTGCCCGTGCTCTGAAGCGAGCGGTGATCTCGGCCCTTCAGGCGAGCGCCATCGATGTCCGGGACCTGGAGAACGTACCTTTGCCCGTCGCGCGCCAGCAGACCGCGCGCGGGAGCGCCGGCGGGATCATGATCCGTACGTCGCCCGGTGTGCCCGACTCGGTCGACATCATGTTCTTCGACGAGCGGGGGGCGGACCTGTCGCAGGCGCGGCAGCGGAAGCTCGACCGGGTCTACGCACGTCAGGAATACCGCCGTGCCTTCCCGGGCGAGATCGGGGATCTGTACTTCCCGTCCAGCGTCTTCGACTCGTACACCGGATCGCTGCTGCGGAACGTGGACACCACGGGGATTGCCGATGCGGGTCTCAAGGTGGTCGTCGACGCCTCCAACGGGAGTGCCGGGCTCGTACTGCCCAGCCTGCTGGGACGCCTCGGCGTCGACGCGCTGACCATCAATCCCGGCCTCGACGAATCACGGCCCACCGAGACCGCCGAGACCCGGCGCTCCGGGCTCGTGCGGCTGGGCGAGATCGTCTCGTCGGCGCGGGCCGCGTTCGGCGTGCGGTTCGACCCGGTCGGTGAGCGGCTCTCCCTGGTCGACGAGCGGGGCCGGATCGTGGAGGACGACCGGGCGCTCCTTGTGATGCTCGACCTCGTGGCGGCCGAGCGGCGCAGCGGGCGGGTGGCGTTGCCGGTCACCACGACACGCGTCGCCGAGCAGGTCGCGGCGTACCACGGCACACAGGTCGAATGGACGACGACATCGCCCGACGATCTGACGCGCGTGGGACGCGAGGAAGGCACCATCTTCGGTGGAGACGGGCGTGGGGGCTTCATCGTTCCCGAATTCAGCAGTGTCTTCGACGGCTCGGCCGCGTTCGTGAGGCTCCTGGGGCTGGTGGCCAGGACACAGCTCACCCTCAGCCAGATCGACGCCCGCATCCCCCGTGCCCATGTTCTGCGCCGTGATCTCGCCACTCCTTGGGCCGTCAAGGGCCTGGTCATGCGTCGGGTCGTGGAGGCCGCCGGCGACCGCAGCGTCGATACGACGGACGGGGTACGGGTGGTCGAAGCCGACGGGCGGTGGGTGATGGTGCTGCCGGACCGGGCCGAGGCGGTCACCCATCTGTGGGCCGAGGGGCCGGACGACGCCTCCGCACAGGCGCTGCTGGACGAATGGGCGGCGGTCGTGGACAGCGCAGGTCAGTGACGGTTGTTCCGGTGTGCCCGACGGCGGCCGACGGCGCCTTCGGGCACACCGGTGGGGCCATTCGGCGGTAGCGGCGGCGACGTGCGACGATGTGCGGCATGTCGCAGCAGCCCCCCGATCGGAGTACCGCCTCGCCTCCCGCGCGTCCCGACGCATCCATGTCGCTGCTGACCAATGTGATGGACCACAGCCTGGACGACGGATACGCCGAGGCGTCGGCGCGTCGCAAGGCCGACGGGAGCGCGGGCCTGCCCCGTACGCTCAAGTCGAAGCTCGGCCTCGCCGCATGTCTGGTGCTCGCCGCCCTCGTCGTCACGCTCGGGGCCGCGGAGGCGCGCGTCTCCGCGCCGGTCCTCGCCAAGGAGCGCCAGGAACTGATCGATCGCATCGACGACGAGACGACGGCGGCCGACACCCTCGAGTCGCAGGTGGACAAACTCCGGGACGACGTGGGCAGGCGCCAGCGCAAGGCGTTGGAGAAGCACGGCGGGGACCAGGGGGAACGGGTGGCACTGCTCGCCGGGGCGACCCCCGTGGAGGGGCCCGGCGTGAAACTCGTCGTCGACGACGCCAAGAACACCGACCAGGGCGGCGGCGGACCGAGGGAGACCAGTGGATTCGCCGACACCGGGCGGGTCCGTGACCGGGACCTTCAGCGAGTCGTCAACGGGCTGTGGCAGTCCGGCGCGGAGGCGATCGCGATCAACGGGCAGCGTCTGACGGCCCTGTCGGCGATCCGCGCGGCGGGCGACGCCATACTGGTCGACAACAGACCGCTCGTTCCGCCCTACACGGTGCTGGCGGTGGGGAACGGGAAACAACTCGGCAACGCGTTCCAGGACAGTGCCGACGGTCAGTATCTGCAGGCGCTCAAGGACACCTTCGACATCCGGACGAGTATGTCCGTGCAGCAGAAGGTGAGCCTCCCGGTCGCGCCGAGCCTGATCGTACGTACAGCAGAGCCTTATCAGGCCGCAGACACCGGCAGTGGTGCGGCAGACACAGGGAAGGGCACATCGTGATCGCCGTACTGGGCCTCGTCGTGGGAGTCGTGGTCGGACTGTTGGTCCGGCCCGAGGTGCCGGCAGTGGTCGAGCCGTACCTCCCGATCGCCGTCGTGGCCGCCCTCGACGCAGTCTTCGGTGGTCTGCGGGCCATGCTCGACGGGATCTTCGTCGACAAGGTGTTCGTCGTGTCGTTCCTCTCGAACGTCGTGGTGGCCGCACTGATCGTCTTCCTGGGCGACAAACTGGGCGTCGGAGCGCAGCTGTCCACCGGTGTGGTGGTCGTGCTCGGGATCCGGATCTTCTCCAACGCCGCGGCCATCCGCCGGCACGTCTTCCGGGCCTGAGGCCGATGAGCAACGAAGAACTTCCCGACGACACGGAGCACGCCGGCGAGCAGACGGCGGGCTCCGCCAATGACCTCACCGGTCGTCAGCGGCTGATCGCCGGACTGTGGCCGCCGCGGGTGACGCGGGCTCAACTCATCGTCGCGGTGCTGCTGTTCGTTCTCGGTCTCGGACTGGCCATTCAGGTGCGGTCCAACAGTGACAACAGCGCACTGCGGGGTGCCCGGCAGGAGGACCTGGTCCGGATCCTCGACGAGCTGGACGACCGGACGCAGCGCCTGGAGGACGAGAAGCAGCGGCTGGCCGCTCAGCGCACGGAGCTGGAGAACAGCTCCGACCAGGCCGAGGAGGCGCGCAAGCAGACGGTGGAGAAGGAACGGCAACTCGGAGTTCTCGCGGGCACCGTGGCGGCACACGGGCCCGGGATCACGCTCACCGTCAACGATCCCGGGGACGGGGTGAAGGCGGACATGCTGCTCGACGCACTCCAGGAGCTGCGGGCGGCGGGCGCCGAGGCGATCGAGGTCAACGGAGTGCGTGTGGCCGCCAATACGTATTTCTCCGGTGACGGCGGCAACGTCAGGGTCGACGATCATAAGATCAGCGCGCCATACGTCTTCGAGGTGATCGGTAAGCCCCAGGATCTGGAGCCGGCACTGAACATCCCGGGCGGTGTGGTACAGACGCTGGAGAAGGAGCAGGCCACCGTGCAGGTCGCGCAGGCCGACGACATCGTCGTGGACGCCTTGCGACCGGCGAAGCAGCCTGACTACGCTCGGTCGTCGTCCCCGTGAAGCCGCGACGCGGAGGGGACGAAGGATACGGGCACGAGGTTGCGGGGGGTCGCCGCATCGTATTGGTGGTGCGTGGTGGAAACTGTCGAGTGGATACGGACGTTGTGAGGATGTCCGGGTCGGCAGGTGTGTTCATTCAGGGTTCGTCCTGCCCCACGGGCGGGTCTATTTCGGTCAAGGGGAAGCGCCCGTGAAGTTGTTTGGGAAGTTGTTCGGCAAGAGCGCTCGAGACGAGGCTGCCCGCCATCGCGCACCGCGCCATGGCCAGGCGGACGAGCAGGGCACAGAGCGCCCGCTCTTCCGTGATCAGGTGTCGGGTACGGACAGTGACAATTCGGGAGCTTCCGGCGCGTCGTCTGTTGACCCTGCCGGTCCCGGCCGCATAGGTTTCGGGGAATCGTCGACCTCACGTACGGGTGGAGAGTTCGCCCCCAGGCAGGAGGGTTCGTCCATGCCGGTCTGTACGAGGTGCGGACATCGCAACGCCGAGGCCAGTCGCTTCTGCTCCAACTGCGGTGCGCCGCTGAGGGGTGGGGTTCCCGAGCGTGCCTCGGAGACGACCTCGACGATCTCCATCTCCGGTCTTGAGGCGTACGAGGCGGAGGTCACCGGGCAGACGGCCGTTCCGTCCCTCTCGCCCGAGGCACAGGCCGCCGTCGATGCCCTTCCGCTCGGCTCGGCGCTCCTGGTGGTGCGTCGTGGTCCGAACTCCGGCAGCCGCTTCCTGCTGGACGGTGAGCTGACCACGGCCGGCCGCCACCCGCAGAGCGACATCTTCCTCGACGACGTGACGGTGTCGCGGCGGCATGTGGAGTTCCGCAGGAGCCCCGACGGCAGCTTCACGGTCGGGGACGTGGGCAGCCTGAACGGCACCTACGTCAACCGTGAGCGCATCGACTCCGTCGCCCTGTCCAACGGCGACGAAGTGCAGATCGGCAAGTACCGGCTGGTCTTCTACGCGAGCCAGCGCGGTATCTGACCCGTCAGGGAAGGTCCATGCTGAGAACACCGACGGGCGGTGCCGTGGCCGGCACCGCCACCGCCGACGACCGCCCGATGAGCATCGGCACGGTGCTCCTGCGGCTGCGGGACGAGTTCCCCGAGGTCACGATCTCCAAGATTCGATTCCTGGAGGCCGAAGGGCTCGTCGAGCCGCAGCGGACCCCGTCCGGCTATCGCAAGTTCCGTGGTGCCGATGTGGAGCGGCTGGCTCAGGTGCTGCGCATGCAGCGGGACCACTACCTCCCGCTGAAGGTCATCCGTGAGCATCTGGATGCCCTCGCCCGTGGTGAACAGGCCGCCCTCCCGTCCGGGGGCGGCCCGCGGGACCTGACCGGCGGCTGGGAGGCGGAGCCCGGACGGGCCACCGCGGCCCGGATCGGCCGTGCCGAGCTGCTGGCGGCCGCCGAGGTCACCGAGAGCGACCTGGACGAGTGGGAGTCGTACGGCCTGGTCGTTCCGACCGCCGAGGGCGGTTACGACGCCGAGATGGTCACAGTCGCCAAGCTTGTGGCGGATCTGGGCAGGTTCGGTCTGGAACCGCGTCACCTGCGTGCCATGCGAGCGGCCGCGGATCGCGAGGTCGGGCTCATCGAGCAGGTGGTCGCGCCCTTGCGCCGGCACCGGAATCCGCAGACCAGAGCCTATGCGGAGGCCACCGCGAAAGAGCTCGCGGAGCTGTCCGTGAGGCTTCATTCGGCCCTTGTGCAGAGCGCTCTGCACATCCGGCTCCACTGATCACGCCGGTGCCCGACTACCCAAACCTGCCGGGCACGTCCTAGGGTTGCTGTGTGAACGAGCTCGACGTTGTGGGTGTCCGGGTGGAAATGCCCTCCAACCAACCGATCGTGCTCCTGCGTGAAGTGGGAGGCGACCGGTACCTCCCCATTTGGATCGGTCCTGGTGAGGCGACCGCGATCGCCTTCGCCCAGCAGGGCATGGCTCCGGCCAGGCCGCTGACCCATGATCTCTTCAAGGACGTGCTCGAGGCCGTCGGCCAGGAGCTCACCGAGGTCCGCATCACGGACCTCCGGGAAGGGGTCTTCTACGCGGAGCTGGTCTTCGCCAGCGGGGTCGAGGTGAGCGCGCGGCCGTCCGACGCCATAGCGCTCGCATTGCGCACCGGAACGCCGATCTACGGCAGTGACGGGGTGCTCGACGACGCCGGCATCGCCATCCCGGACGAGCAGGAGGACGAGGTGGAGAAATTCCGCGAGTTCCTCGATCAGATCTCTCCGGAGGATTTCGGTACCAACAGTCAGTGACCGTTCTTCGGGGCCGCCGTCAGCGCATCCGGCAAGCCTTTCCCGCTCGTGAGTCACGGGAAACCACCCTCAGGGTGATTATCACTCGGCGTGCCGAGTGTGGCGATCGTTGACGCACCCCGAGTGACTGCCTACCTTCGAGATGGCAGGTCAAGGACGGAGGTCGGCGTGAGAAGCAGCGGCGACGGTACGGCAGCGGGTGGGCCGTATCCGCAGCAGGGGAGTACAGCCGACCACACCATCGTGCAACCGGTTCAACCGGCGGCGGTGGCGGGGGACGGAGTGGCATCGGCCAACGACATCGGCTACCGCGGGCCGACCGCCTGCGCGGCTGCCGGGATCACCTACCGGCAGCTCGACTACTGGGCGCGCACGGGGCTGGTGGAGCCGAGCGTGCGTCCGGCGTACGGCTCCGGCACACAGCGGCTCTACAGCTTCCGGGACGTCGTCCTGCTGAAGATCGTGAAGCGCTTCCTGGACACGGGTGTCGCACTCCAGAACATCCGCACCACGGTTCAGCATCTGCGGGCCCGGGGATTCCAGGACCTTGAGCGGATGACGCTGATGAGCGACGGGGCGACGGTCTACGAGTGCTCCTCGCCCGATGAGGTCGTCAGCCTGCTCCAGGGCGGCCAGGGGGTCTTCGGTATCGCGGTGGGCGTGGTGTGGCAGGACGTGGACGCCGCCCTCTCGCAGCTGCACGGCGAGCGGGTGGACACCGGCGAGACCCTTGTCGGGAACAACCCCACCGATGAGCTCGCGCGGCGTCGCAACCGCGCCGGCTGACCCGGCCGACGGTTCGGGCGCGGCGATTGTCAGTGCCGTAGGGCAGCATCGATTGATGTGAGAGCCGCGCCCACCATCCTGCATCTGGACATGGATGCCTTCTACGCCTCTGCCGAGCAGGCGGCGAAGCCGAGCCTGCGCGGCAAGCCGGTCGTGGTCGGCGGTCTGGGACCACGCGGGGTCGTCGCCACCGCCTCGTACGAGGCGCGGCGCTTCGGGGTGCACTCGGCCATGCCCATGGCGCAGGCGCGGCGGCTGGCGCCCAACGCGGCCTATCTGGTGCCCCGCTTCCAGCTGTACCGGACGGTGAGCGACCAGGTGATGGAGCTGCTCGCGCGGCTCTCCCCACTGGTGGAGCCTCTCAGCCTGGACGAGGCCTTCGTCGACCTGGAGGCCGGCGGGACGGCCGACGACACGGCTTCGGCGCTGGAGATCGGCGAGCAGCTGCGTACGGCCATCAAGGCGGTCACCGGGCTCACCGGCTCGGTGGGGCTCGCCGGTTCCAAGATGCTGGCCAAGATCGCTTCGGAGGAGGCGAAACCAGACGGCCTGCTGGTCATAGAGCCGGGCACGGAGCGGGAGCTGCTCGCACCCATGTCGGTGAGGATCCTCCCCGGTGTCGGGCCGGCGACGGCGGATCATCTGCGCCGCGCGGGGATGACGACGGTCCACGATCTGGTCGAGGCGGGCGAGGACGAGCTCGTGCGCCTGCTGGGGAAGGCACACGGCGGCTCGCTCCACCGGATGGCGTTCGGGTACGACGACCGGCCGGTGGTCGCGGAGCGGGACGCGAAATCGGTGTCGGTCGAGGACACCTTCGACGCCGACCTGCACGACCGGGTGCGGATCAGGACGGAGGTCGAGCGACTGGCCGGCCGCTGCGTCCAGCGGCTGCGGGGCGCGGGGCGGTCCGGGCGGACGGTGGTGCTGAAGGTGCGCCGGTACGACTTCTCGACACTCACGCGGTCCGAGACGCTGCGAGGGCCCACGGACGACCCCACGGTGGTCCGTGAGGCCGCCGCGCGACTCCTGGAGGCAGTGGACACCACCGGAGGCGTCCGGCTCCTCGGAGTAGGCGTGACGGGGCTTGCCGACTACACGCAGGAGGACCTCTTCGCCCAGGCCGCCGGTGAGCGGGCCGCGACCGAGGATCCGGCTGCGGAGACGACGCCGTCCGGGGACGACGGGGCCGAGCCGCCGGACGATCCCCGGGCGGAGGCCGAGGAGACCGCCGAGCAGCGCGCCGCTCGGCGCTGGCCCGCCGGACACGACGTACGCCATGGCGCATACGGCCATGGCTGGGTGCAGGGCAGCGGCGTCGGCCGGGTGACCGTGCGGTTCGAGGAACCCGAGTCGGCGCCCGGCCGGGTGCGTACGTTCCGGATCGACGACCCGGAACTGCGGCCGGCCGATCCGCTGCCGTTGGTGCGGGACCCGGTGGACTACTCGTCCTGGCCGGCCAGTCTGCCGAAGTCCCTGTCCGGGCCGGGCCCCTCGGGCGGGGAGTCCAGACCGTAGTGCCGGTAGAGCTGGAGCTCCTGTTCCGGTGAGAGATGGCGGCCGACGCCGAAGTCGGGCGCGTCCTTGATCAGCGCGCGGTCGAAGGGGATGCGGAGCGAATCCTTCACGAATTCGCTGGGTTCCAGCGGGACGAACGCGTCCCGGCTGAAGAGTCCGGTACGTACGGCCGCCCACTCGGGCACACCGGTCGCGTCGTCGAGGTACACCTCGTCCACGGTCCCGATCTTGGTGCCCTTGCGGTCGAACGCCTTGCGGCCGATCAGGCTGCGCGGATCGATGTCGGTCTGCACGGTCCCTCCCACTGGTCGTGGCTACTCCACAAGCACTACAAAAGGGCAGATCCGGGTGGTCGGCCACTCGAGAAATCAGCCATGAACCCCGCTGGTAGGCTGGTGATGGCTGCTGACCCCGTGCGGGAGAGTCCTCCGGAGCTGATCCGAAGGCGCCGAAGGAGCAAATCCTCCCCGGAATCTCTCAGGCCCCCGTACCGCACGGACGAGGTCACTCTGGAAAGCAGGGCGGGTTTCGTGCGGCCGAGTGCCGGTGCGATTCCCTTCCTCACCGACGGTGAAAACCGGTATGCCGCAGGGCGCGCCGGTGAAGCTCTCAGGTTGAGATGACAGAGGGGGAGGCCGTTCGGGCACCCGCGCCGTGGTGCCCCTCGCAGGTCGTGACAGACCAGGAGGCCTCCACCATGACCCCCCGTCGCACTCCGCTCTCCCAGCTGGAGCAGGGCATTCCGTTCGAGCAGCGCCACATCGGACCCGATGCCGAGGCGCAGTCGAAGATGCTCGCCCAGGTCGGATACGGCTCGCTGGACGAGCTCACCGCGGCCGCCGTGCCCGACGTCATCAAGAGCACGGAGGCACTCGGGCTGCCGACCGCGCGTACCGAGGCCGAGGTCCTCGCCGAGCTGCGCGCCCTCGCGGACCGCAACCAGGTGCTGGCCCCGATGATCGGACTCGGCTACTACGGCACCTTCACCCCGCCGGTGATCCTGCGCAATGTCATGGAGAACCCCGCCTGGTACACGGCCTACACGCCGTACCAGCCGGAGATCTCGCAGGGCCGCCTGGAGGCGCTCCTCAACTTCCAGACGATGGTCGCCGAGCTGACCGGGCTGCCCACCTCCGGCGCCTCTCTGCTCGACGAGGGCACCGCGGCCGCCGAGGCCATGGCCCTCTCCCGGCGCGTCGGCAAGGTCAAGGACGGCGTCTTCCTCGTCGACACCGACACCCTGCCGCAGACGATCGCGGTCATCGAGACCCGCGCCGAGCCGACCGGTGTCGAGGTCGTCGTCGCCGACCTGTCCGACGGCATCCCGGCGGAGATCGCCGAGCGCGGTGTCTTCGGCGTCCTGGTGCAGTACCCGGGCGCGTCCGGGGCGGTGCGGAACATCGAACCCGTCATCGAGCAGGCCCACGAGCTGGGTGCGATCGTCACGGTCGCCGCCGACCTGCTGGCACTGGCCCTGCTCACCTCGCCCGGTGACCTGGGCGCGGACATCGCGGTCGGCACGACGCAGCGCTTCGGTGTGCCGATGGGCTTCGGCGGACCGCACGCCGGCTTCATGGCCGTACGCGAGAAGTTCGCCCGCAGCCTTCCCGGCCGTCTTGTCGGAGTCTCCGTCGACGCGGACGGCAACAAGGCCTACCGGCTGGCCCTGCAGACCCGTGAGCAGCACATCCGCCGCGAGAAGGCCACCAGTAACATCTGTACCGCCCAGGTGCTGCTCGCCGTCATGGCCGGAATGTACGCCGTCTACCACGGCCCGGACGGGCTGCGGACGATCGCCCGGCGCACCCACCGCTACGCGACGATCCTGGCCGAGGGCCTGCGCGCCTCCGGTATCGACGTCGTGACCGGCGCCCACTTCGACACCCTCACCGTGCGTGTCCCGGGGAAGGCCGCCGACGTCGTCGCGGATGCCCGCGAGCGCGGGGTCAACCTGCGGCTCGTCGACGCCGACCTGGTCTCCCTCGCCTGCGACGAGACCACCACGCGTACGCAGATCGCCGCCGTCTGGGCCGCCTTCGGCGCCGACGGGGACATCGAGGAGCTGGACGCCGGCGCCGCCGACGCGCTGCCCGAGGGCCTGCTGCGCACCGACGAGATCCTTACCCACCCGGTCTTCCACCAGCACCGTTCCGAGACCGCGATGCTGCGCTACCTGCGCAAGCTCGCCGACCGCGACTACGCGCTGGACCGCGGCATGATCCCGCTCGGCTCCTGCACCATGAAGCTGAACGCGACCACCGAGATGGAGTCGATCACCTGGCCCGAGTTCGGCGCGCTGCACCCCTTCGCCCCGGCCGAGCAGGCGCAGGGCTTCCTCACCCTCATCCGTGAGCTGGAGGAGCGCCTCGCCGAGGTCACCGGGTACGACGCGGTCTCCATCCAGCCGAACGCGGGTTCGCAGGGCGAGTTCGCGGGCCTGCTGGCCGTACGGGCGTACCACCGGGCCAACGGTGACGAGCAGCGCACCGTCTGCCTCATCCCGTCCTCCGCGCACGGCACCAACGCGGCCAGCGCCGTGATGGCCGGCATGAAGGTCGTCGTGGTCAAGACCGCCGACGACGGCGAGGTCGACATAGAGGACCTCCGCGCCAAGATCGAGAAGCACCGCGACGAGCTCGCCGTGCTCATGATCACGTACCCGTCGACGCACGGCGTGTTCGAGGAGCACGTGGCCGACATCTGCGCCGAGGTGCACGACGCCGGCGGCCAGGTGTACGTCGACGGCGCCAACCTCAACGCGCTGGTGGGCCTCGCCCGGCCGGGCCGGTTCGGTGGCGACGTCTCGCACCTGAACCTGCACAAGACCTTCTGCATCCCGCACGGCGGCGGCGGCCCCGGCGTCGGCCCGGTCGGGGTGCGCGCCCACCTCGCGCCGTACCTGCCGAACCACCCGCTGCAGCCCTCGGCGGGCCCCGAGACCGGCGTCGGACCGATCTCGGCCGCTCCATGGGGCTCGGCCGGTATTCTCCCCATCTCCTGGGCGTACGTACGCCTGATGGGCGGGGAGGGCCTGAAGCGCGCGACGCAGGTTGCCGTGCTCGCGGCCAACTACATGGCCAAGCGTCTGGAACCGCACTACCCGATCCTGTACAACGGCCCGGCCGGTCTGGTCGCGCACGAGTGCATCGTGGACCTGCGGCCGATCTCCAAGGCCACCGGCGTCAGCGTCGACGACATCGCCAAGCGGCTGATCGACTACGGCTTCCACTCGCCGACCATGTCGTTCCCGGTCGCCGGGACGCTGATGATCGAGCCGACCGAGAGCGAGAACCTCGCGGAGCTCGACCGGTTCTGCGACACGATGATCGCCATTCGCGACGAGGTCGAGAAGGTGGCCTCCGGCGAGTGGAGCGCGGACGACAACCCGCTGCACAACGCTCCGCACACCGCGGCGATGCTGGGCGGGGAGTGGAAGCACGAATACAGCCGTGAGGTGGCGGTCTTCCCGGCCGGAGTCTCGGCCGCCGACAAGTACTGGCCGCCGGTGCGCCGGATCGACGGCGCCTTCGGCGACCGCAACCTCGTCTGCTCCTGCCCGCCGCTGGACGAGTACGACAACTGAGTCATGAGTGCCACCATGTGACGCGGACATGCGTCGGGGCCGGTTCGGAGAAGTCTCCGGGCCGGCCCCAGCTCTTACCGGCCGCGGTCAGGCGGCCTTCATCACCCGATCGGTCCCCAGGGGCCGGTGCGGGGCGATGATCTGACCGTCCGGGAGCAGCTCACCGGTGTCCTCGAAGAGCAGGACTCCGTTGCACAGCAGGCTCCAGCCCTGTTCCGGGTGGTGCGCCGTCAGGCGGGCGGCTTCCCGGTCGGCTGAGTCGGCGGTCGGGCATGGTGGCTGGTGCTGGCACATGGCTGGGTTCTTTCGCTGCGTTGTAGTGAATGTCCTGCGGCTGGATGAGGTGTTCATGGCCGCCCCCCCCCGTATCGATCGGTCCGGTCCCAGTGTTGCCCCACGGGCGTCAATCCGCAGGGATTTCGCAGCAGCACTTCTCCTTACCCGGAGGACGCGTCACCCGCGCGGAGGGTTCACCGCAACTGCACTGTCCCTTCGGGTGGTTCGGGGTGGTCGTTCCGGGCTAGTCCGGAAGGGCATGAAGTGCGCCCCTCCAGCACTGTGCCCCGCGACCGGGGACGGCGGCGGGGCACGGTGTGCTGATGCGAGGTCCGGTTCTCAGGCCGGGGAGCCGAGCAGGGGGCCGGGGCCGGGGGTGATGCGCAGCGTCATCACGCGGAGCAGATCGGCGACCCGGTGCGGGCGATGTGCCGCGATGCCCGGTGGGGCGGGAGCCAGCGGAATCAGGAGATCGGCGGGGGCGAGCGCCCCGCCGGAGGCGTCGGCCTCGATGTCGCCGTGCAGCCACAGCGCCAGCATGTAGAGCTCCGGGATGGACAGCAGCCGCGGCTGGCAGTGCGGTGTCACCGTCTCGGCCTGGCGCAGGGCGAGCTCGGTCGAGGCGATGTAAGGGCCCTCGAAGAAATGCGAGAAGGCCCAGCCGTCCGGGGTGAGCATGGTGTCCGCCGCGGCGACGGCCTGCTCCGAGCTGCGGATCAGGAATCGCCACCCGGCCAGCCGGGTGGCGGGAGCGAGCCCGTTCGGACCGATCCGCTCCAGTACGTGGACCGGGAGCGGGAGTTCGGGGCTCAGTGGCCCCTGGGCGGATCGAAGGGCGGGTGTGCGGGCTTCGCGGACCGCGGTGGGTGAACCGAGTGCCGCGAGAACGCTGCGCAGAGCGGGCGCGGGAGCCGGGGGAACATGCAGCGGCATAGTGGGTCGCCTCTCACTTCGGAGACACGGTGGTGCGTGGGCGGGTGCAGACGGCGCTGTCGGCATGCGGGGCCAGAGGAGGCCGGTGACTGGGCCGGTGCGTCAACTCTCTGCCTCGTCCGCGGAGTTTATACGACACGTGTTCACGTGGTGATTCCACTAGCCGTCGCAGGCATTGCCGACAAGGCGGTATCAAGACTTTATTATGCGGAGAATCTACTGATTCAGTGTCAACGGCGCAGCCGCCGCCTGGGATTTTTCCCCCGGCGTGGACGGCTGAAACGCGTCGGCGTTTTCACTCACGCCGGACGGGGAAACGTGTGCTGCACCATGCCCATGGAATGTGCCTCCGGCGGGCGCCCTCAGATTACTGGGTCCGCGGCGTTCTCGGGGGCGTTATGGATCACGCGGCCTGGGCATTATCGATCGTGACGCGAGCGGCCTGGGCCGCGGGCCGCCCACTTGAGGGAGGGACGCTCCGATGGGGGAGAAGGTCGTGGCGGGCGCCTTTGACCTGTCCGATCGGCAGGGGTACCGGAAGAAGCTCCACCAGTGCCTGGAGGGACTGGAGAGACTTCTGGCGGAGCGGAGGTTCGACCGGCCGCGCAACCTCATGGGCGTGGAGATCGAGCTGAATCTCGCGGGCGCCGACGGCATGCCGAAGATGATGAATGGGGAGGTCCTCCCGCGCATCGCAAGCCGTGATTTCCAGACCGAACTCGGGATGTTCAATTTGGAAGTGAACATAGTCCCGCACCGTCTGGACGGGCGCGTTTTCGATCAGTTGGCCGAAGAGCTCAGGACCGGGCTCGGATATGCCCACAGGAAGGCGGGCGAGGTCGATGCCGGGATCATGATGATCGGTATTCTGCCCACGCTGCGCCATGAGGACCTCGTTCTGGCGAACCTCTCGGACGCGGACCGCTACACACTGCTGAACGATCAATTGGTGGCCGCGCGCGGCGAGGATTTCTCCCTCGATATCCAGGGCGTGGAGCGATGGGTCTCCACCTCCGCCTCGATCACGCCCGAGGCCGCCTGCACCTCGGTCCAGTTCCATCTGCAGGTGACACCGGCGCGATTCGCGGCCGTGTGGAACGCGGCCCAGGCCGTTGCCGGTGTCCAGATCGCACTCGGTGCCAACTCGCCCTTCCTGTTCGGCAGGGAGCTCTGGCGGGAATCACGGCCGCCGCTCTTCCAGCAGGCCACCGACACCCGGCCACCCGAACTCCAGAACCAGGGGGTGCGGCCCAGGACCTGGTTCGGTGAGCGGTGGATCGACTCGGCGTACGAGCTCTTCGAGGAGAACCTGCGCTATTTTCCGCCGCTGCTCCCGATCTGCGACGAGGAGGAGCCGCTGAGGGTCCTCGACGAGGGCGGGGTGCCGCGGTTGCAGGAACTGGTGCTCCACAACGGAACGGTCTACCGCTGGAACCGGCCCGTGTACGGGCTGGCCGACGGCGTACCCCATCTGCGCGTGGAGAACCGGGTCCTGCCCGCCGGGCCCACCGTCACCGATCTGATCGCCAACGCGGCGCTGTACTACGGGCTCGTGCGGTCGCTCGCCGAGGAGTCCCGTCCGGTGTGGACCAGGCTGCCGTTCGCCGCGGCGGCGGAGAACTTCGACACCGCCTGCCGACTAGGCATCGACGCGGAGCTGATCTGGCCACGTCCCGGCCGTGCGGGCGGGCTGACCCGGGTGCCGGCCGTCAAGCTCGTACGGGACGAACTGCTGCCGCTGGCCGCCGCGGGGCTCGATGCCTGGAACATCGAGCCCGTGGACCGCGACCGCTATCTCGGGGTCATCGAGGAGCGCTGCAAGCGACGGGTGAACGGGGCGTCCTGGCAGGCGGACACCTATCACCGGGCACGGGAGGCCGGGCTCGACAGGCACGCGGCGCTGGCCGCGACCACCCGGCGGTACGCCGAACTGATGCACAGCGGAGAGCCCGTGCACACCTGGCCGACCGGTGCTCCCAAGCCGTGAGCCCGGCACGGCGGGCGCCGTTGCCCGGCGCTCGATCCGGCTCCGGCTTCAGTTCCGGCTCCGACTCCGGTTCCCGTTGCGGTTTTCGTTCCCGCCGCGGTACGGCGTCGCTGCTTGTGGACGGTTCCGGTCCGGCCGTGTCCGGCGCTACTCCTGAGCGGCGTGGTTGCTCTGACCAGCTGTCATGATGGCCTGCAGGATCACCGTTTGGATCTCGGCCGGGTCGATGACCTGGTAGCCACCGCCTCCGGTCACCTTCGCTATCTCGTTCACCTCCTCGCGGTCGGCCTCGGGACCGACCGCGATGGCGAGCAGCGGCACCGGGCGCTCCGGATCGGCGATCCGCTTCAGTTCCGCGATCAGCGCACTGCGGGAGATGGAGAGGTTGTCCTGGTTCGATCCGTCGGTGAGGATCACGACCGCGTTGAACTTGCCCTTCACATAGGTCGCCTGGGCGTCCTTGTAGGCAGCCAGTGTGGTGTCGTACAGACCGGTCGCGCCGCCCGGCACGGGCTTCAGCGCCGCGAAGGCCGCGGCGAGCTTCTCGCGGTGGGTGCCGCCGCCCTTCGCCGGATCGCCCAGTCGGGCGGTCGGCATCAGCCTGCGGTAGTCCTTGTCGCCGTCGAGCGTGGTGGCGAACTCCCAGAGCCCGATCTCGTCGTTCGGGGTGAACTGGTCGAGGGCCTGGATCAAGGACGCCTTGGTGACATCCATCCGGGACTGGTTGCGCCCCGGGACGATCGTGGCCATGGAACCCGACGCGTCCACGACCGTGGTCAGCCGAGCGCTCTGCACCGTGATCGTCCACATGCCGAGCGTCTGCTGGAGCGCCTCGGCGGTCGGTGCGGCAGCGGCCGCGGTGGCGTACGGCTGGGGCTTCTTGCCGCCGGCCGGTGCGACCACCGCCTCCCCGGCCGTGCCGTCGACGTCTCTGAACCCGTGCTTCTCCAGGGTGGCCTGGGCACCGGGTGCGTTCAGCAGCGTCATGAACCGCAGCGCCGCCCGGCCCTCGGACGTACTCATTCTGGCCTCGTCGACCAGCGTGTACGGATAGTTGAGGAGCGGGGTGCCGTCCTGGGGGTAGAAGAGGTCGAGCTTTCCGCCGCCGGTCGACTCCGCGTTGTGGGCGAACGCGGCCTGCTCGGAGAGGAGCACCGCCTGGTTGCGCTCCGGATTGCCCTGCTCGGCGCCCGAATCGCTCTGCGCCAGTGTCTCCAGCACCTGGGCGTCACCGTCCGACATGCGCTGCGCGAGCAGCTTGGCGGTCGCCGCGACCCTGGTGTCGCTGTCTCCGCCCTGCTTGTCGGAGGACGCGCCGATGCTGGCGAGCGCCAGCAGGCCGGTGGCGCTGCGCGCCGGGTCGGCCGAGCCGAGCCGCACCTTGTCCGACTTCATGGCCGCGCCCGTCAACTCCGCCCAGGAGTACTTCTTCTTCGGCCAGCCGAGGCTCTTGGCCGCGGACGGCACCATGGCCAGAGTCACGGGGGAGGAGGCGATGGAGTCGCCCGGTGTGATCGGGACGCCGTCGCCGGAGCCCTTGGCCCGGTCGAGCCAGAGATCCGAGTCGGGCAGCCAGACCTGGAAGTCCGGGGTGCGGGCGTCGCTGGAGAGGGAGTCGGCGACCTTGTAGGAGTCGCGGGCGACCACCGTCACGTACAGACAGCGACCGCCGGATCGCACCTCGTCCTTGCGCGCCTTGTCGGCGACGGCGCGAACGGCGGGGGCGATATCCGGTGAGGCCATCATGGACAGACGGATGGCCGAGTCCTCGCAGCTCTTCGAGAACGACAACAGGCCGCCCTGCGCCGCGACGACCGTCCCCGCAGCGACCGCGAGTACGAGCATGGTCGCGATCACGACGGTGCGCCGACGGCGAGGCGGTGATCCGTCCCTGCTTCCGTCGTCGGCGTAGTCGTCGGGCAAGCTGTGACGTCCCATGTCGGTGGTGCCCCTCCTTGAGGATGAACAAGGAAAAGGGGGACCACACCATCGGCAATGGTGGTTGTCCCCCGGCCTGTCGCGCATGATCTTCGTACCTGCATTCGAGACCTTAACCGGACGGGGGGCAGGATGGGGCGTGAATGCACAACTCAAGGCAGGTGTACAGGTGGAGGTGGGGCTTGTGGCTGATTCTTTCTCCCAGGAGGCTGTGCCGCGACGGATTCTGCGGTCCGAGACGGTCCTCGTGCTGGCTCTCTCGTTGGGGGCCAGCGGGGTGTCTGCCCTGATCAGTTTTGTCGGATCGCTGACGAAACCAGGGGGTTTGAAGGGTCAGGCCGCGACGCTCAACAGTTCGTACGCGCCGGGTCGTCCATGGCTGGATCTCGCCTGGCAACTCTTCGGAATCGCAACGGCTCTGGTGCCCGTCGCCCTGGTCGCGCATCTGCTGATCAGGGAAGGCGCCGGCCTGCGGGTCATCGGTTTCGACCGCACCAGGCCGTGGCCGGACCTGGGGCGCGGCACGATGGTCGCGGCGGGCATCGGAAGCGCCGGCCTCGCCTTCTATCTGGTGGCCCGCGCCGCCGGATTCAATCTGACCGTGGTACCGGAATCACTGCCCGATGTGTGGTGGAAGTTCCCGGTCCTGATCCTGTCCGCGATCCAGAACTCCGTCGTGGAGGAAGTGATCGTCGTCGGGTATCTGCTGCGCAGACTGGGACAGTTGGGGTGGACGCCGATGGCCGCCCTGGTTGCCAGTTCGGTGCTGCGCGGTTCGTACCACCTGTATCAGGGGATCGGCGGCTTCATCGGCAACATGGTGATGGGCGTCGTCTTCGTGCTGCTGTACCGGCGCTGGGGGCGGGTCGGGCCGCTGGTCGCGGCACACGCGCTGCTGGACATCGGGGCGTTCGTCGGATACGCCCTGCTGGCGGGGCAGGTGGGCTGGTTGCCCACGCCGTGAGGAACGGGCCGGGTGCGGCGGGGCGCAGGGGAGTGGCCTCGTACGCCCCGCACCGCGTCCGGGGGTCAGAGCGCCGTGAGCAGTTCGCCGTCGATGACCGTCACGGCGTCACCCGTCAGCAGGGTGCGATTGCCGCGCAGCGAGGTCCGGACCAGGCCGGAACGGGCGGAGGCCTGAAGTCCGGTCAGTTCGTCACGACCGAAACGGGCCGACCAGAAAGGCGCCAGCGCGGTGTGGGCACTGCCGGTCACGGGGTCCTCGTCGATCCCGACACGCGGGAAGAAGCCGCGGGAGACGAAGTCGTAACCGCGGGAGGGGTCCTCCGCGGCGGCCGTGGCGACGACGCCCCGCCGGGAGACATCGGCCAGCGTGGCGAGATCGGGGGTCAGCCCTCGTACGGTCGCCTCGTCGGACAGTTCGACGAGCAGATCGCCGATGTGCGGGCCGGTGTCGTGGACGGAGAGGGGATCCGCGCCCAGGGCCGCGGCCAGCCCGGCCGGGGCGGCCTCCGGTGTCAACGAGGCCGTGGGGAAGTCGAGAGTGATGGCACCGTCCGGGTGGGCGGTCGCGGTGAGGATCCCGCACCGCGCCGCGAAGCGCACCGTGCCGCTCGCCGTCCCGGTGGTGTGCAGGACGTGCGCGGTGGCGAGGGTGGCATGCCCGCACATGTCGACCTCCGTGGTCGGGGTGAACCAGCGCAGCGCCCAGTCGGCCTCGCCGCCCGGGGACAGCGGGTGGGCGAAGGCGGTCTCGGAGAGGTTCAGTTCCATGGCGATCCGCTGGAGCCGATCGTCGTCGGGAAAGGTTTCGGAATCCAGGAGCAGGACTCCCGCCGGATTGCCGGTGAAGGGGCGGTCGGTGAACGTGTCGACGATGCGAATCCTCATGCCGCGACCCTAAGTACGGTGCGAAGCCGGGTGCCAAGGCCAATCCGGTGTAACTGGACCCGGAATGCCGACGGGCGAACGGTGTCAGTGGCACCCGGTACGGTCCGTGTATCGGATCGAGTCGGACCGGGGAGGCCCTGCCCATGGGGACCAGGTGGAGTTTGACGATCGACTGCGCGCGTCCGGCGAGGCTGGCCGCGTTCTGGGCGCTGGCCCTGGGCTATACGGAGAAGCCCGCGCCTGCCGGGTTCGGGAGCTGGGAGGAGTGGTTCGCGCACCATGAGGTCCCGGAGGACGAGTGGGACCAGGGGGCGTACCTGTGCGATCCGGAGGGGGCGGGTCCAGGTCTGACCTTCATGCAGGTGCCGGAGTCGAAGGTCGTGAAGAACCGCCTGCACCTCGACGTGCAGGCCGGTGGCGGTCGTGAGACTCCCTGGGAGGACCGGTGGCCGCGTGTGGTCGAGGCGGTGGAGCGTTTGACGGCCGCCGGCGCGACCGTGGTGCGTGAGGAAGAATTGCAGGGCAGGCCGGACCATGTGGTGATGGCCGACCCGGAAGGGAACGAGTTCTGCCTGCTCTGACGATGGTTCCCGCCAGTCCGCGGACGCCAGGCGGCCCAAGGCTGAGGCGGGTCCGTGGTCACGCGCCCCGGTCGGCTTCCTGAGCGGCGTGCTCCAGCCTGCTGCGATGGTTCTCCCACCAGGCCGAGTCGCCCGGCGCCATGTTTTCGTTGCCCTTGCTCATCCCGACGGCGCCGTCGACGAGTTCCCGGACGATATCGGCGTGCCCGGCATGCCGGTGCGTATCGGCGATCACGCGCACCACGGCATGATGCAGCGTCACCTCGCACCGGTCGTCCGGCCACCACGGCACCCTGCCCGTCGTGTCCAGCGCCAGCGCGTCGATCGTGGCGTCCGCATGTGCCCATGCCCGGCGGTACAGCGCCACTATGTGCTCGCGTGACTCGTCGGCGGTGACCCACATGTCCGCGTTGGGCTCGGCGCCGTCCTCGACCCAGGGCAGTGGCTCGCCGGACGGTCGTCCGAAGGTGTCGCCGAGGTAGCCCAGCTCCACACTGGCCACGTGCTTGACCAGGCCCAGGAGGTTGGTGCCGGTCGGTGTCAGCGGGCGGCGGGCGTCGTACTCCGAGAGCCCTTCGAGTTTCCACAGCAGGGCCTCACGGGCGGACTGCAGATAGAAATGAAGGTCCGCCTTGCGATCCGATTCGGTCATGGGGCCAGTCTGCCGCTCGCGCGATCTTTGTTCACCGCCTTTGTGCACACCTTTCTCGCCGTCCTCTTGCGCATCCGGCACGAGCCGACCGTCCGGGCGCGTGAGCCGCGACCGTGCCGATGCGCTTGTCCGCCCTTGCGGCACCGCACTACGTTGCCGATGTGGATCTCTTCTCACGCTCGTGGACGGCGCTGCGCACGGCGGTCGCCGGACTCCCGGACGAGGACTTCGCGAAACCGTCCGGCTGCGCCGGCTGGCTCGTGCGGGACCTGGTGTGTCATCTGGTCATCGACGCCCAGGACGTCCTGATCACCCTGGTGACCCCCGCCGAAGCGGAACCGACGCGCGACGCGGTGACCTACTGGGACGTCGCCGAAACGCCGCCGACCGGCGACGACCCGCTGGACGCGCTGACCGTCCGGCTGGCCGCCGCGTACGAGGAGCCCCAGCTGCTGAAGTTCCACTTCGACGACGTCGGCTCCGCCGCCGGCCGCGCCGCCGGACTCGCCGACCCCGGCCTCCGGGTCGGCACCCGCGACGAGGTCCTCACCGCGGGCGACTACCTCTGTGCGTACGTCCTGGAGTGGACGTTGCACCACCTCGACCTGGTCGCGTACCTCCCGGACGCGGCCGAACCGCCCGCGGAGGGACTCGCCGCGTCCCGCGAGATGCTGGAGAGGATCGCCGGAGCCGCCTTCCCCGCGTCGTTCTCCGACCAGGACGCCCTGCTGGTCGGCACCGGACGGCGTGCCCCGACCGACGCGGAGAAGACCGAACTGGGCGAGTCGGCCGCGAAGTTCCCGCTCTTCCTCGGGTGAGAGTCCGAACGGGACCTTCGGTGGGGCGGGACGATGGCGCGTTTCGCCTCGGCGGGCAGGCGGCGGGGTACGGGGGCGGCGGTCCGTGAGGGGCCGCGCCAAGTGGGCGCCGGTGATCGGGACGCCGGTGTGGGCGTCGAGCGCCTCGACCGTGCCGGCCGCCCGACCCCAGGCGCCCGGCCGGATCGGAACCCGGCGTCGCACGCCCGCCAGGGACTGCGGGACAGTCCTTGGGCTCAGCCCGCATGACTGATATCGGCACCGCGCACAAGCGCTCGTTCCTCACTCTGCACGACTACGGCATGGGCGGCTTGTGGTGGTGGATCCGCGCGCGGTCCGCGCGGGAGGTCCTCGAAGCGTTCGCCTGGGTCGAGGTGGTCACCGACCCGGAGACGGTGGCCCGGTTCGAGGAGCTGGAGATGGTCGACATCGACGCTTCTCGGATGCCTCCGGGACTTGACGGCCTGCGTGCCGAACGGCACGCACAGCGGGGGCTCGAGGGTTTCGGTGCGCTCGCGGACCGGGACATCGTGTACCTGCGGCGCCGCTCGGACGAGGAAGACGACGAACCGGCCGTCCAGCTGATCGAAGTGGGGTCCGACGGCCGCCGGGGCCGTCGGGTGGAGCTGGCCGGGGACGGGACCGCCGTGCGCAGTAGCCCCGACGACTGGCTGTTCAACCCGCCGGTCGCGGACCTCTTCGACCCCGCACTGGCGGGGCAGGAGATCAGCCGGAGCGAGTTCGAGGAACAGTGGGCGAGGGCCCGCCAGGCGTACACCGACCTGTAGCCGCGCCTCCGGCCGGTCGAACCTGCCGGTATTCACGGGTGCCGACCTGTACGAAGTCCGCGCAGTCGGTCCTGGCGAACGGCCAGGACCTCCTGTCGTAGAGCCAGGATCTTCTGGCGCGAAACAACGGGCAGCCGAGCAAGGGATTGTCAGGCGATCGGTTCCGATATATCGTTGACGCATCGCGACAGATCAACGATGGAAGGAGCGTAGCGATGCGTTCACATGGGCACGAGCATGAGTTCGGACCTGGGCGTGGGCACTGCGGGCCCGGTCATCAGGGGCGTGGCGACTTCGAGGGGCGACGGGCGGCCTTCGGGCAGTTCGGGCCGCCTTTCGGGGGTGGACCTTTCGGGGGTGGTCCCTTCGGCGGCGGGCGCGGCCGGGGTGGCGGCAGGGGAAGGGCGCGGCGTGGTGACGTACGCGCGTCGATCCTGGCGCTGCTGAAGGACCGGCCGATGCACGGCTACGAGATGATCCAGGAGATCGGCGAGCGCAGTGGCGGGGCCTGGCGTCCCAGCCCCGGCTCGGTCTACCCGACCCTTCAGTTGCTGGAGGACGAGGGGCTGATCGTCAGTGCGAGCGAGGGCGGCAAGAAGCTGTTCACGCTCACCGACACCGGCCGCACCGAGGCGGAGTCGGGGCCCGAGGCGCCCTGGGAGGAAGCCGGGCGTGGTGTCGACTGGGAGAGCGTCAACGAGATCCGGCAGGCCGGCTTCGGTCTGATGGAGGCGTTCGGCCAGGTCTGGAAGACCGGCTCGGCCGATCAGCGCCAGAAGGCTCTCACGGTCATCAACGACGCCCGTAAGAAGCTGTACCTGATCCTTGCCGACGAGCACTGAGCCCCTGGGCGTGGTGCCCGCGGGTGTGGTGACAAGGGCCTCGCGGCCGAGCCGCGAGGCCCTTCCCGTCGGCGGGGTGGAGTCAGGCGGCGATGAGTCCGCCCAGTTTGCGCAGTGATTCGACGAGCGCGGCCGTCGCCGAGTCCTTGAGCTTTCCCGCCATCAGGGAGACCGCGGCGCCGGTGAACTCCCCGTCGATGCGGACCGTGGTGGCGTCCCCGTCGGGGGTCAGTGAGTAGCGCATGGACAGGTTGACTCCCATCGGGCCCTTGCCCTTGGTGGCCAGCAGGCGCGCGGTCTCCAGTTCCGCCACCGTCCAGGTCACCTCGGCCGGGAAGCCCATGAGCTTCATGTTCTCCTCGTAGGTGGCCGCGAGTTCGAGTGTCGCCGGACCGCCCTTGGGGAAGCTGGTGTGAGTGGCGTTCCACTGGTCGTACGCGGTGAAGTCCGTCAGCTGGGCCCACACCTTCTCGGCCGGTGCTTCGATGCGCGCCTCTGCACTGACTTCGGCCATGCGACCACCCCTTCTCGGCGGGTTACGGTGTCGCGGAACGTAGCCGCAGTGACCGGAACATTCAATACTGATGAACCGTCAGATCTGTATGGCCGGTTCCTTACGCTCCCGTGCGCCAGATCAGGGCGTCGTCGAACCGGTCGAAGGCGCGCGGGTGCGGACCGTCGTCGTGGCAGTGGAACGCGGCCCAGAAGAGGTCGGCGTGCAGCGCGTCGGCCGGTGCGTGGACCCGGTACACGTACTCCCGCCCGTCGAGTGCCGGAAGGGCGACCAACCAGGACACGTCCGCGGTCTCCCTTCCGGCTGTCGCATGGGGTATGGCCTGTGGGACGTACGGGGGCGGCGTCCGGTTGCTCAGGGAGCGCGTGGCAAGGCGGCGCGCGCCCTTTTCACCGATCGGATCCGGAAATGGCGAGATCTCATCCGCAAGGAGGAGAAACCGTTCGGGTGTGCCCAACTTGCGTGGGATGCCTAGATGAGTCCCTCCGGGGATGTATCGGCGCTGCGGGTCTGATGGGGTAAGAGGTGTGCAAAACCGGACGCCGCGGATTCCTCAGCAGCCCGTACCGAACCGTGCCGAGCTCGACGCCAGACTCACGGTGGAGCTGGCCGCGGTGGTGACGGGCGCCCGCAGGCGTGCACTGCGCGACGGTGACCGGCAGATCGACACGGCGCATCTGCTGCACTCCCTCATCGAATCGGACCCCGCGGTGCGGGCGGCCTTCGAGGGCGGCCCTCAACTGGCCAGAGTGCTCGGCTATCTCGTCCAGCGCAGTATCGGATACGGGCTCCGTTGGCAGGGCTCGGTGGAGGACTCCGGCGCCGTCCCGGTCGTTCCGGACCTGGACTCCGCCGTGCGGGACTCGGGGGTGGAGGGCTGGTCGCCCTCGGCCGCTTCGGCAATGGCCGGAGCGCTTGAGCGGGCGGAGAAGCGCGGCGATGCGCGGGCCGGAGGGCTCGATCTGCTCGCGGCACTGGCCATGGATCACGAGTGCCGGGCCGTCGAGGTGCTGGTGCGGGGCGGGATCGACGCGGATCGGCTCGCCGCCCGGATCGCGGATGCTTCGGATCAGGGCGTGTGGGAGGCCGGAGGCTGATCCTCCGGTGTGCGCCCGCCCCCCGGAGCTGACGGGGGAGGCCGCGGCGGAGCCACGTACCCGGCGGCGAGCGTGTCAGGGGTCACCTGGATGACGCTACTGACCGCAGCTGTCATGATGGGCCGATGCACGCGTCTCAGGGGAGAAGCGCCGGCCTGGGACTAGCCCTGGCCTCGGCGTTCGCATTCGGCGGTTCAGGGGTGGCGGCCAAGCCGCTGATCGAGGCGGGGCTCGATCCGCTCCACGTGGTGTGGCTGCGGGTGGCGGGCGCGGCCCTGGTCATGCTGCCGGTGGCCTGGCGTCACCGGGGCCTGGTGCGCAGCCGGCCGGTCCTGCTGCTCGGCTTCGGACTGCTCGCCGTCGCGGGTGTACAGGCCTGCTACTTCGCCGCGATCTCCCGGATTCCCGTCGGTGTCGCGCTGCTCGTCGAATACCTGGCGCCCGCGCTCGTTCTCGGCTGGGTCCGGTTCGTCCAACGCAGGCCGGTGACCCGGCGGGCCGCGGTCGGCGTGGTGCTCGCCGTCGGAGGGCTGGCATGCGTGGTCGAGGTCTGGTCGGGGCTGAGCTTCGACGCGGTCGGACTGCTGCTCGCGCTCGGAGCCGCCGGTTGCCAGGTCGGCTACTTCGTCCTGTCGGACCAGGGGAGTGCGGACGGGGCGGACGGTGTCGAACCGCCGCATCCGGTCGGTGTCATCGCCTACGGGCTGCTGATCGGTGCGCTCGTCCTCACGGTGGTCGCGCGGCCCTGGGGCATGGACTGGTCGGTCCTGGGGGGCAGCGCCGGCATGGACGGTACGGATGTTCCGGCCTGGTTGCTGCTCGTCTGGATCGTGCTGCTGGCGACCGTGATCGCCTACGTCACCGGGGTGATCTCGGTGCGGCTGCTCTCGCCCGCGGTGGCGGGCGTGGTCGCCTGTCTCGAGGCGGTCATCGCCACCGTGCTCGCCTGGGTGATGCTCGGTGAGCACCTGTCGGCGCCCCAGCTCATCGGTGGGGCCATGGTGCTGTTCGGCGCCTTCATCGCCCAGTCGTCGACACCGCGGACGCCTTCGGGTCCCGTCGCGTCGGGGCTCGCCGCGGGGGCTGCCGAAGGGCCGGACGCCGGCCGCGCAGCCGCCGAGGGGGAGCTGTCCGCCGGGCGTGCCGCGACGTGACGGCGACGGGCCGCCGGGCCCGCGGGCAGGCATCGAGCGGTTCGTCGCGGTCCTGGGCGAGCCGGGGGCCGCGACGAACCGGCCGCCGGGACGGCGGACCCGTTGCCCGGCCGTGGGCCCGCTCCTCGGCGTGCGTCAGAGTGCGGTGATGTAGTCCGGCACCCCGATCGCGGGGTCGAGGTCGTCCGAAGGGAGCGGCGTCTCGTATCCGCGGGCGAGCGGGACGACGCCCGCCCAGTGGGGAAGCGAGAGGTCGCGGGGGTCGTCGTTGGGGCCGCCCGTGCGGATCTTGGCGGACACCTCCCGCAGGTCCAGCCGGATCACCGCGGTCGCGGCCAGCTCCTTCTCGTCGGCGGGCCGTGAGTCGGCGGACCGGCCCGGCACCACGTGGTCGACGATGGCGTCGAGAGCGGTCCGCCGCTCCTGCGGGTCGGTGACCGTCTGCGCGACGCCATGGACCACCACGGAGCGGTAGTTGATCGAGTGGTGGAAGGCGGAGCGGGCCAGCACCAGCCCGTCGACATGCGTCACCGTCAGGCACACGGGCAGTCCGGGGTCGGTGCGGCCCGCCTCGCGCAGGGGGCGGGAGCCCGTCGAGCCGTGCACGTAGAGCCGGTCGCCGATCCGGCCGAAGAGCGTCGGCAGGACGACGGGCGCGCCGTCACGGACGAAGCCGAGGTGGCAGACGTACGCCTCGTCGAGTATCGAGTGGACCACCTCCCGGTCGTATGCCGCCCGTTCGCGGGAACGGGTCGGGACGGTGCGCTCGGTCGGCTCGTATCCGGCTGGGGTGTCCGGGCCCGTGGTCTGCGGCGATGCGGTGTCCGACATTGCGTACTCCATTGCACTAGTGCATAATCTTGTTTGTGCTAGGAGAGTATCGGATTGTTGGGCGGCGCGCATCGGAAATTGCCGCCAGTGTGGAGAGCGCGGTCGGGTCCGGTGGGCTCGAACCCGGCCAAGTGCTGCCTCCTATGCGGGAGTTGGCCGATCGGCTGGGGGTGAATCCGAACACGGTGGCGGCCGCCTACCGCACGCTCCGCGAGCGCGGGGTGATCGAGACGGCCGGGCGCCGGGGCAGCAGGGTGCGGCCGCGTCCCGCGAGTACGGCGCGCGGATCGCTCGGGGTGGAGGCGCCGGCGGGCGTGCGGGACCTGGGGGCGGGCAACCCCGACCCGGGCCTGCTGCCCGCGCTGGACGAAGCCTTCGCGGCGGTCGCGGGGGAGTACGCGCGGCAGCCCGGCATGTACGGACAGGCGCCGGTGGACCCGGAGTTCGCCGCGCTCGCCCGCGCCGCACTGGACGCCGACGGAGTGCCGGCCGGACCCGTGGTCGCGACCTCCGGCTCGCTGGACGCGATTGAGCGCGTGCTGGTCGCGCACCTCAGGCCCGGTGACGCGGTGGCGGTCGAGGACCCGGGCTGGGGCAGCCTGCTGGATCTCGTACCGGCGCTGGGGCTGCGCCCCGTGCCCGTCGCGGTCGACGACGAGGGGCCGTTGCCCGACGCTGTCGAGCACGCGCTGAACGCCGGCGCCCGTGCGCTGGTGGTCACGGACCGCGCGCAGAATCCGACCGGCGCGGCGATCGGTGCCGGGCGCGCCTTCGAGCTGCGAGGGGTTCTCGCCGGACACCGCGATGTCCTGCTGATCGAGGACGACCACGGGCACGGCATCGTCGATCTGCCGCTCCATCCGTTGGCGGGTGCCACCGACCGTTGGACATTCGTACGGTCCGTCGCCAAGGCGTACGGGCCGGACCTGCGGGTCGCCGTGCTGACCGGCGACCCGGTCACGGTCGACCGGGTGGCGGGGCGGCAGCGGCTGGGCCCCGGCTGGGTCAGCAGACTGCTGCAACGGGCCGTGGTGCACCTGTGGAGCTCGGATGCCGTCGACCCGGTCGAGGTGGCGCGGGCGTACGCCGACCGGCGGGACGGCCTCGTGCGGGCGCTGGCGGAGCGGGGTGTGGCGGCCCACGGACGCAGCGGGATGAATGTGTGGGTGCCGGTCGGCGACGAGACCGGTGCCGTGGCCAGGTTGCTGCACTCCGGCTGGGCCGTGGCGCCCGGGGCGCGGTTCCGGATGACCGCGCCCCAGGGGATCCGGCTCACCGTCTCGTCGCTCGCCGAGGCCGACATCGGGCCACTGGCGGATGCGGTGGCGGCAGCGACGGGACCGGTGAAGCCGCTGAACTACGGGTGATCCCCGGTCCTGGCCCGGCCGCCGGAGGCCCGGCCGCTCCGGGCCCTGCTCTGGGTGAGAGCGGCGCCCGCCAGGACCACGAGGGCTCCCACCGGAGTGTTCCAGCTCAACTGCTCGCCGAGCACGACCACTCCGGCGGTGGTGGCGATGACCGGGATGAAGTAGGTGACCATCTGCGCGGTCGTCGGTCCGACCTCCTCCACCAGGCCGTACTGCATCAGGACCGCGAGGCCGGTACCGAGCGCCCCGAGGGTCACCACGGCCAGGGTCGGGAGCAGCGGGAATCCATCGGGAGCCGAGGTGAACAGCGGGGTCACCAGGGCGATCTGCACCGTGCCGAGGAAGAGCTGGCTGCCGGTGAGCGACAGCGTCGAAGAGCCGCTGCCCGCCAGCGTCCTGCGGACGTAGATCCAGCCGATCGGGTAGCTGAGGGAGGCGAGCAGGGCCATGGCCGTGCCGCTGAAGTCCAGCCCGGAGAAACCCTGCCAGGCGCCGAGCACGGTCAGTACGCCGAGAAAGCCGAGCCCGAGGCCGGCGACCCGGCGACGGGTCGGCCGGTCCTCGGAGAGTGCGACGAGCGACAGTGCCATGCCCCACAGGGGCGAGGCCGCGTTGCAGATGCCTGCCAGCGTCGAGGGAATGGTCAGCTCGGAATAGGCGAAGAGTGAGAACGGAAGCGCGTTCAGGAAGAACGCGGCGACGGCCAGGTGCCCCCATGTGCGGGCACCGCGGGGCAGTCGCTCACGCCGGACCACCATCGCGACGGCCAGCACCGCCGTGCCGGACAGCAGACGGCCGAGGGTGACCTGGAACGGGGCGTACCCCTCGGTGCCGACCTTGATCAGGAGAAAGCTGAAGCCCCAGATGAGCGAGAGCGCCCCGAACCGGATCCGCCAGTCCAGCGCCGGGCGAGCGGTGGTTGCCGGAGCCGGGGCGGACACCGGGACAGCCGTCGGGACAGGGGCGGACGGCTCGGCGGGAGATGTGGTCTTCGGTGTGGCGGCGGGGCTCATGGGCTCAACGATGACGAAGCGGACCACGTAGAACAAGCGAGATTCTGTGTGAGGGTCTGCGTAGCATTGCTTACATGTTGAATCTGGAGCGCCTGCGCACCCTGGACGCACTGGCCCGGCACGGTTCCGTGAGCGGCGCCGCCGAGGGGCTGCATGTGACCACATCGGCGGTCTCCCAGCAGATGGCGAAGCTGGAGCGCGAGGTGGGGCAACGCCTCCTGGCCAAGAACGGGCGCGGGGTCCGGCTCACCGACGCGGGCCGGCTGCTCGCCGACCACGCGGCCCGGATCCTGTCCCAGGTCGAGCTGGCCCAGTCCGACATCGAGGCGCAGCGCGGCGAGGTGGTGGGCGAGATCCGGCTCTCCGCCTTTCCGACCGCGGCGCGCGGACTCTTTCCCGCGGCGCTCCACGCGCTGCGCAGGGACCACCCCGAACTGCGCGTACGCACCCGGGAACTGGAGCCCGAGGACGGAATCCGTGCTGTGATCAGGGGCGACACCGACCTGGCGGTGGTGCTGGACTGGAGCAACAAGCGGCTGCCCGTGCCCGGTGGCCTGGCCAAGGCCGAACTCCTGGACGACGCACCGGACATCGCGATGCCGGCCGGCCACCGGCTCGCCGACCGGGCCGAGGTGGATCTGGAGGACTTCGCCGACGACGACTGGGTGTCCTGGCCCGAGGGCGAGTTCTGCTACGACTGGCTGATGTTCACCCTCCGCTCGAAGGGCATCGAACCGCGCATCGCGCACCTGGCGGGCGAGCACCACACCCAACTCGCCCTGATCGCAGCCGGGATGGGCGTCTGCGTGGCGCCCAGACTCGGCCGAGGGCCGGTACCGGACGGGGTGCGGCTCGTGCCCGTACGGCAGAAGATGCGACGCCATGTCCACGCTGTGTGGCGCACCGACGCGGACCGGCGTCCCTCGATCAGGGCGGCGGTGACGGCCCTGCGCGCGGTCGGCCAGGAGCTGGACGCGCCGTAGGCGCAGGTGGGGGAGGGGGTTCTCAGATGGGGGAAGGCCCCGCGAGCTTCCGGAAGTCCCAGGAGGTGATGGCCTGCGGCGTCAGCCGCAGCCAGGCGTGACGGCCGTCGTGCGGCATGGTGTCCATGCCGAAGTACTTCGCCGCGAACAGTCGTTCCGGCACACCGAGTTCGGGGCACGGTTCGCCGGTCCGGGGCGCCTCGCCGACCGGGACGGCCTCGCCGGAGAGCTCGATGCCGCGCAGATCCCCGTACTCCACCCCGTCGTCCACGACCACCGCGATCCTCGGGTCGTGGCGCAGCTGGGACCAGCGCAGGCTGCGCGTGATCGAGTACAGCCAGAGCGAGGTTCCGTCCCAGGCGAACCAGAGGGCGCCGATGTGCGGGCGGCCGTCCTCGGCCACGGTGGCCACCCGGCAGGTGCGCTGCTCGGTGAGATAGGTGTCGCGTTCGGCGTCCGTCATCATGATCCGACGGCCCCGTCGCTGAGTGGCGGTCATGGGGGGGCGCCTCCTCCCAATTGCTGACTATGTGTCAGAGATCATGGGGCCTCTTCCTTCATCAAGCAATGGCGGTTACCCTCGCGCGCCCGTTCCGTCGCAGAAAGGGTCAGCCGTGCCATCGAAGAATCAGCTCGCCGAGCAGCTCGATCCGGCCACCACCGTGCTTCTGACGGTCGAATGCCAGCAGGGGGTCGTGGGCCCGGGGAGCGCACTGCCCGAACTGGCCGACGAGGCCCGGTCGTCCGGCGCCCTGCACCGTGTCGCCCGGCTGGTCGCCGCCGCCCACGAGGCCGGGGTCCAGGTGCTGCACGCGGTGGCCGAACGCCGCCCCGACGGACGGGGCGCCAACAGCAACGCCCGGCTCTTCCGGGCCGCCGGCCGATTGCCCGTGCAGCAGCACTCCGGCACCACCGCGGTACGGATCGCCGTGCCGATCGAAGTGGCCGCCGAGGACCTCGTCGTGCGCAGGCTGCACGGTCTCTCGCCCATCGCCGGCACCGATGTGGACGCGCTGCTGCGCAACCTCGGCTGCCGGACACTCGTCGTCACCGGGGTCTCGGCCAATGTCGCCATCCCCAACGCCGTGTTCGACGCGGTGAATCTCGGCTACACGGCCGTGGTGCCGTCCGATGCCATCGCGGGGGTGCCGGCCGACTACACCCCCGCGATGATCCGCAACACGCTCGCCCTCGTCGCCACCATCACGAACACGGACGACTTACTGGGCTGCTGGCCGAGCCGGACCTCCGTCAGGGGCTCTTCCTGAGGCCTGATCCGGAGGACCCGTCCGCCCTGCGGCGTGCCGCACGGACACCGACCCCCTGCCGGTGGAGGCGGGATACCCTGGAGGCCCCCCGGAACTCCGGCGGCAGCCTCGCCGCGATCCCGGCCGCCGCCGCCATCGCCGCGTACTTCTCCCTCGTCTTCGGCGCGGTCAGGGCTGGAGTGTGATCGAGCCGCCCGTGACCGCGATCTTCCTGGCGGGCAGCGGCTCGGTGGCGGGTCCGTGCGTCACGGCGCCGGTCGAGGCGTCGAAACCGCTGCTGTGGCAAGGGCAGTTGATGGCGCCGTCCGAGACGCTCGACACCGTGCACCCCTGGTGGGTGCACTTCGACGAGAACGCCTTGAACTCTCCGGCCTTCGGCTGCGTCACCACGACGCCCCGGTCGGCGAAGACCTTTCCGCCGCCTTCGGGGATGTCGGCCGTGCTCGCCAGTGCGGCGCCGCTGCCGTCCGTTCCGGTGCCGGCCTGTTCGACCGCATCCGAACCGCCCGAGTCCTTCTGGTTGCCGCAGGCGGTGAGTACGGCGGCCACCGAAGCGGCCCCGGCCGCGACGACAACGGCCCGGCGCCCGGGACGTCCCTCGTGGTTCCGCGATGTGCTCATACCGGCTTTCCCTTCCGCAGTGTTCAGGACTTCCGTCTCGCCCAGGGGTACGCGTGGTGGGACCCCCGCGTTCAACGCCCGGGGACTTCTCCGGGAAGTCCCGCGGACGGCGGCGCGGCGGCGAACCGCGGCAGGTGGACGACGACCACACGGTCATCGGCAGATCCGTGCACCGGCTTGAGCGGGTGAGCGGATTGTCAGAGGCGTCTGCGAGGCTGAGTGGTATGACACCGAGGAACTTCGACGACATCGAGCAGGCCATTCGACGCGGTTGGGGCGCGGACACCACGACGCCGGCTCACCGGCCGAACTGGACTTCGGACAACCCGGCGCGCGACCAGTGCGGCGTCACCGCCCTGGTGGTGCATGACCTTCTGGGCGGTGATCTGATCCGTGGCGAGGTCCATGTCAATGGCGAGCGAGTGGACTACCACTGGTGGAACCGGCTGGGCCTGGGCATCGAGGTCGATCTCACCCGAGAGCAGTTCGGCCCGGAAGAGATCGTCGTCGGCGGGGATGTGATCGAACGGCCTGCGGAGATCGTGCGACTCCGTGAGGAGTACGAGCTTCTCCGCGGCAGAGTCGTGGCGGCGCTGTGTTCGTAGGCGCTACCTCTCCGCGGCGTCCCGCGCGGTGGTGACGCGGGGCCGGGGAGCCGTCGCGTCGTTCGCGCGGAAGACCGGTAGCCCCTCGCACAAGCGGCCGAAGAGGAGCGTCCGGTCCAGCTGCTCCTCGTCCTCCTCGTTGCCGAACACCTCGCCCACCAGCCATCCGCGCAGCCGCTCCTGCACGCCGTTGCCGTAGCCCTGCTGGTAGGACCTGGCCGGGGCCGGTCGCCGGGGTGGGGACCGAGGGGCTCAGGCCCCGGAACCGGCGGAGGAGCCGTCGGAGCCGGACGCCGCGCGTGCGTCGGTGCGACCGATGTCGAGCGCGGCGCCGTGCCTGGTGAGCGTGCTGCCCGCCAGGACGAGTTCGCGTTCGGCCGTGCTGACGGCCATACGCGTGACGACCTCGGGACGGTCTCCGGTTTCGGTGTTGGCGTGTGCGCCGAGGCCGTCGATGACGACCATGATCTGAATCGTCGTCACATACGGCTCGGCGGTGTGGAATTCGCCGCAGTCGGTGCCGTCGCGGACGAGGGCCTCCAGACGGCCGCGCCACAGGGCTTCCTGGTGGCCGACCCGGTCGCGCAGGACGGGGCGGTAGCGGCTGAGGTGCCGGGCGTTGATCCACAGCCGGCTGATGTCGTCGTACGCGGCGCCCGTCGCGAGCGCGAAGAAGCGCGCGAGGTGGTCCGTGGGTGTTCCCGCGGCCCGGTCCGTCGGCAGCAGGGCGTTCAGTTCGGCACCGGCCGCGGTGCCGAAGGCCTCGGCCACCAGGTCCTCGACCACGGGGAAGCAGTGGCTGATGAGACCGGGGCGGACACCGAGCTGTTCGGCGACCCGGCGCAGGGTGATGCACTCCAGCCCCTCGGCCAGGGCGATGGCCGCCGCCGCGTCGACGATTTCCGCACGCCGGTCCGACGGGGGCTTCCGGATCCGCTTCCGCTGCATGCTTGACGACATGCCGGCGACATTATTGAGTGTTCGCCCCATCGGCAATCGGTGGGTCGAGCCTCCCGCGAAGCCCCCGAACCGCCCCCGAAGCCGCCGCCGGAACTGCCGATCGCGCCGGGACCCGGACTCTAGCGTCGACTCCCGTAAGCAATGACCGACGCCATGGAGGACAGGGATGAACAACAGCATTCGTACGGCGGCCGCTGCCGCGGCTCTCGTTGCCGGTCTCGTCACGGTCGGCGGCACCACCAGCGCCGCTGCCGCCGAGCGCCCGGAGCGGATCACCACCCAGGAGCAGCTCGCCAGGAGCATCGCGCAGGCGGTTGCCGCCGAGCAGCAGAAGGGTGCCGTCACCGATGGAGTCATCGGCGGCATGGTGGTCAACTCGACTGTCCCGCGTTCCTGCTGACGAATAGGAGGTGAGCACCGTGGACAGCACTGCGGACCTTGCCCGGGACGGGCAGGAAAGCCCCCTCAGATGGTGTCCGAGCGGTGATGCGAGCCGCCCGGAGACTGTTGTCCTCGGCGTACGGTCCGGGGAGCACGATCAGGTCGTCTACCTGGCCGAACCCGTACCCGCCGCCGAAGTTCTCGGTAGCATTCCGGAGGGGATCGCCCCCAACCGGGTGCTCCGGTTCGCGTCGCACTGCGTATCGGACTGCGCGAACCGGGTCGGCGAGGCCTGCGGGCTGATCGAACGGATCACGACCGTACCGGCCGAGCCCGGACCGGTCGCCGTGCCACGGTGCCACCTCCGCCCGCACTGCAAGTGGTGGAACCAGGTCGGTGTCGAGGCCTGCCACCGCTGCCCCGCCCTGACGACACTGGAATCCCGCGACGACGAACTCGCTGTTCTCGTCGCGGACCCGGCGACCACCCGTGAACAGCTGGAAAGCTGGATCGCCGCCGAACAGTGAGCGGAGACCGTTCACGGATTCGGTCACGGACCGGACCGAGAACACGAGAGAAGGGATGTCGTGGACAACTGGATACGGTGCTTCCGCCCGGCCCCCGACGCCGGAGCGCAGTTGTTGTGCTTCCCGCACGCAGGTGGTTCGGCCAGTGGCTATCACTCGCTGACGACCGAGGTCGGGGGGAGGGCTGAAGCGCTGGTCGTGCAGTACCCCGGGCGGCACGACCGCATGGCCGAGCCGTTCGCCGAACGGCTCGGCGATGTCGTGGACGCGGTGCTGCCCTCGATCCCGGCGAACGGGCGCCGGCCACTGATTCTGTTCGGCCACAGCATGGGCGCGCTCCTGGCGTTCGAGACCGCGCGGCGGCTCGCGGCCGAGGGGCGGGAGCCCGCGGCCCTGATCGTCTCGGGCAGCGAAGGCCCGTCGCTGCCGCGGCCCGAGCGGTTTCCCAACCCGCCCAGCGACCAGGACCTGATCGGGGAGATGCGGCTGCTGTCCGGTACGGACGACGAGCTGCTGACGCATCCGGAGATCCTCCAGCTCGCGCTGCCACCGCTGCGCGCCGACTACGCCATGCTGGGCGCCCGCGTCCACGTACCCGGGCCGCCGCTGCGCTGCCCGGTCGTCGCGCTGACCGGTGACAGCGACCCCCGGGTCTCCGTCGAGGGCGTACAGGCATGGGAGCAGGAGACCGAAGGTCCCTTCGAGCGGCATGTACTGTCCGGCGGCCACTTCTTCCTGGGCGACCACCTGACGTTCGTCGCGGATCTCATCGCCGCGCGCGTGCCCGGTCGATCGGCCCGCACGTTCGCCTGACACCACGCACCGCACAGGGCTTGGGCCCCGACCCCCTTCCGGGTCGGGGCCCAAGCCCTGTGCGGTGTCCTCACTCACTCCGCCTCGAACTCCGCGAGCAGGGCGTCGAGGGAATCGTCGCCCTCCCCGGCCGCGACGATCCGGCGGGCCATCTCGTGCAGCGTCAGCTGCTCCAGGAAGAGCGTGATGGGGACATCGAGGTCGAAGTCGTCCCGCAGGCAGCCGACCAGGTGGACAGCGGTCAGGGAGTCGCCGCCGGCCGCGAAGTACGTCATTTCCGGGTCGTCGGTGTCCGTCAGGCCCAGGGCGTCGGCGAGCAGCACGCGGACGCCCTGCTCCAGGTCGGCGGAACCGCCGCCCTGCTCCGGCTGCTCCCCGCCCGGTGCGACCTGACCGAGGCGGTAGGCGCCGTGGCTCTCCCCGGCGAAGGGGTAGGACGGCAGGGCGACCCGTCGGCCGCCGCCCTCCCGCACCACCGGCTCACCCGCCAGCCAGGCCTCGCCGAGCGGGTCGGGCCCGCCCAGGCCCGCCGCACCGCCCGAGGCCAGTTCGGCGAGCAGATCTGCCGCCCCCGCCCGGTCCCCGGCCCGCACATAGCCGCGCACGGCCATCGGGGCACGGCCCAGGCACAGCGTGTACGCGGTGTCGGCGAGCGACGGGGCACCCGGCGCCCGCAGCGCCCCGGCCAGTCGGCCGGCCATCGCGGCGAGGTCCTCCCGGGTGCGGGCGGACAGCAGCAGGACCTCCGGTGCGCCCTGGGCGTCCGGTTCCCACGCATCGCTGCGCCGGGGCGCCTCCTCCAGGACCACGTGCACATTCGAGCCACCGATGCCGACCGAACTCACCCCGGACCGCCGGGGACCGAGCTCGGGCTCCGGCCAGGCGGTCGCCCGCTCGACCAGGTGGAACGGCGAGTCGTCGAAGCCCAGTTCGGGGTGCGGGCGGCCTGCGTCGGCGTTCGGCACCAGGGTCGCGTGCTCCAGCATGAGCACCGACTTGATCAGCGCGGCGACGCCCGCTGCGGCGTCCAGGTGGCCGATGTTCGACTTCACCGAGCCGATCCCGATCCGCCCGGTGCCGAGCGCGCCCTTGAACGCGGCGGTCGCCGCCGCCGCCTCGATCCGGTCGCCGAGCGCGGTGGCCGTGCCGTGTGCCTCCAGGTACTGGGCGTCGGCCGGGTCGAGACCGGCCGCCGCCCAGGCCTCCACGATCGCGGCGGTCTGCTGGTCGACGCCGGGCGCGGTGAACCCGACCTTGGTGGCTCCGTCGTTGGTGACGGCGCTGCCCCGGATGACCGCCCGGATCGGGTCGTTGTCGGCGAGCGCGTCGGACAGCCGGCGCAGCACGACCACGCCCACCCCGTTGCCGGGCACGGTGCCGCCGGCCCGCTCGTCGAAGGGACGGCAGCGGCCGTCCGGCGAGTAGATGCCGCCCTGCTGGTGGATGTAGCCCCGCTTGCGCACCGTGTCCACGGCGACGCCTCCGGCCAGCGCCGTGTCGCACTCGCCGAGCAACAGGGACTGCACCGCGAGGTGCACCGCCGTCAGCGAGGTCGAGCAGGCCGTCTGCACCGTCAGGCTCGGGCCCTCCAGGCCCAGCCGGTACGAGATCCACGGGGCGAGGAACTCGCGGTCGGTGAGGATGCGTACCTGAAGCGCCCCGATGGACGCGGCGAGTCGCGGGTCGGTCTGCGCGGCCAGCATGTGCTCGGTGGGGCCGCCGCCGACGTACACGCCGGTACGCGCCGTTCCGCCGAGCGGGCTGCGGCCGGCGTCCTCCAGCGCGGACCAGGCCGTCTGCAGGAGCAGCCGGTGCTGGGGGTCGAGGGCCGCAGCCTCGGTGCGGTTGAAGCCGAACAGCTCCGCGTCGAAGCGGTCCGCGTCCACGAGATGGCCCTTGGCCGGTATGTGGTCGCGGCCGCGCACCTCCTGCGGGTCGGCGCCGTCGGCGATCAGTTCCGCCTCGGTGAAATCGGTCACCGAGCAGAGCCCGCCGAGCAGATTCGCCCAGTAGGCGTCCAGGTCGGGGGCGCCGGGGAAGCGACCGCTCATCCCGACGACCGCGATCGCGGAGTCGGCTGCGAGGGGCTCGGCGGCGCTGGCGTTCTCGGTCATCGTGTGGTGCCTTTCCGGTAGCTGAGTCGTCGGGCTGCGGCGGTGCGTCGTGCGTGCCGGTCACCGCCGCGCGCGGCGGCCGTGTCGGCGGGAGGAGCGGTTGCGGGAGCCCCGGCGGCGGTCCCGGCGACCGCCCGGTCGAGGTAGGCGGCGAGGGAACTGACGGTGGGGTGACGGAACAGGTCGACCAGGCTGAGCTCGCCGTACGTCCCCAGCTCGCGCAGGGCGGACAGCACGCTCAGCAGCCGGATCGAATTGCCGCCCAGATCGAAGAAGTGATCGGTGACGGCGACGAGTTCGAGGTTGAGCACGCGGGCCCACAGGCCCGCCACCAGCCGCTCGGTCGCGGTGCCCGCGACGGTGGTCGAGCCGTCCGGCCGGCACCGCACGGTGGCGGGTTCCGGGAGCCGGGCCCGGTCGATCTTGCCGTTGCTGCTGAGCGGCATCTCGTCCAGGCGCACGAACACCTCGGGCACCATGGACCCGGGCAGCCGCCGGGCGAGATGGGCGCGCAGCTCCGCGTCCGGGGGCGCCGCCCCGTCCCGGCCCACGACATACGCCACGAGCCGCTGCGCGGTGCCCGTGCCGCGGACGGTGGCCGCCGCCAGGGCGACGCCCGGCGCGCCGGCCAACAGGGTCTCGATCTCGCCGAGTTCGACGCGTACGCCGCGCAGCTTGACCTGGAGGTCGGAGCGGCCGAGATAGTGGATCAGGCCGTGCGCGTCGATCCGGCCCAGGTCTCCGGTGCGGTACATCCGGTTTCCCGGTGCGCCGTGCGGGTCGGCGACGAACCGTTCGGCGGTCAGGCCGGGCCGGCCGATGTAGCCCCGCCCCAGCGAGGCACCGGCCACATAGATCTCACCGGCCACCCCGGCGGGGACCGGCCGCAGCCGCTCGTCGAGGACGTAGACCCGGGCCCCGGGCACGGCGCCGCCGAGCACCACGGGCTCACCCGGGGTGAGGTCCCCGGTGGTCGCGTAGACGGTCACCTCGCTGGGGCCGTACGCGTTCACGACCCGCCGGCCGGGCGCGCTGAGCCGCTCGACCAACTCGGCGGGGCAGGCCTCGCCGCCGACCGCGACGGTCCGCAGCTCGGGCAGCTGCCCGGTCAGGTCGGGCAGCAGCATCGCGGCGGACGGCGGCAGGAACACATAGGTGATGCGGGAGTCCCGCAGCCGTTCCAGCAGCGCCTCGCCGATCCGCTCGTCCTCCCGCGGGATGTGCAGTTCCGCTCCGGCCACCCAGGGGAAGAAGAGGTCGGACACGGCGACGTCGAAGCCGAACGACACGAATTGCAGCACCCGGTCGTCGGCGTCGACCGGGAAGGAGTGCCGGACCGCCCGGGTGAGGTTGAGCAGGGCCCGGTGCTCGATGGCGACGCCCTTGGGGACGCCGGTGGAGCCCGAGGTGAACAGGACGTAGGCGAGGTCCTCGGGGCCCGGTGCGGCACCGGTCGTGGCGGCCCCCGGGGTGACGGGGTCCGTGACGGCCGGGCGGTCGACCCGGATGCACGGCACCCCCAGGCTCTCCCCCTTCACCGCGGTCTCCCGGGAGGTCAGGAGGAGTCCGGTGCCCGAACTCTCCACCATGTGGCGGAGCCTGGCCTCCGGGTGGGCCTGGTCCAGCGGTACGTACGCGCCGCCCGCGCGCAGGACGGCCAGGGCCGAGATGCCCTGGTCGGCCGAGCGCGGCAGCAGCAGACCGACCCGGAAGCCGGGCCGCACCCCGGCGGCGCGCAGCCGGGCGGCCAGCGCGTCGGCCCTGGCGAGCAGTTCGGCATAGCTCAGGCGGAGATCGCCGCAGACCAGGGCCGTGGCCTCGGGGTGTTCGGCCGCTCGGTCGGCGATCAGGTCGGGCACCAGGCGGTCCAGCGGCGCGGCCTCCGCGAGGCGGTCGGCGCCCGCGATGATCCGGCGGCGCTCGTCGGCCGGCACCAGCTCCACGGCGGACAGCGGTGCGGACGGGTCCGCGAGGAGCCCGGCCAGCAGCGTGCGGAAGTTGTCCGTCCAGCGGCGGACCGTGCCGGCCTCGAACAGGTCGCTGCGGTAGATGAACTGGGCGGCGAGTCCGGCGCCCCACCGCTCCATGAACAGGTGGAAGTCGAACTTGGCGGTGTCCAGGGTCAGGGGGAGCCGTTCGGTCGTCGCGCCGGCCAGCGCCAGATCCGGCGCGGCCTCGTCCTCGTAGCTGAGCGCCACCTGCACCACCGGGTCGTGGCTGGTCTCACGGACCGGGGCGAGGGTGTCGACGACCGCCTCGAACGGTGCGTCCTGGTGGGGCTGCGCCGCCAGTATCGAGGCCCGGACCCGGCGGGTGAGTTCGTCGAGCGAGGGGTCGCCGGACAGGTCCACGCGCATCGCCAGGGTGTTGGTCAGCATCCCGACCATCTCCTGGAGTTCGGGCCGCTCGCGCCCCGACGCCGGATAGCCGATGACCAGGTCCTCGCCGCCCGAGACGCGGGAGAGGAACGCGGTGTACGCCGCGAACATCGTCATGAACGGGGTGGCGCCCTGGGCCGCGGCCACCTCGGCCAGGCGCTCCCTGACCTCGGCATCGAGCAGGAAGCGTTCGGTGCCCCCGGCGGCCGTGCGGACCGGCGGGCGCGGGTGGTCCAGCGGCAGCTCCATGGCGGCGGGCGCGCCGCGCAGCCGGTCGACCCAGTGCTCCACGGACGCCTCGAAGGCACCGTCCGCGGCACGCTCCCGCTGCCAGGCCGCGTAGTCGGGGAACTGGAGCGGGAGTTCGGCCGGCCGGTACGCCTGCCCCCCGGCCTCGTGCCGGTACCCCTCGGACAGCCCCTCCAGCATGAGGCCGAGCGACCAGCCGTCGCAGACCAGGTGATGGGCGACGAGCAGCACCCGGTGGCTGCCGTCGTCGACGGCGTACACGGTGCAGCGCAGCAGCGGCCCCTCGGCGGTGTCGAAGGGGAGGGCGGCCTCGGCGCGCACCAGGGCGTCCGCACGGTCGGCGGGCACGTGCTGCCGGACCGTGAGCGGCACCCGCCCGACGGCCGAGACGCGCTGCGCCGGAGTGCCGTTCTCGGCGGTCCGGAAGACGGTCCGCAGTGCCTCGTGGCGGGCGACGAGCGCGTTCAGCGCGCGGCCGAACGCGGCGGTGTCGAAGGGCCCGTGCACCGCGAAGGCGACCGGGACGTTGTACTGGGGGGAGCCCGGATTCAGCTGGTCGAGGACCAGCAGGCGGCTCTGGGCGTCGGAGGCGGGGAACTCGTACTCCTCGTCCCCGCCGCCCTCCCCGGCGTAGAGGTCGATGAGATCGACGGCGTCGACGGTCATGGGTTTCAGTCCCCTCGGAGGGCGGATTCGAGGACCGCGGCGATCTCGGCCGCCGGGCCCGGAGTGAGTACGTCGCTGTGACCGCAGTCCAGTTCGTGCACGTCGAGCGCGGCGGTCACGCGCTGCCAGGCCTCGGTCTTCTCGGCCGTGGTCGGCCAGTCGTCGTGCGTCGCGGAGAAGAGCGTCGTCCGGCCGTCGTAGCGGGACGGGCGCCATTCCCGTACGAGCCCGGTGTGGTGCGCCCCGGCGTCGACGAGGTTGTGCAGACGGGCGGGGGAAAGGCCGTCGAAGGCCCCGTCGCGGGCCAGGGAGAACACCTCGGTCCGCTCCAGCGGGCCGGACGGCAACGACAGCCCCGGGGCATGGGAGTGGAGCAGGATGCGCAGCATCTCGTCCTCGACGGCCGCGGGGTCCGGCGGCGTGCGCCTGATCTCGTCCGGCATCGGCATGGCGTCCACCACGGCGAGCATCCCGACCTCCTCGCCGGCCCGGCGCAGCCGCACCGCCAGCTCGTGGGCGAGCGGACCGCCGAAGGACCGGCCGAGCAGCAGATACGGTCCGTGCGGCTGGAGTGCACGCACACTCCGCAGATACAGGTCCGCCATCTCACCCATGGTGGGCGGGAGTCGGCCGACGCCGCTCAGCAGCGCCGGGCTCTGCAGGGTGTGCACGGGGCGGGCCGGGTCCAGGTGCGGCAGCAGGTTCACGTACGACCAGCCGAGACCGAGCCCCGGGTGCACACAGATGAGCGGGGTGCGGTTGCCACCGGTCCGCAGGGTGAGCACCGGCTCCAGGCTGTTGTGGTGCGGCTCCTCCGGCGCCGTCGCGGACGACGGGCGTCCGGGAGCGGCGCGCAGCGGTGTCCGGGGAGCGGGGCCGTTCGTGGACGGTGGGGCGTCGAGCCGGGCGGCCAGAGCGGCCGGGGTCGGCGCGTCGAACAGGGCGGAGACCGGGATCCGTACGCCGAGGACCGTCTCGATCTTCGACTTCAGGCGCAGCGCGGTCAGTGAATGGCCGCCCGCCAGGAAGAAGTCGGTGTCGGGCCCGACCGCGGGGACACCGAGCACCGTGCCGAACAGGGCACACAGTTCCCGCTCGCGCGGAGTGCGCGGTGCCCGGTCGGCCGCCGCTTCCCCGCCGGGTCCGGGGTCGGGGAGCGCGGCCCGGTCGACCTTGCCGTGGCGGGTGAGCGGCACCTCGTCGATGCGGACCCACAGCGACGGCACCAGGTGCGCGGGCAACTGCTCGGCGGCGTGCGCCCGCACCCGGGCGAGGGTCCGGTGCCACTGCTCCTCCCGGTCCGCGTCCTGAGCCGGCACCAGCCAGGCGGCCAGCAGCTTGCCGCCCGCCGCGTCCGGCCGGGCGCCGACCACGGCCCGCGCCACGCCGGGGCAGCCCGCCAGCGAGGCCTCGACCTCGGCGGGCTCCACGCGGAAACCACGCACCTTGACCTGGTCGTCGGCCCGGCCCGCGAACTCCAGCACACCGTCCGGCGTCCAGCGGGCCAGGTCCCCGGTGCGGTACATGCGGCTGCCCGGCGGTCCGTACGGATCGGCGACGAACCGCTCCGCGGTGGGAACCGGCCGCCCGAGGTAGCCCTGGGCGAGCCCGCTGCCGCCGATGTAGAGCTCACCGGTGGCGCCCGCCGGGACGGGGCGCAGCCGGACGTCCAGGACATGGGCGCGGGTGTTGTCCAGGGGACGCCCGATGGGAACGGCGCCCGGGTGCCCCGCCGGTTCCCCGGACGCGGTGTGCGCGGTGGCGAAGACCGTCGTCTCGGTGGGGCCGTAGCCGTTGACGACCACCGTGTCCGGGCAGTGCTCCCGGATCCGGCGCACGGTGTCGGGCGCGAGGACGTCGCCGCCGGACCACACCTCGCGGAGCCCGGACAGCGCGCCGGGCGCGATCTCCGCGACGGTGCGCAGCAGTTCGGGTGTGAGCATGAGCCCGGTGACCCGCCGTTCCTGGACCACCCGCTCCAGCAGGTCGGGGGTGACCGCTTCGGAGGGGGCGACCACCACGGTCCCGCCGTTCAGGAGCGGAACCCACACCTCGTAGGTCGAGGCGTCGAACGTGTACGGGTTGTGCAGCAGCACCCGGTCGTGGGCACCGCCCGCGAAGCGGCCGTCGGTGGCGAGTTCGGTGATCGCCCGCTGCGGGACCACCACCCCCTTGGGCTCTCCGGTGGAGCCGGAGGTGTAGATCACGCAGGCGGCGGCCCCGGGATCGGCGGGGACACCGTCGAAGGAGGCGGACACGGACCCGGATTCCTCGGCGACGTCCAGCACCGCGGTACCGGCGGGCAGCCGGGCGGCGGCCGGATCCGTCCCCGCGGTGAGGACCAGGGAGGGTGCTGCCGCGGACATCAGCCGGGCCAGCCGCTCCGCCGGGTGCGCCGGGTCGAGGGGGAGCCAGCAGGCCCCCGCCTTGAGGACCGCGAGCTGGGCCACGACCATGGAGGCCGAACGGGGCAGCAGCAGGGCGACGGTGTGCCCCGGCGCCACACCGGCCCGGACGAGGCGGCCGGCCAGCCGGTCCGACGCGGCGTCGAGCCCTGCGTAGCTGAGGGTCTCGCCGTCCGTGTCGACGGCCGGCGCGTCCGGGGTACGGGCCACCTGGGCGGCGAATCGCCCGGTCGGGGTGGCGGGCGCGGCGGGGGCGCGGGTCGGGCCGTCGGCCAGGGCCAGCAGGCGGTGCCGCTCCGACTCGGGCAGGGCGTCGATGTCCTCCACCGGTGTCCGCGGCGAGCGGGCCAGCTGCTCCAGTACGTGCGCCAGGCGCTCGGCGACCGCGGTGGCGGAGATGCCCCGGCGGCAGCTCACGGACAGCAGCAGCCGGTCCTCGGCGACCGCCGCGATCGTGACCGGGTAGTGCGTCGCGTCCGACACCTTCGCCAGGCGCACGGTGCCGGGGTCGTCGTCGCTCCCGGAACCCCGCGGGAAGTTCTCGAAGGCGATGATCGAGTCGAAGAGCTCGCCGGCCCCCACGGCGCGCTGCACCTCGGCGGCGCGGGCGTGGTGGTGCTCCAGCAGCCGGGACTGCTCGTCCTGGATCCGGCGGAGCAGCTCCTCCACCCGCTCGCCGTCCCGCAGCCGCACCCGTACCGGCAGGGTGTTGATGAACAGCCCCACCATGGACTCGACACCGGGCAGGTCGTGCGGTCGCCCCGAGACGACCGCGCCGAAGACCAGGTCACGGGAGCCCGTCAGCCGGGCCAGGACCAGGGCCCAGGAGACCTGCACCAGGGTGTTGAGGGTGACGCCCGCCGCGGCGGCCCGCCGGACCAGCGTCTCGGTGAGGCCGGCGGTCAGCCACAGCCTCGAACGGTCGGGCGCCGTGTCCGGTCCGGCAGGGGCCAGCAGCGCGGGCCGTTCCAGACCCTCCAGCGACTCGCCCCACGCGGCTTCGGCCTTGTTCCGGTCCTGACCGCCCAGCCACACCAGGTAGTCCCGGTAGGGCGCGGCGGGCGGCAGCGGCCGGCCCGCCACGAGGGCGGCGAGGTCCCGCTCGACGACCGGCATCGACCAGCCGTCCAGCAGGATGTGGTGGAAGGACACGATCAGCTCGGCACCGGTGTCGTGCCGCAGGAACGTGGCACGGACCAGGGGCGGGCGGGCCACGTCGAAGCGGAGCGCCGCGTCCTCGCGCAGCACCTCGTCGGTGCGCACCCGCACCTCGTCCGGGGCGAGACCCGTCAGGTCCACCTCGGTCCACGGCACCCGGACCGCCTTCGGCACGACCTGGACCGGCCGGTCCAGGCGCTCGTGGCGGAAGCAGGCGCGCAGATTGGGATGCCGGTCCAGGAGCGCGGTGACCGCGGCCCGTACCGCTGCCCCGGTGATCGCGGGGCCGATCAGGAAACGGGCCTGCACCAGATAGGGGTCCGGGCCGTCGGTCTGCCGGGCGGCGTGGAAGAGCAGGCCCTCCTGGAGCGGGGAGAGCGGCAGCACGTCCGCGATGCGCGCGTTCATCGTCGCTCCCCTGCGTCGTCGGCGGAGCCGGCACCGTCGAAGCCGGCGTCGAGATCGCCGAAGTCCATGTCCTGCCCGAGCAGTTCGAGCTGGTCACCGGTGAGGTCCACGAGTGGGAAGTCGGACGGGGCGTGGACGGCTCCGCCGTCCGGTCCGCACGTGTCCGCGAGGACGCCGAGCGCCTCGGACCACGCCCCGGCCAGTGCGCGTACCTCGTCCTCGGTGAACACCCCGGACGGGTAGGAGAAACTCGCCTCCAGAACGGGCTCGCCGTTCTCCTCGCGGGCCAGCACGTCCACCTCCAGGGTGTGCGCCAGCGGCACGGCGTCCGGGCCGGGCTCCAGCAGCCGCCCGCCCGCCGCGTCGCCCGCGCCGAACCGCCCCAGATAGTTGAAGCGGACATCGGGCACCGGGAGCGCGGCGAGTGCCGGGCCGGTCTCCGGGTTGAGGTAGCGCAGCAGGCCCCAGCCGAGCCCGCCCGAGGGCACCGCCCGCAGCTGCTCCTTGACGCACTTCAGGGCCTCTCCCGGCTGACCGCCGGGCGCCACCGACGCGGCACCGATGTCCAGGCGGACCGGGTACTGCGTGGTGAACCAGCCGACGGTGCCGGACACATCGACCTGGGCGGAGACGACCTCGCGCCCATGGCCCTCCAGGTGGACGAGGAGCGCGGATCCGGTGCCCCGCCGCTGGACGGCCGCCGCGGTCAGGGCGGTCAGCATCACCGCGTCGGGACGGCAGTTGAAGGTGCCCGGCAGGGTGAGGAGCACACTGCGGGTGAGCCCGGGGTCCAGGTCGAAGGTGAGGGTCTCCCGCTGTCCGTCCGCACCCCGGCCGTCGGCGAGACGGGCGGTGTCGTCCGCCAGCTGCCGCTTCCACCAGGGGAGTTCGTCGAGCCGCAGCCCGGCCTCCTGGGACAGCAGCCGGGACCACCGGGTGAACGAGGCGGTCTTCGCGGGTGCGGCGTCGCCCTCGGAGCGGTGGTCCAGCGCCGCGGCGAGCTCTTCCCCGAGCACCCGCCAGGAGAAACCGTCCACGGCCAGGTGATGCACGGTCAGCAGCAGGGCGCCGGGACGGCCGGGGCCGGGATCGAGCCACACCGCCCGCACCATCTCGCCGTGCTCGGGCCGGAGGGTGATGGTGCGGGCCAGTTCCGTCGCCCGGGAGTGGAGATCGGTGTCCGCAGGCACGGCCACCCGGACGGCCGCCGCGTCGGCGGGCGCGCTCTCCTCGGGCACCTGGAGCTCCCAGCCGGTGTCGTCCTCGCGCACCAGGCGCATCCGCAGCGCGGCGTGCCGCTCGACCAGTACGGAGACGGCCTCCTCGATCGCCGCGAGTCCGGTGCCGGGCGCCAGCGGGAACAGCATGGACTGGGTGAACGTGGCGGTGTCCCGGACCTGTTCGCGCCACCAGTGCATCACCGGGGTGAGGGGCAGCCGCCCGGTCCCGGTGTCCTCCTGCGCCGGGGCGTCGACATCGGGCGTACGGGCCAGCACGGCCAGCCGGGCCGGGGTGCGTACGGTGAACACGTCGTGCGGCGAGAGCACGAGTCCGGCCGCCCGCGCCCGTGCGGCGAGCTGGATCGCCATGATGCTGTCGCCGCCGAGCCGGAAGAAGTCGTCGTCGGCACCGGCCTGTTCGAGGCCCAGCAGCTCGGCGAAGAGCCCGCAGAGGATCTCCTCGCGCGCCGAACCGGGGAGCCGGACGGTGTCGGCGGTCCGTGCGGCGGGCGCGGGCAGGGCGGCCCGGTCCAGCTTGCCGTGGGACGACAACGGCAGCGCGTCCAGGGCCACCACGGCGGCCGGGACCATGGCCGCGGGCAGGCGCCCGGAGGCGTGCAGGAGCAGCGCGTCCTCGTCGATCTCCGCTCCCGGCGCGGGCACCGCGTACGCGACGAGCTGCGCGCTGTCGCCCCGGTCGTGCCGTACGACGGCCACCGCCCGTTCCACGGTGGGGTGTTCGGCGAGCGCGGCGGCGATCTCACCCGGTTCGATCCGCAGCCCGCGCAGCTTCACCTGCTCGTCGCCGCGCCCGAGGTAGTACGTGCTGCCGCTGTCGTCGCGGTGGGCGAGGTCGCCGGTGCGGTACATGCGGCTGCCGGGCGGACCGTAGGGGTCGGCGACGAACCGCTCGGCGGTGAGCGCGGCACGTCCCAGGTAGCCACGGGCGAGCGCGGCACCCGCCAGGTACAGCTCACCGCCTGCGCCGGCCGGCACCGGCCGGAGCCGCTCGTCGAGGACATAGGCGATGGTGCCCGCCACCGGTGTGCCGATGGGCGGCACCGTGCCGTCGGCTTCCAGCGGCCCGGAGACGGTGGAGACGACGGTCGACTCGGTGGGCCCGTAGGCGTTGTGGAAGCGTCGCCCCGCGGCGGCCCAGCGGGCCACCAGCTCCGGCGGGCAGGCCTCCGCGCCGACGACGAGGGCACGCAGATCCGGATGCGGTCCGGCCGGTACGGTCGCGAGCACGGACGGCGGGACGAACGCGCAGGAGATCCGCCGCTCGGTCAGAACCGTCCCGAGGGCCTCGCCCACGAGCGGACCCGGGGGCGGCAGCACCAGGGTTCCGCCCGAGCCGAAGGCCAGGCACAACTCGCCGACGGAGATGTCGAACGAGGGCGGCCCGAGCTGGAGCACCCGGCTGTCGGCGTCCAGCCCGATGCCGTCCACCAGGGTCCGGGTGAGCGCGGCCACCCCGGCATGGGTGACCACCACGCCCTTCGGGGTGCCTGTGGAGCCGGAGGTGTGGATGACGTGGGCGGCATCGAAGGGTTCCGGGCCACCCGGCGGCAGCGGTTCCCCGGCCCAGGCGTCCTCGTCGAGGACCAGGACCGGGAGACCTGTCTCCAGGGGCGTGGCGCCCGGCTCGGTGACGAGGAGCACGGGCGCGGCCTCGGCCAGGACCCGGCGGATCCGCTCGGCCGGGTGGGCGGGGTCGAGGGGCAGATAGGCGGCGCCGGCGCGCTGGACGGCCAGCGCCGCCACCGGCCAGTCACTGCCGCGGGCGAGGGCGAGGGCCACGACCCGCCCGGGGCCGGCCCCGAGTTGCACCAGCCTGCCCGCCAACCGGGCCACCCGGTCGTCGAGCCGGGCGTAGCTCAGGGTCTGTCCCGGGGACTCGACGGCCGGTGCGTCCGGTGTGCGGACCGCCTGCCGGGCCACCAGCTCGGGCAGCGTGAGGGGGGCGGGGGCGGTGGGCCCGGCGGATCCGGCGAGCAGCTGATCGCGCATGGCCGGGGGCACCAGGTCGATGTCCCCGACGAGCGCGGTGGGGTCGGCGGTGATCTGCCGCAGGAGCTCGACGTAGCACTGCGTCCAGCGGGCCACCGTCGCGGGGCCGAAGACATCGGTGCGCAGCCCGAAGCTGCCCTCCATGCCGTCACCGCTGTCCTTCACCACGCCGACGAGGTCGTGCTCGCCGCCGGTGTGGATGCGCTCGGGCTCCGCGAACTCCTTCATCACCGAGACGCTCGGCTGCTGCGTCAGGTGCATGAACACCCACTGGTACAGCGGGGCCCGGCCCGCGCTGCGCTCGGGCGCGGCGGCCGACACGATCCGGCCGACCGGCACGTCCGAGTTGGCCATCAGATCCGGGAAATCGACGGCGAACCCGGCGAGCACGTCGGCGAAGGACCGCTCCGGAGTCACGTTCCAGCGGGTCGGCACGGCATTCATGACGTACCCGATGACCTGGTCCAGGCCCTTGGCCGCGCGGTTGGCGATGGGGGTGCCGATCACCAGGTCGTCGGCGCCGCTGACCCGGTGCGCCAGGACGGCGAAGGCGGCCATGAGGACGACGTAGACGGAGGCACCGCGCTCCCGGGCCAGGGCCCGCACGGCGGCGGTGGTCGGCGCGTCGATGTGGAAGGGGACCTGCGCGATGCCGTCGCCCTCGGTGACGGAGGCGGTGGAGCCCGGCACGGTGAGCGGGCCGGGCGGGTCGGTGAGATAGCGCCGCCAGAAGTCGAGCCGGCTGGCGAAGACCCCGGACTCTTCCAACTCGCTCTGCCAGGAGGAGAAGTCGGCGTACTGGACGGCCGGCCGGGTGAGGGGCGGCTCCAGGCCGTCGCGCAGGGCGCCGTACGCCTGCGCGAACTCGTTCTGCAGCACGTCGAACGACCACCAGTCGCTGATGGTGTGGTGCAGACTCAGCATCAGGGTGGAACGTCGTTCGTCGACCTGGACGAACCGGGCCCGGATCAGTTTGTCCCGGCCGAGGTCGAAGGGACGGCTGCGGAAGGTTTCGAAGGCCTCGTCGATCGTCCTGCCGGTGCCCCGCAGATCCTCGCGCTCCAGATCGAAGGTCCCGTCGTCGCCGAACTCGACATGCAGCTCGCCCGACGGGTCCGTCACGATCCGGGTCCGCAGGATGTCGTGGTGACGCTGGATCAGCGTCAGCGACGCCTCCAGATGCGCCGGGTCGACGGCCCGCTCGAAGTGGTAGGCGGCGCACAGGTTGAGCGCGGGGGTACCGGGATACAGCGAGTCGTACACCCACAGGTCGTGCTGTGCGGGGCTCAGCGGCACCCGGCGGGCCGGGTCGCGCGGCGGTATGACGGCGGGTATCTCGCGGGCCCGTCCCGCCTCCAGCAGACGACGCATCAGGCGGACCCGCTGCTCCCTGCCGAGTGCGCCGAACCGGTCGGCCATGGAAGAAGGGGACGCCGCACCCGGGACGGGGCGCGAAAAGGTGGGGGCGCTCATCACAGGTTCTCTTTCAGTTCGGCCAACCGGTGCAGCCCGGCCAGTACGTCGTCGCGTCCGATGCCGAAGTCGATGAAGCAGGCGATCTCGTCGACGCCCAGCTCGGCCAGATCGGCGAGCATCTTGGCGCAGTGGCCGGGGGAGCCGAGCAGGCTGCCCCAGCTCAGATAGCGCTCGAACGCGAAGTCGGCGAGCATCGCGGTCTGTTCCTCGGTGAGTCCCGCGGTCGTGGCGTCCGCGGAACGGTTGGCCGCGGTCTGGCGGACGTACGAGGCGAGATAGGTCTTGAGCGGGGCGCCCGCCATCCGGCGGACCTCCGCGTCGTCGGTGCCGACGTAGGTGTGGGCCATCAGCGTGACCCGGCCGTGTGCGTCGGTGCCCCGCTGGTCGGGGGCGGCGGCGCAGGCGGTGCGGTAGCGGGCGATCTTCTCGGCCAGCTCGTCCCGGCTCTGCCCGACGGTCGCGCCGAGCACTCCGGCACGCAGCCGTCCGGCCGCCTCCCAGGTCTCCGGGTTGCCGGAGGTGGTGATCCACAGCGGCAGGGTGTCCTGCACGGGCCGGGGCTGGGGCGTGACGGAGGCCGGGGTGCCCGTGCCGTCGGGGTACTCGGCGGGCTCGCCCGCCCACAACGACCGCAGCCGCGGGACGGTCTCCAGGGCGGATTGCCGGCGGTCCGCGTACTGCTCGGGGGCCAGCGTGAAGTCCTTGGAATGCCAACCGGTGGCGACGGACAGACCCACCCGCCCGTGCGAGAGGTTGTCCACGACGGCCCAGTCCTCCGCCACCCGCAGCGGGTGGTGCAGCGGCAGGACGACGCTGCCCGCGCGGATCCCGATCCGTTCGGTGGCGACGGCGAGTGCCGCGCTGAGTACCGGCGGGCTGGGGAAGACCTGTCCCACCTGCTGGAAGTGGCGCTCGGGGGTCCAGACGGCGTGGAACCCGAGCCGGTCGGCGGTCCTGGCCACGGCGAGGATGTCCTCGTACGTCTCGGTGTGCCGGGCCTCGCCGGCGGTGGTGCTGTCCGCACCGAAGAACATCACACTGAGGTCCACTGCCACTCCTCCTGCTTCCTGCTGGGCTGGGTCTGGGTTTGCGGACGGCGCGGTACCCGGGGGCGGCGCGGGATGGGGGACGCGGCGTCCGGCTCGGGCCGGGCGACCGCCCGTTCCAGCTCGGCGGCGAAGGCGGCGACCGTGGGCGCGGCGAACAGCTGGGCCACGGTCACCGGCCGGCCGGCGCCGAGCCGGGCCACGGCGCGCACCGCGCGCAGGGAGTTGCCGCCGAGTGCGAAGAAGTCGTCGTCCGGGCCGGCGCTCGGCACACCGAGGACCTCGCACCACACGGCGGCGATTTCCTGTTCCAGAGCGGTCATCGGGCGCTCCGCGGTGCCTCGGGGGCGGGCCGGTGCCGCGATCCGGTCGCTCTCGCCGGCCCGCCGGGGCGGCTCGGTGAGACCCAGCCGTGACAAGGGCGTGTCGGGGGCGGACGCGGCCGCCTCCAGGGCCTCGGGGAGGGCGTGGGCGAGCCACTGGACGAAGTCCGCCTCCAGCGCCTCCCCGCGGTACTCGAACGTCAGCGTCAGCCCGTCCGGTGCGCCCAGCTCCGAGGTGGAGTCCGTGACGTCCACCAGGAGTTCGAACCGGGCGGCGCCGGTGCGCACGATCTCGACGCCGTGCTCGGCACCGGGCAGCGTGACCTCGGCCCGCGCGTTGTTCTGGAGCGCCAGGACCACGTCGGTGAACGGCTGCCGGCCGGGGGAGCGCGCCGGGTTGAGGGAGCCGACCACGTCCTCGAACGGCACGTCCTGGTGGCCGAACGCGGCGAGGTCCGTCTCCCGCACCCGGGCGAGCACTTCGGCCGCGGTGGGGTCGCCGGAGAGATCGGTGCGCAGCACCAGCATGTTGACGAAGAACCCGACGACGTCCTCGACGCTGCCGTCCCCGGCGCGTCCGGCCACCGGTGCGCCGATCGCCAGGTCCTCGTCCGCGCCGGCCCGTACCAGCACGGTGGCCAGCGCGGCGTGCAGGGCCATGAAGAGCGTGGCGCCCCGGGCACGGGCCGAGTCGGCCACCCGGGCGTGGGCCGCCGCGTCGAGCCGGCACACCACGACCTGCGCGGCCGGACCGGGTACGGCGGGGCGCCCGGCGCGGCGGGGCAGCAGCGGACCCTCGGCCGGCAGCCCGTCCAGCTCCTTGCGCCAGTACGTGAGCTGGCGGGCGGCGAGCGCGTGCGCATCGGACGGTGAGCCGAGCCGGTCGAGCTGGTGACGGGCGTGCTCCCCGTACGGGACGGCGAGCGGGGCGAGTCCGGCCGGGTCCGCACCACGGACCCGTGCCTCGTAGGCGCGTGACAGATCACGGAAGAGCGGCCGCAGGGACCACCCGTCCCCGGCGATGTGGTGGACCAGCACCAGCAGCGCGTGCTCGTCCGGCCGCTCCTGGCTGGTGAACAGCGTTGCCCGTACCGGGAGTTCGGCACGCAGGTCGAAGCGGTGGCGGGCCTCCCGCCCGATTTCCCGGTCCAACGCCTCATCGGCGAGCCGCAGATGACGGAAGGGAGGCCGGACGGCCGCCCCGCTCAGCACCCGTCGTACGGGGGCGCCGTCGGACTCCTCGAAGACGGTGCGGAGCACTTCGTGACGGTCGGCGACCCGGGCCAGGGCGTCGTCCAGCGCGGCCGGGTCGACCGTGCCCCGCAGCCGGACCAGCATCGGCAGGTTGTACGCGGCGCCGGCCCCGATCCGGTCCAGGAACCACAGCCGGTGCTGCGCGTGCGACACCGGGAGCGCGCCGGAGGCGGCGCCGGGCGCGGCGGGGGCCACGGGGGGTGCCGGGGGAGCGGCGTCGACGAGCGGGGCCAGCAGTGCCGGGGTGGGCGCCTCGAAGAGCCCGCGGATGTCGATCTCGGCGCCGAGCGCGGAGTGGATCCGGCCCAGCAGCCGGGCGGCGAGCAGGGAATGGCCGCCGAGGGAGAAGAAGTCGTCGTCCGGGCCGACCGGCTCCGTGCGCAGCACCTGGGAGAAGAGGTCGCACAGCGCGGCCACGGTGCCGCTCACCGCCGCCGGTCCCGCGAGGGCCGTCGCGGATCCGGGCTCCGGCAGGGCGGCCCGGTCCAGCTTTCCGCTGGGGGTCAGCGGCAGCGCGTCCAGCGGCAGGAAGACCGCCGGTACCAGGTAGTCGGCCAGCGCGTCGCGGGCGTAGGCGCGCAACTCCGCTTCCCGGAAGTTCTGCCGGGCGCCGCCGTGCGGTACGACGTACGCGGTCAGCTGGCGGTCGCCCGCCGGGTGCTCATGGGCGACGACCGCCGCCCGGTCGATGCCGGGGTGCCGGGCCAGAACGCTCTCGACCTCACCCGGCTCCACCCGGAAGCCCCGGATCTTCACCTGGCTGTCGGCCCGGCCCAGGTATTCGAGGACTCCGTCGGCACGCCGTCGCCCGAGGTCGCCGGTGCGGTAGACACGCTCACCGGACGGGGCCGCGACGAAGCGTTCGGCGGTCAGCGCGGGCCGTCCCCGGTACTCGCGGGCGACGCCCGCCCCGGCGGCGTAGATCTCCCCGGTGCGGCCGTCCGGTACCGGACGGAGGTCCTCGTCGAGGATGTACAGCCGCTTCCCCGCCAGCGGACGGCCGATCGGCACCGGACCCGCGCCGAGCTCGGCGCGGGTCACCGGATGGACGGTCAGGAAGATCATGCACTCGACGGGCCCGTAGCCGTTGCTCAGCCGCAGCCGCGGACTGCGCTCCAGGGCGCGGGCCGCGTGCGGCGCGGACAGGGCCTCGCCGCCCACCACGAGTTCCCGCAGTCCGTCCATCACCTGCGGGTACTCGTCGACGATGACGTTGAAGAGGGATGCCGAAAGGTACAGGGAGGTGATGCCGTGCTCGGCGACGAGCCGTGCCATCACGAAGGGTTCGGGCCGCTGCCCCGGGTGCAGGACGCAGGTCCCGCCGTTCATGAGCGGCCCCCACAGCTCCAGGGCGAACGCGTCCCACGACAGCGGGGCGCACTGGAGCCAGACCGCGCCGTGGCCGAACGACGCGAAGGTCTGCCCGGTGAGGGTGGACGTGATTGCGTGGTGCGACGAGGCGATGCCCTTCGGCCGCCCGGTCGAGCCGGAGGTGAACATCACGCAGGCGATGTCGTCGGGCCGGACCGGGACGGCGCCGCGCGGCAGCGGCTGCGCCCCGTGCGCGTCCTCGATGTGCACCTGTGCCACGTCGAGCATCCCGGGCGCGGCGTCCCGGGCCGAGACGACCACGGCCGTCCTCGCGTCCTCGGCCATCGCGCGCAGCCGTTCGGCGGGGAAGCCGGGGTCCAGCATCACGTAGCCGGCTCCGGCCTTGAGGATGCCGAGCACCGTCACGACGAGTGCGGTGGAGCGCTCCAGGTACACCCCGACCGTGTCGCCGGCCCGGATGCCCCGTGCGGCCAGCAGACCCGCCAACCGGGCCGCCTGCGCGTCGAGTCCGGCGTAGTCGATCCGTTCGCCGCCGTGGATCAGCGCTGTCGCGCCGGGCGTCCGTGCCACCTGCTCCTCGAACAGTTCATGCACGCACCTCATCCCGCTCACCTCCTTGCCCGCCGCTCTGCTCGACGGGCTCCTGCGGCGCGTCGAGGTCGGGCAGCAGGGTGTCGATGTCCCGGATCGAGCGGCTGGCGAGTCCCCAGAGGGCGACCCCGGTCCCGCCGATGCCGGCGAGGAGCAACATGGCCGCCATGCCGCTGCCCGGACCGTCGCCGACGAGGGGACCGAGCACGGTGAAGAGCCCGGAGCCCCGGGCGGCCAGCGGTTCGAAGACATGGTCGGCGAGCGGTCCGGAGACCGCCATGGCGACGGGCACGGAGATCTGCGACAGGAACATCACCGCGCCGAAGACCCGGCCCTGCCATTCGTGGGGGACCTTGGTCTGCACGATCGTCTGCATCGAGGCGTTGACCACCGTCATGAGCAGGGCGCCGACCAGGATGGCCAGGCACCAGCCGGTCACCCCGTCCACCAGGCTCATCACCACCAGGGCGGACAGGCACATGCCGACCACGCCGAGCATCATGCCCCGGCCCCGGTTCGCGGGACCGCCCCAGGCCGCCATCAGCAGGGCGCCGGCCACTCCGCCGATACCGACCGAGGTGTTGACCGCGGCGAGTGCGCCGTTGCCGGCCCGCATCAGCACCATCGGCGAGATGAGGGCGAAGCCGAAGACCATGACGAGGTTGACGACACAGAAGTTGACGATCAGGTCGCGCAGGCTGGGCACCCGGAACAGGTAGCGCAGCCCCTCGACGGCATCGGCGGTGATCCGCTTGCGCGGCGCGGCGGCGTCCTTCGTCACCCGGTCGCCGTTGAAGCGCACGATCCGGATGCCGATGAGGGCGAACGCGTAGCTGGCCAGGTCGACCAGGAGCGTCGGGCCGATCCCGAAGAGCGTGACGAGCAGACCGCCCAGCGCGGGGCCGCCGATCCCGGCGGCACTCTTCGCACCTGCCAGCAGGCCGTTGGTGCGGTCCAGTTGGTCCTTGCGGACCAGGAGGGGAACGGCCGAGGACAGGGCCGGGAACTGGAAGGCGGCGCAGACGCCGAGCAGTACGGCGGCCGGATAGACCTGCCAGGCGTGGAAGGCGCCGAGGTAGTGGAGCAGCGCCAGCGTGCCCACCACGAGGAGCCCGCCGGCATCGGCTATCTGGAGCGCGGTGCGCTTGGGTATACGGTCGACGATTGCGCCCGCAATGGGACTGAACACGGCCTGCGGCAGCATGGCGCACAGCGAGAGGATGGTGACGGCGGTCGCGTTCCCGCCGGACGACCACACCTCGACGATGAAGGCGAACCGGACCGCCGCGCTTCCTGCCAGGGATACCGCCTGACCGGACCAGACGAGGAGAAAGGGCCCCATTCCCGAAAAACGACCGGGAATGTCCGTTGATATCCGGGTGCCCATCAGGATCCGGATCCCTTGTGCACCGGCAGCCGGCACATCGTGCCCGAGCCGACGAATGGTTTGGTTGCCACGCCTCAATCCCCCAGGATGTCGCATCCTCTGCGGATCACCACGGATCCCTGTCTGAGTGGAACGGGGCCATCATGCGGCCGTCGATTACCGCTGCGTTCCCTTAGCGAACGCGGGAACGGGAAGAAAGCGGGAACGGTTCGGGAGGGAACCGGGAGCAGGGAGGGCAAGGGTCGTTCTGTAGTTGTCTGCAGAAGGAGTACTCCGTGAAGGACCCCAGGGATCGTTCGCCCGACGGGACGGAACTGCGCCAGGCCCTCCAGGACCTGTCCACCGTGGAACGGTGGGCCGAGCGTGTGGCGTCCGGTGTTCAGTCCCATCCCTACACCGCGCCGGAGTCCTTGGAGGGGCCCCAGCTGAGCGTCGAGACCAGAACCGAGAACGGCATGCACACGGTGGCCGGGATCGTGGAGTGGCCGCCCGGGAACGGTGCCGGTCCGGCGGTCCTGGACGAGACGGAGCGCGCGGTGCTCCGTTCCCTCGTGAGATCGCTGCTCGACCTGGCCGGCCACGAGTCGGGAACGGCCCGTACGCGTGTGGTGCTCACCCCCCTCGGGCCCCGGGTCGCCGCCTGTCAGCTCGACGTGGAATAGCCGTTGCCGGTCCGTTCCCGCGGCAGTTCCCCCCGGCGGTATCGGGGCAGGAACGGACCGGGAACGCCGATCAGCAACATCAGTGGTGTCGGGAAGCGGAACACCGCAGAACCTCACAAACACCACTTAGGGGCGGGACATGGGACGCAAGCTTGCTGGACTCTTCGGGATCATCGCGGCGACGCTGGCCTTCGGTATCGGCACGGCCGTCGAGGTGGGGCAGTCGCACGACTCCCGGGGTGTTCAGCAGGTTGTCGCCGACGACAAGGGGCCGACGGTCATCGGCACCCACGTGCTCGCCGACGACAAGGGGCCGACGGTCATCGGCACCCACGTGCTCGCCGACGACAAGGGGCCGACGGTCATCGGCACCCACGTGCTCGCCGACGACAAGGGCCCGACGGTCATCGGCACCCACGTGCTCGCCGACGACAAGGGCCCGACGATCGTCGCCCGGACGATCACCGACGACAAGGGTCCGACCGTGATCGGTACGCAGGGCACCGACGACGACAAGGGCCCGACGTCCCCCGCCATGTGATCCCACCGCCTCGACACACGAGCCCCGCACCGGAGTCACGGTGCGGGGCTCGTCGCTGTCCGTCCCGGGGCGGCGGCCCCGGCCGGGCGGCTGCCGTGCGCGCGGGCTGCTCCGGGGACGGCGCCGGCGGGCGGGCGTCAGCTGCGCCGGTGATCCGCCGGTACGTCCATCTCGGTGAAGAACTGCTCGGCCTCCGCCCGGTACCGGGCCGAGTCCGGTGTGTCCCCGAGGACGTCGGCCATTCCCGCGAGCGCGTAGGCCTGCTCGATGCGGTAGCCGAGGGACGAGGCGAGTTCATGGGCGTGGGTGTGCAGCGCGAGCGCCGCCGCCGCGTCGCCCTGCCGGCGGCGCAGCCGGCCCACCACGTTCTCCACCTTGGCCCGGCGCAGGGGCGAGGAGTTCGTCCGCATCATGTCGAGGGCGAGCTCCGCCTGGTCCGGGACGCGGGGCGGCCTTCCCAGTCGGTTCTCCACATCGGCAGACAACGCCAGGGTCAGGGCGAGGTTCGCCTCGTTGCCGGCGTCCCCGTACAGTGCGCGGGCCTCCGTCAGGCAGCGGTCGGCCTCCTCGTACGCGCCCAGGCCGACGTGGGCGAAGGCGAGGTCGGTGACGGCGCCGGGCAACCCCTCGTGCTGCCCCAGCTGCCGGCTCAGTTCGGCCGACCGCTGGGCCGCGTCCCGCGCCTCCTCGTACCGTCCCCACTGTTCGTAGAGTGTGCTGAGGATGGTCAGGCTCTCGGCCTCCGCGCGCGGCATGTCCAGGTCGCGTTCATGCGCGATCGCCGTCTCCATGTGGCCCAGGGCCGCGGAGAAGTCGCCGAGCAGACTGTTGAACTGGCCGAGGACACTCTCGCTGTGGGCCTGGGTGTGCAGGTCGCCGAGCCGGATCGCGACGTCCCGGCTCTTGCGGGCGGCTTCGAGGCCCTCGGAAAGACGGCCGAGTTTCCAGCAGGCGACGCCCAGGTTGGACAGGCTCACCCCCAGCAGTGCCAGATCCTCCAGGCGGTTGGCGGCGGCGACCGCGACCCGGCTCAGCTCGCCGAACTCCTCCAGGAGACCGAGGTCGTTGAGCTGGAAGACGAGATTGCGGGCCAGGCACACCACATAGCGGTCGTGACCCCGGCGCTCGGCGAGCGTGACGGCCGCGAGGAGCGACGTCTGCTCGCGCTGGAACCACTTCCGCGCCCGCTCGGGCGTGCCGAGGTCCGGCAGTTCGGCCGCGGAGGGTTCGATACCGGTGCTGCGCCTGCGCCGCCCGGAGTAGAGGAGGTCGCACGCCACCTCGGTGGCGGTCAGGTAGTAGCCCAGCAGCCGCTCCACCGCCCCGGAGTCCTCGGGGGACTCGACGAGCAGGCTCTGCGCGAAGCTGCGGACCAGGTCGTGGAAGGTGTAGAGGCCGATCTCCGGCTGCTGCACGAGGTGGACGTCGAGCAGCATCTCCAGCAGGTCCTCCGCGTCCCGGGCGGAGGAGCCCAGCAGCGCACCGGCCACGTGGACGTCCATGTCGCTGCCCGGGTGCAGGGCCAGCGTCGAGAACGCGTTCCGGCACTCCTCGTCCAGGGCCTGGTAGGACAGGCGCAGGGTGGCGGAGACGCTGCGGGCGCCCGAGCTGAGCTCGTCGAGCCTGCGGGTCTCGTCGCGCAGCCGTTCCGCCAGGTACTGGAGCGTCCAGCGCGGGCGGTTGCGCAGCCGGGCGGTGGCGATCCGCAGCGCGAGGGGGAGGTGGCCGCAGAGCCGGGCGAGTTCCACGGCCGCCTCGGGCTCGGCGGCGACGCGCTCGGCACCGAGCGTCTCGGCCACCAGCATCGCGCTGTCCTCGGGCGGCATCACCCCGATCGAGATCCACTGAGCGCCGTCCAGATCGACCAGACGGGCCCGGCTGGTGACCATGACGAGGCAGCCGGGGGAGAGGGGCAGCAGCGGGCGGATGGCGGCGGCGTCGGCAGCGTTGTCGATGAGGATCAGCAGCCGCTTGCCGACCAGGGTGGCACGCCACAGGGCCGTGCGGGCGGGCGCGTCGTCGGGGATGAGATTGCCCGGCACGCCGACGGCCCGCAGCAGAGTGTCGAGCGCGATGCCGGCGGTCACCGGCTGGTCGCCCGGAGTGTATCCGCGCAGGTCGATGTGGAGCTGACCGTCCGGGTAGTCCGGGGCGAGCCGGTGCGCGGCCCGCACCGCGAGCGAGGTCTTGCCGCAGCCGCCCATGCCGTCGATGGCCACGATCTGGGGGCCCTGCTCGCCGCCGCTCTTGGCGCCGTGCAGGATTTCGGCCAGTTCCCGGTCCCGGCCGGTGAAGTCCGCGAGGTCGTACGGGAGGGTGCTGGGGGGTTCGGCGGGCAGCGCCACGGCGACGACGGGGGCGGCGGCCGGCTCGGGGCCGGCCAGTTCGGGGCTCTCCCGCAGGATTCCCTCGTACAGCTTGGTCAGATTGGGGCCGGGGTCGATGCCGAGTTCCTCGGAGAGGAGCTCGCGCACCTTGCCGTACTCGTCCAGGGCCTCGGCCTGCCGCCCGGACCGGTACAGGGCGATCATCAACTGGCCGCGCAGGGACTCGCGCAAGGGGTGCTGCTGGACCAGTTCCCGCAGTTCGACGACGAGTTCGGCGGCCTCGCCGAGTGCGAGGTGGAGTTCGAAGAGCTGTTCCGCCGCGGTCAGCCGGCGCTCCTCGATGGAGGTCGACGCGGCCTCGATGACCGGACCGCCGCCGCCCGACAGAACAGGTCCGCGCCAGAGTGCGAGGGCGCCGCGCAATATCTCGGCGGCTTCGGCCGTCCGGCCATCGGACGCCGCGAGCTTCGCTTTGCGTATCAGTAGGCCAAATTCGGCCACGTCGATTTCACATTGTTCCTGGGCTACGCGATAGCCGGGCCCGTCGGTGACGAGGACGTCGGCACCGCCGGGTATCCGTCTTCGGAGATCGGCAACTGCCTTGCGCACTTGGTGCGGTGCGGTCGTCGGCGGTTCCTCGTCCCAGGCCGCCTCGACCAGCCGGGAAACCGGAAGCACTTTTCCGGGCTCCAGAAGCAGAGTGGCCAGAACTCGCTCCTGTATGACACCGCCCAACCGGAGTCGCGTCCCGTTGGACCAACCCTCTATCGGGCCAAGAATGTTGAAGCGCAGCCGAAACTCTTCTGCAGTTGACACGCATCCTCCCCCTCAGCTCTGCGCACCCGCAGCGCTTCACCAGCGCGAGGCGATCGTAGCCCTTGCAGAAGGAACTCGCGGTACTGCACCGGGAAGAGTTCGGGAATGGCTCGATGGAGTCTGTTCATCGACGGCAGGCCTTCGCTGCCACGGGGAGTACGGAGCGTACGGAGCGTGAGCGGACCGGAAAGATCCCGGACCGGGCCATGCGTTCCGGACAGTCCTGGGCGGTCGGGTAACCGGCCATTGCGTTTTCTGAGCATGTGGAGACCGAGGAGACAATGATGAATTCCCAGCCCGCACCCGGGCTCGACGTTCTGCTGCAGAATGCGCGCCGGCGGGCGGGACTCACTCAGGAACAGCTCGCCGGGCTTTCCACGGTGAGCGTCCGAGCCATTCGAGACCTGGAACTGGGTCGGGTCCAGCACCCGCGCAGGGAAACGCTGAAGCTCCTCGCCAATGCCATGAGGCTCAGCGACGCGCGGCGCGTCGAGCTGGAACTCGCCGTCGATGCAAAGGCCGCAGGGCGCGTCTTCCAGGACATCTACGGAACCGGCCTCGCCACACCGCCCCCTCCGCTGCGCCCGCTGATCGGGCGGCGCCCGGAACTGGAAGCGCTGACAGCCCGGTTGCGCACGGATCACGAGCGGCTGCTGACCCTGGTGGGTCTGCCGGGAGTGGGGAAGTCGCGGCTCGCCCAGGAGGCCGCCTCGGTGATTCACGCCCGGGACCGGGTTCCGGTGCTGTGGGTCTCCCTCAACGACACCGCGGAGACCACCGGAACGGACCCCAACAATCCGCAGGCGACCGTGACCGGGTGGGTGCGCGCACTCGTCCGGGACGGCGAGGAATTCGAGGAACTGGCCGCGCTCATAGGGTCCAAGGCGACCTTGATCGTGCTGGATGGTCACGATGCGTCACCATCTGTCACCCCTCGCCTGTTGAGTCTGCTGCGTGCCTGCGAGCGCCTGAAAATACTCACCACCACCGATCGTCCGGTCCAGCTGCCCGGTGGACGGCTGCTCCCGCTGGCTCCACTGGCGGTGCCGACCGCCGCCGATCTCGCCGCCGAGCCGGTGGGCGGCTCCCTCGTCGCGGACCGGCACGCCGTCGAGCTGACGCTCTCCCATGTCAGTTATATGCGACCCGATTTCCTCCCCACCGACTCCGTCGTCACCACCGTGGCCCACATCTGCCGGGCCCTGGACGGCATGCCGCAGGCGCTGGAAGCCGCCGCCTCATGGCTGCTGCTGTACTCCCCGCAGCAGCTCCTGGACATCGCCCGCACCACACCGCTGGTCCTGCTCGACGGGGTCACGCCCGCCGATCCCGCCGCCGGCCCCACCTTGGGCGAGCGGCTCACCGCCGCCGTGACCGGGCTCGACCCGCAGTCCGCCGCTCTGCTCCGCACGCTGGCGACGCTGGAGGACCCGTGGACGGTGGACGGCGCCGCGCGTGCCTGCGGCACCTCCCTGGCCGAGACCGCCCGTGATGTGCATGCCCTGCTGGTCCGCGGCCTGATCCGCCGGCTCCCCACCACGGCGGGCGACCCGGTGGGCTTCACCGTGCTCAATCTGGTCCGCGCGGTCCTCGACGCGGAGCAGGAGACACGGCCCGCCGCTCTCGCCGTCGCACTGACCGAATGAGGACCGCCCCGCCGGGACGCCGGGGAAGCCCCGCGCGCGTCCCGTCCGAGGCCGCCCCGCGCCTTCCTCCGTGCCCCTCCCGCCCCCTCGGGCCTGTCCGACCCTGCTCCGCAGGACAGGCTCTCGCGCCACCCGGGGCCTCTCGTTCCCCGTTCCGCAGCCCGACCCCGTCCTCGTCCTCGTGAAAGGCACCTCACCCATGCGCAACCTGATCTCCCTGGCCGACCTGACGCCCGCCGAGCTGGACCACCTCGTCCGGCGCGCCGTCACGTTCGGCCGCGACGGCATCGTGCCGAAGCCGCTGGCCGGACGCCAGGTCGGTCTCTACTTCCGCAAGTCCTCGACCCGGACCCGTACATCCTTCTGGAGCGGGGCGACCCGCCTCGGCGCCGATGTGATCACCTTCGGTCCGAACGAACTGCAGCTCACCACCGGCGAGACGGTCGAGGACACCGCCCGGGTGCTCGGGCAGTACCTGGACGCGCTCGTCGTACGCACCAACGGGGACGTGGAGGAGATCCGCCGACTCGGCAGCAGCGAGGACCTGGCCGTCGTCAACGCCCTGAGCCTGGACGAGCACCCGACCCAGGCCATCGCCGATCTCGCCACCCTGGCGGAGGAGTTCGGCTCGCTCGACGGCCTGCACCTGCTCGCCGTCGGCGAGGGCAACAGCTCGGGCGCGGCCCTCGCGCTCGCCGCGGCCCTCACCCCCGGCCTGCGCCTCACCCTGCTGTGCCCGGCGGGCTACGAGGTGCCCAAGGAGACCCTGGACCTGGCGGACGAACTCAGTGGCGGCAAGGCCCTGGTGAGCCAGGTAGTGACGGCCGACGCGGTCGAGGGGCCGGTGGACGCGGTGTACACCAGCCGGTGGCAGACCATGGGGGTGACGAAGGACAACCCCGACTGGCTCCGGGACTTCGACGGCTTCCAGATCAACCGTGCGTTCCTGGACCGTTTCGCCGGCCCGCGCACCGTCTTCCTGCACGACCTGCCCGCGGTCCGCGGCGAGGAGGTCACCGACGAGGTCCTCGACGGCCCGTCGAGCCGGGCCTGGCGGCAGGCCCACCACAAGATGACTGCCGCCGCGGCGGTCCTGGAGTGGTGCGTACGCGGCGTCCAGGACTGACCGCCCGCACCATCGGCTCCTGGCGGACATGGGTTCACGACCGAGACCACCCATGTCCGCCAGGAGCCTTTCGCATGTCCGGGGTACGGGAACCGGTGCCGGTCGCTGTACGGAAAAGGGCGGGTGCGGGGCGCGTGCTGCGCCTCGCACCCGCCCTTCCGGATCGGGACGACCGATGGGTTCAGCCACCCATCGCCGCAACCACCGAACGCGGTCGCATATCGGTCCAGTTCGCCTCGATGAATTCGCCGCACTCCTGCTTGCTGCCCTCGTCCTTCACCAGTTCCCAGCCCGCCGGCTGCTGGATCCGGGCCGGCCACAGCGAATACTGACCCTCTTCGTTGGCCAGCACTACATAGCGGCCCTGGGAGTCCTCGAACGGGTTGGTTGCCATGATTTCCACCTCGGTTGGACGAAGTTGTACGTGATGTCGTCGGGTGTGTCTGAGTGTTTCGGCTGCATCAAATGCTAGGAGCCGCGGACCGGTTCGCCGGGCAGAAGTCCAGGCAGATCGGCGGCACCACGGACCGCTGGATCGACGGACCGCCGGATCAGGTGAGCACACGGGCCGTCTGGTGCGCGTAGGTGAGGGCGACCCCGGTCGCCACGGTGGCCGCGCGCACCGCGCCGAGCGCCTCGCGCACCAGCTCCGAACGCTCCACCGGCATCACCTCGAACCCGAGCTGACCTGCGCGGACAATGTTCACCGCGGCTTCGAGCACGGCGACCTGGGCCTCACCCAGCGCCTCCCGCCGGTCGACCCGTTCCCGTACCTCCGCCAGGACGTCCGCGAGCACGTCCGCCGCACGGACGCTGTGGCCGGTCTCTGCCATGTCATGACTCCTCGGTCTTTCGCCGGCGGTGTGCACGGGGCCGGGCGCTGAATTCTGCGGGTGTGCAGTGCGGCCAGTCTCACGTCCCGCCGCGGGCCCGGCACCGGACTGTCGGTCAACTGCTCCTCTGCTGCCGCCCAGTTGCCGCCGGTGACGCCGGAAACGCCTCGGGAGCGAATCTACGGTTGTGGCCGAAAGGAAGTTCCGGGCAAGCCTGGACCTCTTTCTCCCCTTGTCATCCAATGATGTGGACGAAGCGAACAATGAAGCCTGCGGAATGGGCGGCTCGTCATCGATCCGGGCCGCTGGATGTTGTTGTCACCGGACTGCAATCCGATGCTCACACCTGGAATCTCATCTACATCCAACTGCTGCTCGAAGACCTCGGGCACAAGGTCGTCAATCTGGGTTCCTGCGTGCCCGAGGACGAGATCGTCGAGTCCTGCTGCAAGTTCCAGCCCGACCTCCTGGTCGTCAGCAGTGTCAACGGGCACGGCTTCCACGACGCCGAGCCCCTGATCGGGGCCATCCGGTCGCGCTGGGAGCTGACCGGCCTGCCCGCGGTCATCGGCGGCAAGCTCGGCGTGTCCGGGGACGGGGAGGAAGAGGCCGACGCCCTCATGAGGGCCGGGTTCGACGCGGTCTTCCAGGACGGCGTCGACATCGCCGCTTTCGAGTCCTACGTCGACTCGCTTCCCAAGGAGGTGGAACGATGACCGCGCCGGTCCAGGAGGCGGCCCCCGGGAGCCGCACCACCGTGCACCGGCGACCGCTCTCCTTCGGCCGCTTCGTCGCCGGGGCACAGGCCCGCGGAACACTCGTGGTGCAGCCCCGCATGGGCTTCTCCGACCCCGCTCTGATGAGGGCCGGCCTGCTGGCCACCAAGGGAGCGGCCGACGCGGTCGTCGGCACCATGACCATCGACAGCTACACCCGGGTCAACGACGAGGCGTCCGCGGCCCGCGCCCTGAACGGCGGCGTCCCGCTCAACGGGTTCCCCATCACCTCCTACAGCCCGCACACCTCGCGCTGGGTCCTCGACGGCGTCCGGGACGCCGGCTTCCCGGTGCAGATCCGGCACGGATCGGCACGCCCCCAGCGCATCGTGGCCGCGCTGGCCCGGCTCGGCCTGGACGCGACGGAGGGCGGACCGGTCTCCTACTGCCTGCCCTACGGACGCACCCCGCTCCTGGACTCCGTACGCAACTGGCAGGAGAGCTGCGACGTCCTGGCCGGACTGCGCGCCACCGGGGCGGAACCGCATCTGGAGACCTTCGGCGGCTGCATGCTCGGACAGCTGTGCCCGCCCGGACTGCTCGTCGCGATCAGTGCGCTGGAGGCACTCTTCTTCCACCGGGCGGGGCTGCGCAGCATCTCGCTCAGCTACGCCCAGCAGACCAACGCGGCCCAGGACCGCGACGCGATGCACGCGCTGCACCGGCTGGCCGGCGAGTTCCTGCCGGACACCGACTGGCACATCGTCCTCTACACCTACATGGGTCTCTACCCGCAGACCCGGCACGGCTCCCTGGAACTCCTGGAACGCTCGGCCGAACTGGCCGTGGAGACCGGGGCGGCCCGGCTGATCGTGAAGACCGTGGCCGAGGCGCACCGCATCCCGACCGTGGCGGAGAACGTCGAGGCCCTCCGGGTCGCCGCGCGGGCCGCCGCCCGGCACCGCACGGCGACCGGCCACCGGCCCGGGAACGTACCCGTCCCGAGCTCCGACCCGGCGGACAACGCCGTCTACGCCGAGGCCCGTGCCCTGGTGGACGCCGTGCTGAACCTGGACGACGACCTGGGCCAGGCCCTGCTGAAGGCCTTCGCCCGCGGATACCTCGACGTTCCCTACTGCCTGCACCCCGACAACGCGGGCCGCACCCGGAGTCATATCGACGGGTCCGGCCGCCTCACCTGGTCCGAGATCGGGGCGATGCCCCTCGGGCCCGTCCGCGACCGCGGCCGGCGGCTCACCGCCGCCGGGCTGTTCGACGCCCTGTCGTTCGTCCAGCGCCGGCACGACCGCATCGTTCCCTCGTCCGCTTCCCGCCCCTCGCTCCCCACGGCGGCCCGTCGCCCGGCAGCCCATCGGCAGCACACCCAGGAGGTAGCACCATGACCAGCACGATCGCCGAGTCCCACGGCCGCGTCGCGCCCTCGTTCCCGGCCTCTCCCGACCAGCACCTGATGGCCGAGCCGACCCGTGCCACGCTGCGGGTGCAGAGCCGCATGCTCGCGGCGACCCGCGCCTTCCTGACCGCGCAGGGGTTCCAGGAGCTGCTGCCGCCGGTCATCGGACCGGTCACCGACCCGGGAATCCGGGGCTCCAAGCAGGTGGACGTCGACTTCTACGGCCACAAGTACAAGCTGATGACCAGCGCGATCCTCTACAAGCAGGCATCGCTGCTGGCCTTTGACAAGATTTTCTACATCGCGCCCAACGTGCGGCTGGAACCGCTGGAGACGGCCGTCACGCACCGCCATCTCGCCGAGTTCCACCAGATCGACGTGGAGATCCGTGACGCCCGCCGCGAGGACGCGATGGAGCTCGCCGAGCGGCTCGTCGCGCATGTCGTCGACGAGGTCGTCCGCGAGATGCCGGGGGACCTGGAGCTCCTCGGCCGGGACCGGGACGCCTTCCGGGAGGTGGTCCAGGGGGCGTTCGGCCGCACCACGCACAAGGAGGCCACCGCGGACCTGCTGGCGCTCGGCCACCCGCAGGACCCCGGCGCCGAGATCGACTGGGAGGGCGAGGAGATTCTCTCCGCGAAGACCAGCCGCCCGTTCTTCGTCGTCGACTATCCCAAGGGTTCGCGGGGCTTCTACGACCAGGAGGACACCGACCGCCCCGGCGTCCTGCGGAACTTCGACCTGATCGCCCCCGAGGGCTACGGCGAACTGGCCAGCGGCAGCGAGCGCGAGCACGACTACGCGGCCCTGGTCACCCGGATGCGCGAGACCGGCGAGAACCCCGCCAAGTACGGCTGGTACCTCGACCTGGCCCGCCGTGGCATCCCCGCCAGCTCCGGGTTCGGCATCGGCCTGGAGCGCTTCACCCGGTACGTCACCGGCCGCACCGCCGCCTGGGAGGCCAGCGCCTACCCGAAGCTCCCCGGCGTGGTGTCGGCATGAGTGCGGTACTGAGCGCCGCGGGCTTCCCCGAGGAACAGGTGCGGCACCGGGCCAGGGCCGGAGCGGCGGGGGTCTTCCCCGCGCTGGAGTCCTACGGCAGCAGCATGCTGGGCGCGATCCCGGCCGGACAGGACCCGCACGACCTGCTGGAGCGCGCCAGGATCGTACCTCCGGTGTTCATGCCGGAGCGCCTGAAGAAGCTCATCGACCTGGCCCGTGAACCGCTGTACACGGATGTCGAACTGGACACCCGGGTCGGCGGGTTCGCCTCCCGGCTGCCGCTCTACGTGTCCGCGTTCGGCTCGACCCAGGTCGCCAGCCACGACCTGGGCGAGGCAGCCGGACGCCAGGCCGGGCAGCTCGGCATCCCGATGGTCATCGGGGAGAACGTGGTGCCGGTCAACGGCTACCGCGCGGCCGCCGACTCCGCGGCCTCCCCGCTGCTCGGCCGGATCGCCGCGTACACGGCCGCCGCCGACGACGAGCACGGCGGCGTGGTGGTGCAGCAGTCCACCGAGGACGCGGACGCCGAGGTGTGGAACCTGGTCTACAGCGACCCGGTGTCCGAGCCGCTGCTGGCCACCGGCCGGCTCGCCTTCGAACTGAAGGTGGGCCAGGGCGCCAAACCGGGGCTCGGCGGTCTCACTGTCCTGGGCCGCGAGGCCGGCGGCAGGGTCGCCGAACAGTACGCCATGGACGCGGTGTTCGGCGCTGACAGCGACTCGGTGCTGCGGATCAGCAGCCCCGGGACCTTCACCGAGGAGATCCTGCGCCAGCAGATCCGGCTGATGCGGAACAACTTCCCCCGCGCGAAGGTGTGGGTGAAGCTGCACCCCGGCCGCGACGTGGCCCACGCCGCGGCCACCGCCTGGGCGGCCGGCGCGGACTCCGTCACCGTGGACGGCGCGGAGGGCGGCACCGCCTGGGCGCCGACCGCCTTCCTCGGCCAGGTGGGACTCCCGCTCGGCGAGTGCCTCACCCGCATCGGCCGCACCGACCACTGCCTGCTCGCCAGCGGGCGGATCTGGGAAGGCAGCAGGGCCGCGAAGGCGCTGGCGCTCGGCGCACGCGCCGTCGGCCTCGGCCGGGCCGCACTGCTCGCCGTGGACGAGGACGCCGAAGCCGGCCTGGTCCGGCTGGTCGAGGCCATCGCCCTGGAACTCCGGCTGCTGATCAGTTCCGTCGGCAAGTACCACGCGAACGCCCTGGAAGCGGACGACGTCCTGCTGCCGGCCGACGCCGCGACGGCCTCCCGCACCGGCTGATCCCCCCGCTCCACCGCCCTGCTTCGCACCATTTGCACGTCATCCACCGTGGCTCCGTCGGTCTCCCGGCACGCCGCGAGACCACGAGATCCGAGCTACCAAGAAGGTGTCGAGATGTCCCAGCCGCAAACCGATCCGGCTCTCTCCCTCGGCGTCGGCGTCCCCGCGCACGTCGCCACGTACAACGACACGGCCGAGAACCTTCCCGTGGGCGCGCTGCACGCTCTCTTCACCGCGCAGGCCGCCCGTACCCCGGAGGCCGTCGCCCTTGTCCGTGAGGACCGCCGTCTCACCTACCGGGAGCTGGACGGCGCGGCCAACGCCCTCGCGCACCGGCTCGTCGCCGAGGGCGTACGGCCGGGCGACGCGGTGGGCCTCCTCTTCGACCGCTCGTTCGCCTACGTCGTCACGGTCCTCGCCGTGCTGAAGAGCGGCGGCGTGTACGTCCCCCTCGACCCCCGTCAGCCCGAGGAGCGGCTCGCCTGGATCCTCGGCAGTACCGGGGCCACCCTCCTGGTCACCGACCGCCCGGCCGGGGACACCGGCTTCGCGGGGGAGCTGCCCGCCCTGCGGCTCGACGACGCGAGCGCCACGGCCGACACGGCTGCCACCGCACCCGATGTCACGGTCCACCCGGACCAGCCGCTGTACATCATGTTCACCTCCGGCTCCAGCGGCACCCCCAAGGGCGTCGTGAACACCCACCGCAACGTGGTCGAACTGGCCCTGGACCCGGGCTTCGGCGCCGCGGCCCACGAGCGGGTGCTCGCCTACTCGCCGCTGCCCTTCGACTCCTCGACCTACGAGCTGTGGGTGCCGCTGCTGCGTGGCGGACTGGCAGTCGTGCTGTCCGCACCGAAGATCGACATCGGCGAGCTGGCCGACGCCATCACCCGCTACCGGGTGACCGCCGCCTACTTCACGACCGCCCTCTTCGACGCCATGGCCAGCGAGGCGATCGACGGCCTCAAGCAGCTGCGCGAGATCTGGACCGGCGGCGACGTCCTGTCCGCCACCGCCCTCCAACGGGCCCTCGACCACTGCCCGGACACCACGTTCGTGCACGTCTACGGTCCCACGGAGGCAACCGTCTTCTGCAGCTACCAGGCCTTCACCCCCGAGGTGCGCACCCTCGACCGGCTGCACCTCGGCATCCCGATGGCCAACACTGCCATGTACGTCCTGGACGCCGAGCTGCGCCACACCGCCCCGGGCGAGACCGGCGAACTCTATGTCGCGGGGCCGCACCTCGCCCAGGGCTACGGCCGGCTGCCGTCCCTGACCGCCGAGCGTTTCACCGCCGACCCGTACGGGCCCGCCGGCAGCCGCATGTACCGCACCGGCGACCTGGCCGCCTGGAACGAGCACGGTGAGGTCGTGTTCCTGGGCCGCGCGGACCAGCAGGTCAAGCTGCGCGGCAACCGCATCGAGCTCGGCGAGATCGAGACCGTGCTGGTCCGCCACCCCTCCGTCGCCCAGGCCGCGGTCATCGTCCGCGAGGACCGGCCCGGCGACAAGCGCCTGGTGGCCTACGCCGTACCCGCCGAGGAAGGCGTCCTGGACGGAGCCGAACTCCTCCGGTACGCGGGCGAGCAGCTCGTCGAGTACATGGTGCCCTCGGCGGTCGTCCCGATGGGGACCCTGCCGCTGACTCCGAACGGCAAGCTGGACCGGCGCGCACTGCCCGCTCCCCGGGCCGGCGCGGCACCGGGCGGCCGGGCCCCGCGCAACCCCGTCGAGGAGGTCCTCTGCGGCCTGTTCGCCCACTCCCTCGGCCTGCCGTCGATCGGCATCGACGACGACTTCTTCACTCTCGGCGGCCACTCGCTGCTGGCGACCCGGCTGGTCAGCCGGGTGCGCACCGTCCTCGATGTCCAGCTGACGCTGCGGCAGTTCTTCGAGTACCCGACCGTGGCGCTGCTCGCCGAGTACGTCGCCACCGGCGGCGGCGAGTCCGCCCGCCCTGCCCTGACCGCCCAGGAACGGCCGGAACCGCTGCCGCTCTCGGCGGCCCAGCAACGGCTCTGGTTCCTCGATCAGCTGGAGGGCCCGTCGGCGACGTACAACATCCCGCTCGCCGTTCGGGTGAGAGGGGACCTCGACGTCGCGGCCCTGGAGTCCGCGTTCACCGATGTCGCGGGACGGCACGAGAGCCTGCGCACCGTGTTCGGTCAGGCCGAGGGCCGGACCCACCAGCGGATCCTGCCCGCCGACAGTGTCCGGGTGGAGCTGCCGGTCACCCCGGCGACCGAGGACGGCGTCGCCGCACTGCTCACCGCCGAGTCCGAGCGCATCTTCGACCTCTCGGGCGATCTGCCGTTCCGCGCAAGGCTGTTCAGCCTCGGCGAGCACGACCACGTACTCCTGGTGGTCATGCACCACATCGTCTCCGACGGCTGGTCCTACCAGCCGCTCATGCGCGACCTGAGCACCGCGTACGCCACTCGTTCGCGTGGCGAGCGCCCCGCCTGGGAACCGCTGCCCGCCCAGTACGCGGACTACGCACTGTGGCACCGGGGCGTGCTCGGCGACCCCACGGACCAGGAGAGCGTCGCCGCCCGTCAACTGGACTACTGGCGAGGCGCATTGGCCGACCTGCCGGAGGAGGTCACCCTGCCCGCCGTCCGGCAGCGGCCGGCCGTCGCCTCCTACCGCGGCGCCACCCACACCGTGCACCTCGCCCAGGACGTCCACTCCTCGCTCGCGGAGCTGGCGCGCGAGTCGGGCGCATCGGTGTTCATGGTGGCCCAGGCGGCGGTGTCGACGCTGCTGTCCCGTTCGGGCGCCGGGCACGACATCCCGCTCGGCTCGCCGATCGCCGGCCGTACGGACCAGGCGCTCGACGATCTCGTCGGCTTCTTCGTCAACACCCTTGTCCTGCGCACGGACACCAGCGGCGATCCGAGCTTCCGTGAGCTGCTGACCCGGGTCCGGGAGACGGACCTCGCCGCCTGGAGCCACCAGGACCTGCCGTTCGACCGGCTGGTCGAAGCCCTCAACCCGGACCGGTCCGCCGCCCGGCACCCCCTCTTCCAGGTGATGCTCACACTGACGGACGCGGCCACGCCGACGCTCGTCGCCGAGGACCTGGACACCGAATCGGAGTTCACCTGGCTGAGGTTCGCCAAGTTCGACCTGACGTTCTCGTTCGCCGAGCATCGTTCGGTGGATGGTCGGCCGGGCGGTCTGGACATCACGATCGAGTACGCGACGGATCTGTATGACGCGCGTTCGGTGGAGTTGGCGGGTGAGCGTCTGGTGCGGTTGCTGGGTGCTGCGGCTTCGGCGCCGGATGTTCCGGTGGGTGAGCTGGAGTTGTTGTCCGCGGATGAGCGTGGGGTGTTGTTGGGGGAGTGGGCCGGTGCGGTGACGGGTACTCCGGGTGGGGGTCTTGCGCGGTTGTTCGCGGCGCAGGTGGCGCGGACGCCGGATGCGGTTGCGGTGGTGGGTGAGGGGCGTGAGCTTTCCTATCGTGAGGTTGATGTGCTGGCCAATGGTGTGGCGCGTCGGCTGATCGGTGAGGGGGTGCGGCCGGGTGGTCGGGTGGCGTTGTTCCAGGAGCGTTCGGTGGGTGCGGTGGTCGCCACGTTGGGTGTGGTGAAGGCGGGTGCGGTGTATGTGCCGTTGGACACCCGGTATCCGGCGGATCGTGTCGAGTTGATCGTGGGTCAGTCGGGTGTCACGCATCTGGTGACGGACCGGGATCCGGGTTCGTTGGTGGTGCCGGCGGGTGTGCGGGTGCTGGGTTCGGTGACGGGCGGTGAGGGCGAGGCCTCGGAGGCTTCGGATCCTGGGGTGTCGGTGCATGCGGATCAGCCGGTGTACGCGATGTTCACGTCGGGTTCGACGGGGGTGCCGAAGGGTGTCGCGGTCACGCATCGCAATGTGGCGGACCTGGCGGCGCAGACGATGTACGCCAACGGCAACCACGGTCGGGTGCTGTTCCACTCCGCGATGGCGTTCGATGCCTCGACGTACGAGATGTGGGTGCCGTGGCTCAACGGCGGCACCCTCGTCGTCGCCCCCGCAGGACATCTCGACGCAGCAGCGTACGAGGAGTTGATCGCTGAACACGGGATCACCGCGCTGTGGCTGACGGCGGGTCTGTTCCGGGTGATGGCGGAGGAGGTTCCGGAGGCGTTCGCCGGGGTGCGTGAGGTGTGGGCGGGGGGTGATGTGGTTCCGCCGGAGGCGGTGCGCAGCGTCATGGACCGTTGCCCGGACGTCACCGTCGTGAACGGTTACGGTCCGACGGAGACGACGACCTTCGCCGCCACCCACCGCATCCATCGTCCGCTGGACTACACGGGTGCGATCCCGATCGGCGAGCCTCTCGACAACCACCGGCTGTACGTGTTGGACGAGGGCTTGCGGCTGGTTCCGCCGGGCACCCCGGGCGAGCTGTACATCGCGGGGGCCGGCCTGGCACAGGGCTATCTCGACCGCCCGGCGCTGACCGCCGACCGGTTCGTGGCCGACCCGTACGGTCCGGCCGGTACGCGGATGTACCGGACCGGCGACCTGGTCCGCTGGAACCTCGAAGGCTCGCTCGAATACCTCGGCCGCGCCGACCAGCAGGTCAAGCTCCGCGGCTTCCGCATCGAACTCGGCGAGATCGAGAGTGCGTTGGCCGCTCAGGAGGCGGTGGGGCAGGCGACGGTCGTGGTCCGGGAGGACCGGCCCGGCGACAAGCGCCTCGCCGCGTACCTGGTCGCCGCCGACGGCGCCCGGATCGACACCGAGTCGGTGCGTCGCGAGATCGCCGGCACGCTCCCGGAGTACATGGTCCCGTCCGCCTTCGTGGTCCTCGACGAGATCCCGCTCACCGTCAACGGCAAGGTCGACCGACGCGCCCTGCCCGCCCCGCAGTTCGGCAACGACGCCACCGGGCGCGCACCCCGGGGGCCGGGCGAGGAGGTCCTGTGCGGTCTCTTCGCGGAGGTCCTCGGACTGCCGTCGGTCACCATCGACGACCACTTCTTCCACCTCGGCGGGCATTCCCTGCTCGCCACCCGCCTCATCAGCCGCATCCGACAGACCTTCGGTGTCCAGATCACCGTCCGGGACCTCTTCCAGGGCCCGACGGTGGCCTCGCTGGCCGAATACGTGGAAGCGGGCGGTGACGCGGTGCAGCGGCCCGCGCTCCGGGAGACGGTCAGGCCCGAGCGGGTGCCGCTCTCCTCGGCCCAGCAGCGCCTCTGGTTCCTGCACCACCTGGAGGGGCCCTCGGCGACGTACAACATTCCGCTGGCCCTGCGCCTCACGGGCGCACTCGACCATCAGGCCCTCCAGCTCGCGCTCACCGACCTGGTGGTGCGGCACGAGTCGCTGCGCACCCTCTTCGGAATGGCGGACGACGCCGCCTACCAGTGGCAGCTTCCGGCGGCCGAGGTCCGGGTGGAGCTGCCCGTCATCGCGACGACCGAGGCCGCACTCGAAGCGGAGCTCGGCGCACAGGCCACCCGCAGCTTCGACCTGGAATGCGAACTGCCGGTCAGGGCAGCCCTGTTCGCTCTCGGCGACCAGGAACACGTCCTGCTGGTGGTGATGCACCACATCGCCTCCGACGGCTGGTCCACCACCCCGCTGCTGCGGGACCTGACAGCCGCCTACACGGCGCGTGCGCAGGGCACCGCCCCCGCGTGGGAGCCGCTGCCGGTCCAGTACGCCGACTACACCCTCTGGCAGCAGGAACTGCTCGCGGCGGACGGGGAGCGGCAGGCGGAGTTCTGGCGCCACACACTGGACGGGCTGCCCGACGAGGCCACCCTGCCGGCCGACCGTCCGCGTCCGGCGGTCGCCACCTACCGCGGCTCCACCCACGGCGTCCACATTCCCGCGGAGCTGCACGACGCGCTCACACGGCTGGCCCGGGAGACCGGCAGCACCATGTTCATGGTGGCCCAGGCCGCCGTCGCCACCGCACTGTCCCGCTCCGGCGCGGGGGACGACATCCCGATCGGCGCCCCGATCGCGGGCCGCTCGGAGCAGTCCCTGGACGATCTGGTCGGCTTCTTCGTCAACACCCTGGTGCTGCGCACGGATCTGACCGGTGACCCGAGCTTCCGCGACCTGCTCTCCCGGGTCCGCGAGGCCGACCTGGCGGCGTGGGCCCACCAGGACCTGCCCTTCGACCGGCTGGTCGAGGTGCTCAACCCCGAGCGCTCCACCGCCCGGCACCCCCTCTTCCAGGTGGTGCTCACTCTTCAGGAAGCGCTCACCCCCGCCCTCGAACTCCCGGGAATCTCCGCCGAGTCGGGCTTCACGACGCTGGAGATCTCCAAGTTCGACCTGACCTTCTCCTTCCATGAACACCGCACGGCTGACGGCCGCCCGGGTGGACTGGACATCAGGGTCGAGTACGCCACCGACCTCTATGACGCCGACACCGTCGAGGCCGTCACCGGCCGACTGGTCAGGCTGCTGGGCGACGCCGTCGAGCGCCCCGAAATCCCCGTCGGTGAGCTGGAGTTCATCGGTCCGGACGAGCGTCACCAGCTGCTTGAGCGATGGAACGGCGCGGTCACCGGTTCCTCCGGTGCGGGCCTGGCGGAGTTGTTCGCCGCACAGGCCGCCCGTACCCCGGACGCGACAGCACTGGTCGACGGCGACCGGGAGCTTACCTACGCGGAGCTGGACGCGGAAGCCAACCGGCTGGCCCACCATCTCGTGGGCCTCGGTGTCCGGCCGGAGAACGTCGTCGCCGTCCTGATGGAGCGGTCGGCGGACCTGCTCACCGGGCTCCTCGCAGTGGTCAAGGCCGGCGGGGTCTACGCCCCGCTCAACACTGCGGACCCCGACACCCGTCTGCTGCGGATCCTCACGGAGACCGCGGCGTCGGTTCTGCTGACCGACCAGGCGCTGGCCGATCACCCGATCGTGTCCCGGACCGCCGCCGAGACCGTCGTGCTCGACGGCAACGACGGCTTCGCCCACCTCCCGTCGACACCACCGGCGCCCCTCGCCCACCCCGACCAGTGGCTGTACGTGATGTTCACCTCGGGTTCGACGGGGGTGCCGAAGGGTGTCGCGGTCACGCATCGCAATGTGGCGGACCTGGCGGCCCAGACCATGTACGCGAACGGCAACCACACCCGGGTGCTCTTCCACTCACCGCACACCTTCGACGCCGCGACCCACGAGATCTGGGTGCCGTGGCTGAACGGGGGAGCGGTCGTGGTGGCGCCCCCGGGCTACCTCGACCCCGGGACCCTGGGCGGGCTGCTGACCGAGCGCGGGATCAGCTCGCTGTGGCTGACGGCGGGTCTGTTCCGGGTGATGGCGGAGGAGGTTCCGGAGGCGTTCGCCGGGCTGCGTGAGGTGTGGGCGGGGGGTGATGTGGTTCCGCCGGAGGCGGTGCGCAGCGTCATGGACCGTTGCCCGGACGTCACCGTCGTGAACGGTTACGGTCCGACGGAGACGACGACCTTCGCCGCCACCCACCGCATCCATCGTCCGCTGGACTACACGGGTGCGATCCCGATCGGCGAGCCCCTGGACAACCACCGGCTGTACGTGTTGGACGAGGGCCTGCGGCTGGTTCCGCCGGGCACGCCGGGCGAGCTGTACATCGCCGGCGCCGGCCTCGCCCGTGGCTACCTGGGCCGGCCGGGCATGACGGCCGATCGTTTCGTGGCCGACCCGTACGGCCCGGCCGGTACGCGGATGTACCGGACCGGCGACCTGGTCCGCTGGAATCCTGAGGGTTCCCTCGAATACCTCGGCCGCGCCGACCAGCAGGTCAAGCTCCGCGGCTTCCGCATCGAACTCGGTGAGATCGAGGGCGCGTTGGCCGCCCACGGGAGTGTGGGGCAGGCGACGGTCGTGGTCCGGGAGGACCGGCCCGGCGACAAACGCCTCGTCGCCTATCTCGTCGCCGCCGACGGCTCCCGGATCGACGTGGCCGAGCTGCGCGGTCATGTCTCGGACGCCCTGCCCGAGTACATGGTCCCGTCCGCCTTCGTCGTCCTCGACGAGATCCCCCTCACCACCAACGGCAAGGTCGACCGACGCGCCCTGCCCGCACCCCAGGTCTCCCACGCCACCAACGGTCGCGCCCCGCGCACACCGCAGGAAGAGGTGCTCTGCGGCCTCTTCGCGGCCGTTCTCGGACTGCCGTCGGTGACCATCGACGACCACTTCTTCCACCGGGGTGGCCACTCGGTGCTGGGCACCCGCCTCATCAGCCGCATCCGGCGCGCCTTCGGGGTCCAGCTCGGGGTGAAGGACCTGTTCCGGAACCCGACGGTCCTCGCCCTCTCCGAGTGCGTCACCGCGGGCAGCGGCGAACTGCCCCGGCCCGCACTGATGCCCGAGGAGCGCCCGGAGATCATCCCGCTCTCCTCCGCGCAGCAGCGTCTGTGGTTCCTCGACCAGATGGAAGGCCCGTCCGCCACCTACAACATCCCGCTCGCCCTGCGGCTCAAGGGCTCTCTCGACCACCGTGCCCTCCGGCTCGCCCTCACCGACCTCACCACACGCCACGAGGGCCTGCGCACCGTCTTCCCCACCCACGAGGGCACCCCTCACCAGCACATCCTTCCCCCGACCAGCATCGACCTCCCCCTGATCGCCACCACCGAGGAGGAGCTCACCGCACGACTGGCGGACCTCTCCTCGGCCACCTTCGACCTGTCCGTCCAGCCGCCGATCCGCACGCATCTGCTCTCCGTCGGCGAGCAGGAACACATCCTGCTGGTGGTCATCCACCACATCGCCTCCGACGGCTGGTCCAACGGACCGCTCTTCCGCGACCTGACCACCGCCTACGAGGCCCGCACCGAGGGCACCGCCCCCGCGTGGGAGCCGCTCCCGGTCCAGTACGCCGACTACTCCCTCTGGCAGCAACGGCTCCTGGGAAGCGACGAGGAACGTCAACTCGACTACTGGCGCGACGCGTTGGCAGACCTTCCGGAGGAGGCCACGCTCCCGGCCGACCGGCCCAGGCCGGCCACCGCGTCCAACCGGGGCACCACACACACCGTGCACTGCTCGGCGGGCCTGCACGAATCGCTCACCTCGCTGGCCCAGGACACCGGCAGCACCCTGTTCATGGTGGCCCAGGCGGCGGTGTCGACCCTGCTGTCCCGTTCCGGCGCCGGACACGACATCCCGCTCGGCTCACCCGTCGCAGGGCGCACCGACCCGGCCCTCGACGACCTCATCGGCTTCTTCGTCAACACGCTCGTCCTGCGCACGGACACCAGCGGCGATCCGAGCTTCCGTGAGCTGCTGACCCGGGTCCGGGAGACGGACCTCGCCGCCTGGAGCCACCAGGACCTGCCGTTCGACCGGCTGGTCGAAGCCCTCAACCCGGACCGGTCCGCCGCCCGGCACCCCCTCTTCCAGGTCATGCTCACCGTCGGCGACATGTCCGCCGAGGCCCCCGAACTCCCGGGGCTGGAAACGGCGTACGAGTTCTCGAAGGTGGAGATCGCCAAGTTCGACCTCACCTTCGGCTTCGCCGAGCGTCGTTCGGTGGATGGTCGGCCGGGTGGTCTGGACATCACGATCGAGTACGCGACGGATCTGTATGACGTGCGTTCGGTGGAGTTGGCGGGTGAGCGTCTGGTGCGGTTGCTGGGTGCTGCGGCTTCGGCGCCGGATGTTCCGGTGGGTGAGCTGGAGTTGTTGTCCGCGGATGAGCGTGGGGTGTTGTTGGGGGAGTGGGCCGGTGCGGTGACGGGTACTCCGGGTGGGGGTCTTGCGCGGTTGTTCGCGGCGCAGGTGGCGCGGACGCCGGATGCGGTTGCGGTGGTGGGTGAGGGGCGTGAGCTTTCCTATCGTGAGGTTGATGTGCTGGCCAATGGTGTGGCGCGTCGGCTGATCGGTGAGGGGGTGCGGCCGGGTGGTCGGGTGGCGTTGTTCCAGGAGCGTTCGGTGGGTGCGGTGGTCGCCACGTTGGGTGTGGTGAAGGCGGGTGCGGTGTATGTGCCGTTGGACACCCGGTATCCGGCGGATCGTGTCGAGTTGATCGTGGGTCAGTCGGGTGTCACGCATCTGGTGACGGACCGGGATCCGGGTTCGTTGGTGGTGCCGGCGGGTGTGCGGGTGCTGGGTTCGGTGACGGGCGGTGAGGGCGAGGCCTCGGAGGCTTCGGATCCTGGGGTGTCGGTGCATGCGGATCAGCCGGTGTACGCGATGTTCACGTCGGGTTCGACGGGGGTGCCGAAGGGTGTCGCGGTCACGCATCGCAATGTGGCGGACCTGGCGGCGCAGACGATGTACGCCAACGGCAACCACGGTCGGGTGCTGTTCCACTCCGCGATGGCGTTCGATGCCTCGACGTACGAGATGTGGGTGCCGTGGCTCAACGGCGGCACCCTCGTCGTCGCCCCCGCGGGGCACCTGGCCCCGGCCGACTACCAGCGACTGCTGGCCGAGCACCGCATCACCGCGCTGTGGCTGACCGCAGGTCTCTTCCGCGTCATGGCGGAGGAGGTCCCGGAGGCGTTCGCCGGAGTGCGTGAGGTGTGGGCCGGAGGTGATGTGGTCCCGCCGGAGGCAGTACGCAGGGTCATGGACCGCTGCCCGCAGCTGACGGTCGTCAATGGCTACGGTCCGACGGAGACCACCACCTTCGCCACCACCCACCGCATCCACCGCCCGCTGGACTACGCCGGTGCGATCCCGATCGGCGAGCCCCTGGACAACCACCGGCCCTATGTACTCGACGAGGGCTTGCGGCTGGTTCCGCCGGGCACCCCGGGCGAGCTGTACATCGCGGGGGCCGGCCTGGCACAGGGCTATCTCGACCGCCCGGCCCTGACCGCCGACCGCTTCGTCGCGGACCCGTACGGCCCGGCCGGTACGCGGATGTACCGCACGGGCGACCTGGTCCGCTGGAACCTCGAAGGCTCGCTCGAATACCTCGGGCGCGCCGACCAGCAGGTCAAGCTCCGCGGCTTCCGCATCGAGCCGGGCGAGATCGAGACCGTCCTCGTCGGCCGGCCGGGCGTGGCCCAGGCCACCGTCGTCGTCCGGGAGGACCGGCCCGGCGACAAGCGCCTCGTCGCCTACCTCACCGCCGAGGAAGGCGCCCGGATCGAACCCGGCGAGGTACAGCGCCAGGTGTCCGGGCTGCTGCCCGACTACATGATCCCGTCCGCCTTCGTGGTTCTCGACGAGATCCCGCTCACCGTCAACGGCAAGGTCGACCGACGCGCCCTGCCCGCCCCGCAGTTCGGCAACGACGCCACCGGGCGCGCACCGCGCACCGCCAAGGAAGAAGTCCTGTGCGGTCTCTTCGCGGAGATCCTCGGACTGCCGTCGGTCACCATCGACGACCACTTCTTCAACCTCGGCGGGCATTCGCTCCTCGCCACCCGGCTCGTCGGCCGGATCCGCACCGTACTCGGGGTCGAGCTCTCCGTGGCGACCCTCTTCGAAAACCCGATCGTGGCCACGCTCGTCGAGAAGCTCGACGGCGCCGAGGCCGCCCGGCCCAGACTTCGGCCGATGCGCCGGATGGGAGTGACCAAGTGATTCCCTTGTCCTTCGCCCAGCAGCGGCTGTGGTTCATCGCCCAGATGGAAGGGCCGTCGACCACCTACAACATCCCGCTCGCCGTGCGGCTGAGCGGCGAACTCGACCGCCCGGCGCTCCAGTCGGCGCTCCTGGACGTGGTCGGCAGACACGAGAGCCTGCGCACCCTCTTCCCCGACCAGGACGGCACGCCGTACCAGCACATCCTCGCCGAGGAGGACGTGGAGCTGGCGCTGGAGGTCATCCCGGCCGACGCCGCGACGCTGCCGGTCGTGCTCGCCGAGGAGTCCGCCCAGGTATTCCACCTCGCCGTGGACCTGCCGGTCCGGGCACGCCTGATCGCCCTCGGCGAGCAGGAGCACGTCCTGCTCATCGTGATGCACCACATCGTGTCGGACGGCGGCTCGACCGCGCCCCTGCTCCAGGACCTCGCCACCGCCTACGAAGCACGCGCCCGGGGCGTCGTGCCCGACTGGGAGCCGCTCCCGGTCCAGTACGCCGACTACACCCTCTGGCAGCAGGAGCTGCTCGGCGAGGGCGACGACCCGGAGAGCGCCGGATCCCGTCAACTGGACTTCTGGCGCAAGGCATTGGCCGAGCTGCCGGAGGAGGCCACCCTGCCGGCCGACCGTCCGCGCCCGGCCTCCGCCTCGTACGTGGGCGCCACCTGCGACGTCCACCTGCCCGCCGACCTCCACATCGGTCTGACCCACCTCGCGCGGGAGTCCGGCGCCACCTTGTTCATGGCGGTCCAGGCCGCCGTGGCGACCGCCCTGTCCCGCTCCGGCGCCGGCCTCGACATCCCGATCGGCTCCCCGGTGTCCGGGCGCATCGACGAGGCACTCGACGGCCTGGTCGGATTCTTCGTCAACACCCTGGTGCTGCACACGGATCTGACCGGCGACCCGAGCTTCCGCGACCTGCTCTCCCGGGTCCGCAAGACGGATCTGGCGGCCTGGGACAACCAGGACCTGCCCTTCGACCGGCTGGTCGAGGTGCTCAACCCCGAGCGCTCCGCCTCCCGCCACCCGCTCTTCCAGGTGATGCTCACCATGGGCGAGGCCGGCTCGGACGTCATCGGCTTCCCGGGGCTCGACGCCCGTACCGAGTACAGCGCCCTGCAGATCGCCAAGTTCGACCTGACGTTCGGCTTCGCCGAGCACCGCACCCGTGACGGCAGGCCGGACGGTCTGGACATCACCATCGAGTACGCCACCGACCTCTACGACGCCCGGACGATCGACGCCCTCATGGCGCGGCTGAACCGGCTGCTGGAGGCCGTGGTCACCTCGCCCGACACCCCGCTGTCGGTCCTCGACCTGCTCGGCGAGCACGAGCGGCGGCTGCTCCTGGAGGAGCGGAGCGGTGCCGCCACCGGCACGTCCGGCATGAGCCTGGCGGAGCTGTTCGCCGCGCAGGCCGCCCGCACCCCGGACGCGACAGCCCTGGTGGACGAGGACCGCGATCTGACGTTCGCCGAACTCGACGAGGTCACCAACCGGCTGGCCCACCACCTCATCAATGCCGGAGTACGACGGCACGACGTGGTCGCCGTCCTGATGGAGCGCTCGACCGACCTGCTCACCGCGCTGCTCGCCGTGGTCAAGGCCGGTGCCGTGTACGCCCCGCTGAACACCACCGACCCGGACAGCCGGCTCGTCCAGATCCTGGCCGACACCCGGGCACCGGTCCTGCTCACCGACCAGGCCCTCTCGGACCACCAGGTCGTCCTGGACGCCGACGCGCAGATCGTCGTCCTGGGCGACACCATCGACCTCGACCGGCTGCCCGCCACCGCTCCGGCACACACCATCCACCCCGACCAGCCGGTGTACGCGATGTTCACCTCGGGCTCGACGGGAGTGCCCAAGGGCGTCGCGGTCACGCACCGCAACGTGGCGGACCTGGCGGCGCAGACCATGTACACGAACGGCAACCACCGGCGCGTGCTGTTCCACTCGCCGGCCGCCTTCGACGCCTCGACGTACGAGATCTGGGTGCCGTGGCTGAACGGCCGTACGGTCGTGGTGGCACCGCGCGGCCATCTCGCACCCACCGACTACCAGCGCCTGCTCACGGAGCACCGGGTCACCGCGCTCTGGATGACCGCGGGTCTCTTCCGCGTCATGGCGGAGGAGGCACCCGAGGCGTTCGCCGGGGTGCGTGAGGTGTGGGCGGGGGGTGACGTGGTTCCGCCGGAGGCGGTGCGCCGCGTCATGGACCACTGCCCCGACGTCACGGTCGTCAACGGGTACGGTCCGACGGAGACCACGACTTTCGCCACCACCCACCGCATCCACCGCCCCTTGGACTACGCGGGTGCCGTCCCGATCGGCGAGCCCCTCGACAACCACCGCCTGTACGTCCTGGACGCCGCCCTGCGGCTGGTTCCGCCGGGCGCTCCCGGCGAGCTGTACATCGCGGGAGCCGGGCTGGCCCAGGGCTACCTCAACCGCGCCTCGCTGACGGCGGAACGCTTCGTCGCGGACCCGTACGGCCCGGCCGGAACGCGGATGTACCGCACGGGCGACCTGGTCCGCTGGAACCACGAAGGCTCGCTCGAATACCTCGGCCGCGCCGACCAGCAGATCAAGCTCCGCGGCTTCCGCATCGAACTCGGCGAGATCGAGAGCGCGTTGACCGCGCACGAGAGCGTGGGGCAGGCGACGGTCGTGGTCCGGGAGGACCGGCCCGGCGACAAACGCCTCGCCGCGTACCTCGTCGCCGCCGACGGCGCCCGGATCGACACCGAGGCGGTGCACCGCGAGATCGCCGGCGCACTCCCGGAGTACATGGTCCCGTCCGCCTTCGTCGTCCTCGACGAGATCCCCCTCACCACCAACGGCAAGGTCGACCGACGTGCCCTGCCCGCGCCCCAGCAGAGCACCGATGCCGGCGGGCGCCCGCCCCGGACGCCCGCCGAGGAAGTCCTCTGCGGCCTCTTCGCGGCCGTACTCGGACTGCCGTCGGTCACCATCGACGACCACTTCTTCCGGCGCGGTGGCCACTCGCTGCTCGCCACCCGCCTCATCAGCCGCATCCGGGCCGTGTGGGAAACCGAGATCACCATCCGGGACCTGTTCCAGTACGCGACCGTCGCGCAGCTGGCCGAGCGGATCGCGGCCGAGGGCAGTGGGGAGCGGCGTCCGGCCCTGATGCCCGGCGAGCGCCCGGAGATCATCCCGCTCTCCTCCGCGCAGCAGCGTCTGTGGTTCCTCGACCAGTTGGAGGGCCCGTCCGCCACCTACAACATCCCGCTCGCCCTGCGGCTCAAGGGCTCTCTCGACCACCGTGCCCTCCGGCTCGCCCTCACCGACCTCACCACACGCCACGAGGGCCTGCGCACCGTCTTCCCCATCCATGAAGGCACCCCTCACCAGCACATCCTCCCCCCGACCACCACCGACCTCCCGCTGATCACCACCACCGAGGAGGAGCTCACGGAGCGGCTGGCCGCCCAGGCCGGCCGGACCTTCGACCTGGCGGCCGAACTGCCGTACCGGGCACAGCTGCTGGAGCTCGGGGCCGAGGACCACGTGCTCATGCTCGTGATCCACCACATCGCCTCCGACGGCTGGTCCAACGGACCGCTCTTCCGCGACCTGGCCACCGCCTACGAGGCCCGCACCGAGGGCTCCGCCCCCGCCTGGGAGCCGCTGCCGGTCCAGTACGCCGACTACTCCCTCTGGCAGCAACGGCTCCTGGAGCGCGACGAGGAGCGCCAGCTCGACCACTGGCGCGGGGTGCTCGCCGAGCTGCCGGAGGAGGCCACGCTGCCCGCCGACCACGCCCGCCCCGCCGTCGCCTCCAACCGGGGCCGCACACACGCCGTGCACTGCCCCGCCGAGCTCCACACCGCCCTGATGTCCCTGGCCCAGGACACCGGGACCACCCTGTTCATGGTGGCCCAGGCGGCCGTGGCGACCCTGCTGTCCCGTTCCGGCGCCGAACACGACATCCCGCTCGGCTCACCCGTCGCAGGGCGCACCGACCAGAAGCTCGACGACCTCATCGGCTTCTTCGTCAACACGCTCGTCCTGCGCACCGACACCAGCGGCGACCCGAGCTTCCGTGAGCTGCTGACCCGGGTCCGCGAGACCGACCTCGCCGCCTGGGCCCACCAGGACCTGCCGTTCGACCGGCTGGTCGAAGCCCTCAACCCCGAGCGCACCACCGCCCGGCACCCCCTCTTCCAGGTCATGCTCACCGTCGGCGACACCAGCAACGAAGCCCCCCGACTGGCCGGACTGGAGAGTGAGTTCGCCATCCCGCCGGTCTCCGTCGCGAAGTTCGACCTCACCTTCGCGTTCGCCGAGAACCGGGCCGCCGACGGCCGGCCCGACGGCCTCGACATCCTGATCGAGTACACCACCGACCTGTACGACGCACGCACCATCGAGGCCACGGCGGACCGCCTGGTCCGGCTCCTCACCGGCGCCGTGGCCACCCCCGATCTGCCCCTCGCCGAGCTGGAGATGGTGTCCGGGCACGAGCGGGCGCAGCTGCGGGAGTGGAGCGGTGCGCAGTCACCGGCGCCCGCCCTCGGGCTCGACGCACTCTTCACGGAGCAGGCCGCCCGCACCCCGCACGCGGTGGCGCTGGTCCACGAGGAGCAGCAGGTGACGTACCAGGAGCTGGACATCTGGTCCAACCGGCTGGCCCGCCACCTGACCACGCACGGGGTCACCCCGGGCAGCATCGTCGCCATCCACCTGGAGCGTTCCCCGCAACTCATCGCCACGCTGCTCGCCGCTCTGAAGGCCGGGGCCGGATACACCCTGCTCGACCCGCAGTTCCCGGCCGACCGGCTGAACACCGTGCTCGGGCAGACCGATCCGGCGGCGCTGGTCACCCAGGCCCACCTGACGGCCCTGTCGACCCCGTCCACCCTGGTCGACCTGACCGCGGAGATACCCGCGATCAGCGCACTGCCGGGGACGCCGGTGGAGACGGGCGGGCACCCGGAGTCCATCGCCTGCGTGATGTTCACCTCCGGATCGACCGGAGTTCCCAAGGGGGTCGCGGCCTCGCACCGGGCGCTGGCCGCCACGTTCATCGGCCCCGACTACCTGGACTTCGGCCCCGGGCAGACCTATCTGCAGAGCTCCCCGGTGTCCTGGGACGCCTTTGCCCTGGAGGTCTTCGGACCACTCCTGCACGGCGGCGTCTGCGTCCTCCAGCCCGGCCAGCACACCGATCCGCACCAGATCGCGGAGCTGGTGGAGCGGCACGGGATCACCACCCTGCAGATGTCGGCGAGCCTGTTCAACCACATGCTCGACGAGCACCCGGCGGTCTTCTCACAGATCAAGGAGGCCATGACCGCCGGTGAGGCTGCCTCACCCGCCCACACCGCCAAGGCGCTGGCCGACCACCCCCACCTCCACCTGGTCAACGGCTACGGGCCGGCCGAGAGCATGGGCTTCACCACCACCCACACCCTCACCGGGCCGGCGCCCGCCATCCCGATCGGACGGCCGATCGCCGGCAAGCACGCCTACGTCCTGGACGAGAACCTCCGGCTGCTGCCGCCGGGTGTCCCCGGTGAGCTCTACGTCGCCGGGCACGGCCTCGCCCACGGCTACATCGGACAGCCCGTACTGAGCGCGGAGCGGTTCGTCGCCGACCCGCACGGTGCGCCCGGCTCGCGGATGTACCGCACCGGCGACCTGGCCCGCTGGAGCCAGGACGGCGCGCTGGAGTATTTCGGCCGGGCCGACCAGCAGATCAAGTTGCGGGGCTTCCGCATCGAGCCGGGTGAGATCGAATCGGCGCTGCTGCGGCACCCCTCCCTCGCCCAGGTGGCGGTGCTGATCCGCGAGGACCGGCCCGGTGACAAACGGCTGGTGGCGTACGTGGTGCCCACCGAAGGCAGTCGGCCGGATCTTCCCGAACTGCGCCGGCACGCGGTCGCGGCCCTGCCCGAGTACATGGTGCCGGCCACGATCGTGCCACTGGACGCGCTGCCCCTGACGGTCAACGGCAAGCTCGACCGCCGTGCGCTGCCCGAACCGCAGCAGGCCGACACCGGCGGCGGCCGGGCGCCGCGCACCCCGGCGGAGGAAGTCCTGTGCGGGCTCTTCGCGGAGGTCCTGGGCCTGACGTCGGTCACCATCGACGACCACTTCTTCCAACTGGGCGGCCACTCGCTGCTCGCCACCCGGCTGATCGGCCGGATCCGCTCCATCTGGGACACCCGCGTCACCATCCGGGACCTGTTCCAGTACCCGACGCCCGTGCTGCTCGCCGAACACATCGCCACGAACACGGGCGGCGACCCGATGGAGACGCTGCTGCCGATCCGGGCCGCGTCCGGCACCGACGACGAGGCCCCGCTGTTCTGCGTCCACGCGATCTCCGGGATGAGCTGGTCGTACGCCGGACTGCTCCGGCACATCGGTGGGCGACGTCCGCTGATCGGGCTGCAGGCAAAGGAGTTGACCAGCCCCTCGGACCGGCCGGCCGGCATCGAGGAGATGGCGGACGGCTACGTGGCCGAGATCCGCTCGGTCCAGGCCCACGGCCCGTACCACCTGCTCGGCTGGTCGTTCGGCGGTCTGGTGGCGCACGCCATCGCTGCCCGGCTGGAGGAGCAGGGCGAGGAGGTCGCCATCCTGGCGCTGCTCGATTCCTACCCGCTGCCCGACGGATTCTGGCCACCCGCGATCACCGGCCGGGAGGTGCTGACCGCGCTGCTCGGCGGACGCGGCGCCGAACTCGACGTACGGTGCGCCGACACCGCCCCGGACGCGGAGGAGCTGGCCGCCGTGCTGCGCGCCGAGGACGCGATCCTGGGCGCGCTGGAGCCCGCCCAGGCCGCGGCGGTCGTCGCCGCGACGGCCGGCAACCTGGAGATGCGCTACCGGTACGTTCCCCGGCGGCGGTTCGGCGGCGACGCGGTGTTCTTCAACGCCGCCCGCACCCCGGCCGCGACGGGCGGCGCGGACGCCTGGGCACCCCATGTCGGGGGCCGCGTCGAGGAGCACGACATCGACTGCGAGCACTGGGACATGACCACGGCCGAGCCGCTGCGCGAGATCGGAAAGGTACTGGCCGAGGAGTTGCGAGGAGTGCGTCACTGACCGAGGGTCCTCCGTCCGGATCACGCAGGATCCGGACGGAGGACCTCAGTAGCCCACAGGTGCCCGGGTCCGCCACGACGGCGGACCCGGGCACCTTCGCGTGCGCCGCCGTCGCCGGTACCCCGAATTGCCCGCGTGCTGCCGCTCATGCCGCCGGGCAGCGGGTTCCGGCCTGCATAGCGTGAAGCCATCCGCAGGCCACGGCTCCCGGCAACAGAAAGTCAAGGAAATGGTTGATCATTCCGGCTGGCGTGTCGGGGTAGCTTCAGCCCCCGTCCACCACGGCGAGATCCTGCAAGGCGTGTTCCCCGGTGACGGCGGGCTCACCCGAGGTCTCGTCACTCTTCCCTGCACCATTCACGCGACCCGCGCGACGTTCATCCCCGCTCCCGGCGCGGAGGTCACCGTCACGCCGGACTGGAAGGGCAAGGCGCGGCGCGCGGCCGAACTCGCGGTCCGCGCCGTGACACCGCCGGGCGCCGAGCCGGCGGGCGGCCATCTCGACCTCACCGGTGACGTACCGCTGTGCCGGGGCTTCGGCTCGTCCACCAGCGATGTGCTCGCGGCCATCTGGGCGGTGAAGGACGCGTTCGTCAGCCCGCTGCCGCCGCAGGAGGTCGCCCGGATCGCGGTGCGCGCGGAGACCGCGTCCGACTCGCTGATGTTCGAGGAGTCCACCGTCCTTTTCGCCCAGCGCGAGGGCACGGTGATCGAGGACTTCGGCTACCGGATGCCGGCCCTGCGGATTCTCGGCTTCGGCTCACGCCCCGCGGGCGGCGGGCGGGGCGTGGACACGCTGGCCCTCTCGCCGGCCCGCTACGGGCAGGACGAGATCGACCTCTTCACCCGGCTGCAGGCGATGCTCCGGGAGGCCATCCAGATGAAGGACGTGGCCCTGCTGGGCTCGGTGGCCACGGCCAGCACGGAGATCAACCAGCGTCATCTGCCGATCCCGGACCTCGACCGCATCCGTGACATCGCGCGGACCACGGGAGCCGTCGGGGTACAGGCGGCGCACAGCGGGGACATCGCCGGTCTCCTCTTCGACCGGGACGACCCCGAGGTCGAGGCGCGGACCGACCTGGCCCAGGACCTCCTGCAAGAGCTCGGAATTCACGAGCAGTGGAACTACACAACGGGTGACTGACATGACGACGACGACTCTGCCCAAGGCTCACTCCTCGATCGTGGAGGCCACGGAGCTGCCACGCATCATCAAGGTGACCGACAACCTCTACGCGGCGGCCTTCAGCCTCATGAAGCTGCTGCCCGCCCGCTACATACTCGACCGCGCCGAGGCGGCCGGCCTGATCTCCCCGGGCACCCGGATCATCGAGACCTCCTCGGGCACCTTCGCCCTGGGCCTGGCCATGGTCTGCCGGCTGCGCGGCTACCCGCTGACCATCGTCGGCGACTCGGCGATCGACCGGGATCTGCGCACCCGGCTCGAAATGCTCGGTACGACGGTGGAGATCGTCGAGCACACCGGCCAGGCCGGCGGCATCCAGGGCGCCCGGCTCGCCCGCGTCGCCGAGCTGCGCCGGCAGCACCCGGACGCCTTCGTCCCCGGCCAGTACGACAACCCCGACAACCCCGGCGCGTACGGCATCGTCGCCGACCTGATCGGCAACACCGTCGGAGTCGTGGACTGCCTGGTGGGCCCGGTGGGTTCGGGCGGCTCCACCGGCGGACTCGCCGCCGCGCTGCGGCAGACCGGCCCGGCACTGCACCTGGTCGGCGTGGACACCCAGGGCAGCATCATCTTCGGCAGCCCGGACGGACCGCGCATGCTGCGCGGGCTCGGCAGCAGCATCCACCCGGGCAACGTCAAGCACGCGGCGTACGACGAGGTCCACTGGGTGACGGCCCCCGAGGCGTTCCACGCGACCCATGAGCTCTACCGCGAGCACGGCCTGTTCATGGGCCCGACCAGCGGCGCGTCCTTCCAGGTGGCGTCGTGGTGGGCCGAGCAGAACCCGGACAGCACCGTCGTGATGGTGCTCCCGGACGAGGGCTACCGCTACCAGTCCACGGTCTACAACGACAGCTGGCTCAGCGAGCAGGGCATCGTCCCGGCCCCCGCCACCGGCGGCCCGCTCACCGTCGAGCATCCGCTGGACGCCACCGCCGCCTGGTCCCGGCTGCTGTGGGCCCGCCGCGGCTTCGACGACGTGGTGATGCCGGTGGTCGGCTCATGAACGAGCGCCTGCTGCTCCTGGTGGAGAGCAACACCACCGGTACGGGACGGCTGTTCGCGCGGCGCGCGGCCGAACTCGGTGTGGTGCCCGTGCTGCTGTGCGCGGACCCGGGCCGCTACCCGTACGCCGCCGAGGACCGGCTGCGGACGGTCGTCGTGGACACCTCGGACGAGGCCGCGCTGTGGGCGGCCGTCCGCGCGCTGGAGGACGACGCCACCGTCGCGGGCGTCCTGACCAGCTCCGAGTACTACGTACCGACCGCCGCCGCACTGGCGTACCGGCTCGGGCTGCCCGGCCCGTCGGCCGAGGCCGTACGGGCCTGCCGCGACAAGGCCGAGCAACGCCGGGTGCTCGACGAGGCGGGCGTCGGGTCGCCGGACTTCGCGGGCGTCTCCGAGGTCGCCGACGCACTCGCCGCGGCCCGCTCCATCGGACTGCCCGTGGTGGTCAAACCGGTGCAGGGGTCGGGGAGTCTGGGCGTACGGCTCTGCGCGGACCTCGACGAGGTCGCCGAACACGCCGGGACGCTGCTGGCGGCCACCGTGAACGAGCGGGGCATCGCGTCACCGAGCCGGATCCTGGTCGAGGAGTACCTGACGGGCCCGGAATTCTCCGTCGAGGTGTTCGGCACCGACGCCGTCGTCACCGTCGCCAAGCACGTCGGCGCGCTGCCGTCCTTCGTCGAGATCGGCCACGACGTGCCGGCCGCACTGCCCGGCGAACAGGAGATCGCCCTGCGCGAGTCCGCGGTACGCGCCGTGCGGGCGCTCGGACTCGGCTGGGGAGCCGCCCATGTCGAACTGCGCCTGACCGGGCCCCGCACCGCCGAGGTCATCGAGGTCAACCCCAGGCTGGCCGGCGGCATGATCCCCGAACTGGTCCGCAGGGCCTGCGGGATCGACCTGGTGCGCGCCCAGGTGCTGGCCGCCCTCGGCACCGCCCCCGAGCTGGAACGCGGCGGATACGCCCGCGCCTCGATCCGGTTCCTCACCGCGGAACAGGACGGCATCCTCGACCGGTCCGCCGCACTCGCGGAAGCCGTGGCCAGGGCCCGCACCGTACCGGGCACCGTCGAGGCGGTGCTCTACCGCGCCCCGGGCGAACCCGTCGGCCCCGCCGAGGACTTCCGGGGCCGCGTCGGTCACGCCATCGCCGTCGCCGACCGCTCGGTACGGGCGGCCGAGGCCGCCGACCGGGCCGTGGCCCTGCTCGGCGAGGCCGTGTCTTACGCGGACCTGCACACAGAGGAGGCATTCGCATGACCGCAGCGACGGCGCACGGCGTCGACACCGGCCGGCTCAAGGCCGCGCTCGACGCCGAGGCGCACCGCATCGTCTACGACCAGTACCTGCCGGACACCGCGGACGGGCTGGGCGAGGAGCTGCGCTGCATCAGTGAGGTCGACCGGGCCCACCTGATCATGCTCACCGAACGCGGGATCGTGGACGCCGACCGGGCCGCGGCCCTGCTGCGCACCATCGAGGAACTGCGCGGACAGGACTTCGCCCCGGTCCGGGCCACCCCGATGCCGCGCGGCGTCTACCTGGCGTACGAGGGACACCTCATCGAGCGGCTGGGCGACGGGACCGGCGGCATCCTGCACACCGGCCGCTCGCGCAACGACCTCAACGCCACCACCACCCGGCTGAAGACGCGCGGGCCGTACCTGGCCCTGCTCGACGCGGTCGACCGGCTGGCGGGGGTGCTCCTGGCGAAGGCCGAGGAGTACCGGGACGTGGTCATGCCCGCCTACACCCACGGCCAGCCGGCCGTTCCGATCAGCTACGGCCACTACCTCGCCGGTGTCGCCGGCGCGGTGCTGCGCGCGTACGAGTCGCTGCTGGACGCCGGACGCCAGCTCGACGTCAACCCGCTGGGCGCCGGCGCGATCGGCGGGACGTCCGTCCCCATCGCCCCCCGGCGCACCGCCGAACTGCTCGGCTTCAGCTCCGCCGCGCCCAACTCGGTGGACGCGGTGGCCTCCCGGGACTTCGTACTGGACCTGCTGTCCGCCTCCGCCGTCCTCGGCGTCGCGCTGGCCCGCGCCGGGCGGGACCTGAGCACCTGGACCTCGGAGGAGTTCGGGCTGCTGCGGGTGGGCGACACCCTCGTCGGCTCCAGCTCGATGATGCCGCAGAAGCGCAACCCCTTCCTGCTCGAACACATCCAGGGCAGGTCCACCGCGAGCCTCGGCGCCTTCGTCGGCGCGGCGTCCGCGATGACCACCGGCGGCTACACCAACGCCATCGCGGTGGGCACCGAGGCCGTACGGCACCTCCGGCCCGGTCTGAGCAGCACCACCGACGCGGTGACGCTGCTGAGCCTGGTGGTGGCGGGCACGGAACCGGAACGGGAACGCATGACGGACCGGGCCGTGGACGGTTTCACCTCGGCCACGTACCTGGCGGAGCGGCTCGTCCTGGACGGGACACCGTTCCGTGCCGCGCACCATCTGGTCGGCGAGACCGTGCTCGGTGCCCTGGAATCCGGCCGGTCGCTGGTGGACGCGGCGCGGTTCGCCGCAGTCGACGACGGCGGGCTGGCCCCCGACCGGGTGGCCGCGGCGTGCGCCCACGGCGGCGGCCCCGGTTCCACGGCGGACGGGATCCGCGCCCTCGGTGCCCGACGGGACGTCCTCCGAGCCGAGTTGTCCGACCGGCGCACCCGCTGGGCGGACGGCGCGGCACTGCTGTCGCAGGCCGTGACCGAGGCGGTGACGTCATGTCGGCCCGCCTGACCGAACGCGCTCCGGGCGAGGAGCAGGAACGTCCGCCGCGCAGCGGACTTCTCGGCCACCACGACTTCCGGCTGCTGTGGCTCGGCGAGACGACCAACCGCGTCGGCATCAACATCACCGGGGTCGCCATGCCCCTGGTGGCCGTGGTGACGCTCGATGCGAGCACGTTCTGGGTGAGTGTGCTGGCGGCCGCCCCCTGGCTGCCCTGGCTGCTCATCGGCCTGCCCGCCGGTGCCTGGGTGGACCGGATGCGACGCCGGCCGATCATGCTGATCTGCAACCTGGTCCCGCTGGTGCTCCTGGCCAGCGTTCCGGTGGCCGGCTGGCTCGGCGTCCTGACGATGACCCAGCTGATGGTCGTGGCGCTGATCAACGGGTTCGCCGCGGTGTTCTTCGGCATCTCGTACAAGGTCTATCTGCCCTCGATCGTCGAACCCGAGGACCTCCAGGAGGCCAACGCCAAGCTCCAGGGCAGCGAATCGGTGGCCCAGGTCGCGGGGCTGGGAGGCGGCGGTCTGCTGGCCCAGGCGTTCGGTGCCGCCTCCGGACTCCTGGTCAACTCGGCGACGTTCCTGGTCTCCGCACTGTGCCTGCTCGGCATCCGCCGCAAGGAGCCGATCCCGGAGAAACCCGAGGAACGCCGAGCCCTGCGACAGGACATCAAGGAGGGCGTGCAGTACACCTTCAGGGATCCGTACCTACGAGTCCTCACCCTGTACGGCACCGCCACCAACCTGCTGCTGACGGCCGAGGCGGCGATCCTGCCGGTCTTCATCATCCGTGAGCTCGGGGTGCCCGAAGGCGCCACCGGCTGGCTCCTCGCGTCGAGCAGCATCGGCGGGATCCTCGGGGCCACCACCGCGAAACGCCTGATCGCACGGCTCGGTTCGGCCCGCGGACTGCTGGTCGCCACGATCGCCAGCGCCCCGTTCGCCCTGCTCATCCCGCTGACGGGGACGGACTGGACCCTGTCCGCACTGGTGGTGGGGAGCGCGGTCCTCTCGCTCGGCGTCGTGCTCGCCAACGTGATCCAGGGGGCGTTCCGCCAGCGCTACTGTCCGCCCCAGCTGCTCGGCCGTGTCTCGGCCAGCGTCTCGGTCGCGAACTTCGGCGCCATTCCCTTCGGTTCCCTGCTCGGCGGGATCCTCGGCACCGCCCTCGGCCTGCGGCCCACCCTGTGGCTGCTCACCGCGGGACTCGCCCTGACCCCGCTGCTCCTCCTGATCGGGCCGCTGCGCCGGACGCGCGACCTGCCGGTCGCGCCGGCCACGCCGTGAGACCCGACTCGCCTGTCACTCTCGTACGAACAGGAGAGACCCCGTGGAACAAACCCTGCCGTGGGTCGTCCGTGAGCTGCCACCCCCTGGCTCACTCGACCTCTGGCTCCTGAGGGTCTCGGATGTCCCCATCGGCATCCTGGACGAACAGGTACTCGACGCGACCGAGCGTCAACGTGCCGCCACCCTCATGCACGCCGCCGACCGGACCCGGTTCACGGCCGCGCATGTCGCCCTTCGCCGGCTGCTCGGCTCGTACCTGAGCCTGCGCCCCGAGGAGGTCCACTTCGGCCGGGACACCTGCCCCTGCTGCGGCGGACCGCACGGCCGGCCCACCGTGCTCGACGCCGACGACCGGCTGTTCTTCTCGCTGTCCCACCGGGGCGACCTCGCCGTCGTCGGAACCGCGGCGGCCCCCATCGGGGTCGACGTGGAACTGGTGCCGGACGAGGACGGCACCGCGGACCTCGCCGCGATGCTGCACGTCGACGAGCAGGCCGAACTGGCCGCACTGAGCCCGCCGGCGCGGCCTCGGGCCCTGGCCCGGCTCTGGACCCGCAAGGAGGCCTACCTCAAGGGCCTCGGCACGGGTCTCGGCCGCGACCCCGCTCTCGACTACGTCGGCTCGGGACGCCCCGAGGGCCCGTACCCGCCGTCCGGCTGGACCCTCCTCGACGTTCCGGTGGACCGGGGCTACGCGGCGGCGGTGGCGGTCCGCGGCGAGCTCACCAGGGACGGCCTGCTGGTCAGGAAGCTCGCCGGCCTCGATGTCGTACGGCACACCTGCGACGCCCTGCAGACGGCAAGAACCCCGCCCTGACCTCCACCGAAGTCCGCCGGGTGCACCGTTGCGGTGATCACCCGGCGGCGGGCACGCACCATCCGGCCGCTCCCGCCGCGGCTGCCGATCACCGATACGTCCTCGCCAACACTCCTACGGACTTTTGGAACTGACGATGTCAAACGCTGTGAAGCAGGCCCCCGCGGCCCTCCTCCCGCAAGTGCGGCCCCGTACCGCCGGGCAGCCGGACACCGGCGCCGAGCACGTGACGGGCGCCCAGTCCCTCATCCGGTCGCTCGAAGAGGCCGGCGCGGAAACCGTGTTCGGCATTCCCGGCGGTTCGATCCTGCCCGCCTACGACCCGATGATGGACTCGACCCGGGTCCGTCATGTGCTGGTCCGCCACGAGCAGGGCGCCGGGCACGCGGCCACCGGATACGCCCAGGCCACCGGCAAGGTCGGGGTGTGCATGGCGACCTCGGGGCCGGGCGCCACCAATCTGGTGACCCCGATCGCGGACGCGCACATGGACTCGGTGCCGCTGGTCGCGATCACCGGCCAGGTCTCCTCCAAGGCGATCGGCACGGACGCCTTCCAGGAGGCGGACATCGTCGGTATCACCATGCCGATCACCAAGCACAACTTCCTGGTCACGAACGCCGACGACATCCCGAGGACGGTCGCCGAGGCCTTCCGCATCGCCTCGACCGGCCGCCCCGGCCCCGTACTCATCGACATCACCAAGGACGCCCTGCAGGCAACCACCACCTTCCGGTGGCCGACGACGACGGACCTGCCCGGCTACCGCCCGGTCACCAAGCCGCACGCCAAGCAGATCCGCGAGGCCGCCCGGCTGATCAGCGCGTCGAGCCGCCCGGTCCTCTACGTCGGCGGCGGTGTGCTCAAGGCGCGGGCCACGGACGAACTGCGCACCCTGGCCGAGCTGACCGGGGCGCCCGTGGTCACCACCCTGATGGCGCTGGGCGCCTTCCCCGGCAGCCACCCGCAGCACGTGGGCATGCCCGGCATGCACGGGGACGTCGCGGCGGTCGCCGCGCTCCAGAAGGCCGATCTGATCGTGGCCCTGGGGGCCCGGTTCGACGACCGGGTCACCGGCAGGCTGGACGGCTTCGCCCCGCACGCCAAGGTCGTCCACGCCGACATCGACCCGGCGGAGATCTCCAAGAACCGGGTCGCCGACGTACCCATCGTCGGGGACGCCTGCGAGGTACTCGTCGCCCTGGCCGCCGCCGTACGCGCCGAGCAGGAGGGCGGCCGCGCCGGCGAGGCCGCCCGGACGGGATATCCGGCCTGGTGGCGGGAGCTGAACCACTGGCGGACCACCTATCGGCGCGGCTACGAACTGCCCGCCGACCCCGGACTGCTCTCCCCGCAGCAGGTCATCGAACGGATCGGCCGACTCGCCCCGCAGGGAACGCTGTTCGCCTCCGGTGTGGGACAGCACCAGATGTGGGCGGCGCAGTTCCTCCCGCACGAGGAACCGGGCACCTGGTTCAACTCGGGCGGCGCCGGAACGATGGGGTACGCGGTCCCGGCCGCGATGGGCGCCAAGGCCGGACGCCCCGAACGGACGGTCTGGGCGATCGACGGCGACGGCTGCTTCCAGATGACCAACCAGGAACTCACCACCTGCGCGCTCAACAACATCCCGATCAAGGTCGCGATCATCAACAACGGCGCGCTCGGGATGGTCCGCCAGTGGCAGAACCTGTTCTACGGGGCACGGTTCTCCAACACGGTGCTGCACGACGGCGCCACCAACGCCACCACCGGTTCGACCCGCGGAGTGGGATCCGACACCAACCGCGGCACCCGGGTCCCGGACTTCGTACAGCTCTCCGAGGCGATGGGCTGTGTGGGCCTGCGCTGCGAGAACCCCTACGAGCTCGACGCGATCATCGACAAGGCCAACGCGATCAACGACCGTCCCGTCGTCGTGGACTTCATCGTCCACGAGGACGCGATGGTGTGGCCGATGGTCCCTGCCGGCACCTCCAACGACGACATCATGGCCGCACGCGACGTACGCCCCGACTTCGGCGACTCCGCGGACGACTGAGAGGACCCTCTGACATGTCCCAGCACACGCTCTCCGTCCTGGTCGAGGACACGCCCGGCATCCTCGCCCGTGTCGCCGCCCTGTTCTCGCGCCGCGGCTTCAACATCGACTCGCTCGCGGTCGGCACCACCGAACATCCCGAGCTCTCCCGCATCACCATCGTCGTCAGGGTCGACCACGAACTGGCCCTGGAACAGGTGACCAAGCAGCTCAACAAGCTGGTCAACGTCCTGAAGATCGTCGAGCTGGAGGCGGACTCCGCCGTCCAGCGCGAACTGGTCCTGGTGAAGGTGAGCGCAGGCAACGGCACCCGGGCCCAGATCGTCCAGATCGCCGAACTGTTCCGGGCCAGAACCGTCGACGTCTCGCCCGACGCCGTCACCCTCGAAGCGACCGGCTCCGGCGACAAGCTCGACGCGATGCTCCGGATGCTCGCGAGCTTCGGCATCAAGGAGCTCGTCCAGTCCGGCGCGATCGCGATCGGCCGCGGCTCCCGGGCCCTGGCAGACCGCGCCGCGCGCGAGACCCGGCCGATCCGCCTGACCCCGGCCTCCGCCACCACGGCTACGACCGACGCGCAGAGCGCCTAGGGCGTGTTTTAGAAGTCCCGTCTGTCTCGCGGGGTCTGACACGCACGCTCGCCGCGTTGCCGAAATGCCCTCGTAGCGGAGCTACTAGGGCACCCCGGCGCCTTGCGATCGCACGCGCCAGACCCCGCGAGACCCGCCCTCCGGGCGGACGACGCTACTTCTAAAACACGCCCTAGCACCTCCCGCACAGAACACAGCTTTCCGCATTCCCGTCCGCACACCCTCACGTTCCAGGAATCAAGGAGAACCACCATGCCCGCCGAGCTGTTCTACGACGACGATGCCGACCTGTCCATCATCCAGGGCCGCAAGGTCGCGGTCATCGGCTACGGCAGCCAGGGCCACGCCCACGCGCTGTCGCTGCGCGACTCGGGTGTCGACGTCCGGGTCGGTCTGCACGAGGGCTCCAAGTCCAAGGCCAAGGCCGAGGAGCAGGGCCTGCGCGTGGTGACCCCGGCCGAGGCCGCCGCCGAGGCCGACGTCATCATGATCCTGGTCCCGGACCCGATCCAGGCCCAGGTCTACGAGGAGTCCATCAAGGACAACCTCAAGGACGGCGACGCGCTGTTCTTCGGCCACGGCCTGAACATCCGCTTCGACTTCATCAAGCCGCCGGCCAATGTGGATGTCTGCATGGTCGCGCCGAAGGGCCCGGGTCACCTGGTCCGTCGTCAGTACGAGGAGGGCCGCGGCGTTCCGTGCATCGTGGCCGTCGAGCAGGACCCCTCGGGCAACGGCCTGGCGCTCGCCCTGTCGTACGCGAAGGGCATCGGCGGCACCCGCGCCGGCGTCATCAGGACGACCTTCACCGAGGAGACCGAGACCGACCTGTTCGGTGAGCAGGCCGTCCTCTGCGGTGGCACCGCCGCCCTGGTCAAGGCCGGTTTCGAGACCCTGACCGAGGCCGGTTACCAGCCGGAGATCGCGTACTTCGAGTGCCTGCACGAGCTGAAGCTCATCGTGGACCTCATGTACGAGGGCGGCCTGGAGAAGATGCGCTGGTCCATCTCGGAGACCGCGGAATGGGGCGACTACGTCACCGGCCCGCGGATCATCACCGACGCCACCAAGGCCGAGATGAAGAAGGTCCTCGCGGAGATCCAGGACGGCACCTTCGCCAAGAACTGGATGGCCGAGTACCACAACGGTCTGCCCAAGTACAACGAGTACAAGAAGGCCGACAGCGACCACCTCCTGGAGACCACCGGCCGCGAGCTGCGCAAGCTCATGAGCTGGGTCGACGACGAGGACGCGTAGCCGCGAAACGGCCGACGGACGTCCGGCCCCCGGTGCGCGAAGGCGCCCGCGGGGACCGGACGCCGCGCCGTCCGGGACTCCCCGGATAGCCTGGGGAAATGCTCACCGAAGTCACAGCGACCCGCTACGTCACGCCCCTGCGGGAGGGCGGATCGCTGCCCGGGATCGTCGAGGCCGACGATCTCGGCACCTATGTCATGAAATTCACCGGCGCCGGACAGGGGCGCAAGACGCTGGTCGCGGAGGTCATCTGCGGGCAGCTCGGCCGCAGGCTCGGGCTGCGGGTCCCCGACCTCGTACAGATCCAGCTCGACCCGGTCATCGGTCTCGCCGAGCCCGACCAGGAGGTGCAGGAACTCCTGAAGGCCAGCGGCGGGCTCAACCTGGGAATGGACTTCCTGCCCGGCTCGATCGGCTTCGACTCGCTCGCCTACCAGGTGGACCCGCTGGAAGCCGGACGGGTCGTCTGGTTCGACGCGCTGATCAACAACGTCGACCGGTCCTGGCGCAATCCGAACATGCTGATCTGGCACGGCGACCTGTGGCTCATCGACCACGGCGCCACCATGATCTGGCACCACAACTGGCCCGGCGTCCAGGCCTCCGCCGCCAAGCCCTACAACGGCTCCGACCACGCGCTCGCCCCGTTCGCACCCGACATCGCGGCGGCCGCGGCCGAGCTCGCCCCGCTGGTGACCGAGGAACTGCTCACCGAGGTCGCGGCCGATGTCCCCGACGAGTGGCTGGTGGACGAGCCGGGCTTCGACAGCACCGACGAGCTGCGCCGCGCCTATGTGGACGCACTGCTGCCGCGTGCCGCGACCATCCACGAGCGGATCACGATGGAGGGCCCCACCGAGCCCAAGCCGTCCCAGGCCCCCGGCTGGCTCACCGAGCACCTCACCCCCTGGCCGCATCCCACCAAGAAGAACGACAAGGACGGCCAGCGGTGAGCGAGCGCGATGTCTTCGAGTACGCGCTGCTGCGCGTCGTCCCGCGGGTGCAGCGCGGCGAGTTCTTCAACGCGGGCGTGGTGGTCTACTGCCGCGCACGGGGTTTCGTGGCCGCCCGCACCCATCTCGACGAGGCCAAGCTGCGGGCCTTGGACCCGACCGCCGACGTGATCGGTGTACGGGCCGCCCTGCATGCCGTCGAGGGTGTGTGCCGCGGCGGTACGGACGCGGGCCAGGCGGCCCGTGACGACGCCGGCCGCCGCTTCCGCTGGCTGATCGCCCCGCGCTCCACGGTCGTCCAGCCGAGCCCTGTGCACAGCGGTCTCACCACCGACCCGGAGGCCGAGGTCGAGCGGCTGCTGGACCTGCTGGTGCGCTGATCCGCCGCCCCGCGGCGCCACCCGCGACCACCGCGCGAACGGCGCCGCCGGGTGTGACATGTGCCCCGGCGGCCGTGGGCCGTTGACACCGGGTGCCAGGGCTTCTAGCGTCTCGTCTGCTGAAGGTACTAAGCGGTTGCTCAGCCATCGGGAAGGTTCCGTGCACACGAGGTCCCGTGCCGGGGGTGCCCCGACGTCCGCTGAGCGGCGATCCAAGGGCGAGGAGAACCAAGCATGTCCACCACCGAGCAGCGCGTCGCCGTCGTGACCGGAGCGGCGCGGGGCATTGGCGCCGCCACCGCGGTACGCCTGGCGGCCGAGGGCCGCGCCGTCGCCGTACTCGACCTCGACGAGGCGGCCTGCAAGGACACCGTCGAGAAGATCACCGCCGCCGGGGGCACCGCCCTCGCGATCGGCTGCGACGTGTCGGACAGCGCCCAGGTGGAAGCCGCGGTCGCGCGGGTCGCCGCCGAGCTCGGCGCCCCGACGATCCTCGTCAACAACGCGGGCGTGCTCCGCGACAACCTGCTCTTCAAGATGAGCGAGTCCGACTGGGACACCGTGATGAACGTGCACCTCAAGGGCGCGTTCCTGATGGCCAAGGCCGTCCAGAAGCACATGGTGGACGCGAAGTTCGGCCGAATCGTCTCGCTCTCCTCCTCCTCGGCGCTCGGCAACCGCGGCCAGGCCAACTACTCCGCGGTCAAGGCCGGTCTCCAGGGCTTCACCAAGACCCTCGCCAAGGAGCTCGGCAAGTTCGGTATCACGGCCAACGCCGTGGCCCCCGGCTTCATCGTCACCGAGATGACCGCGCAGACGGCGGCCCGGGTCGGCATGGGCTTCGAGGAGTTCCAGGCCGCGGCCGCCACCCAGATCCCGGTGCAGCGCGTCGGCCGCCCCGAGGACATCGCCAACGCCATCGCCTTCTTCACGGGCGACGAGGCCGGCTTCGTCTCCGGTCAGGTCATGTACGTCGCCGGCGGACCGCTCAACTGACCCGAAGGGCTACGGACATCATGACTGTGCAGGACAGCGGGAAGGTTGCGCTCGTCACGGGTGCGAGCCGGGGCATCGGCTACGGCATCGCCGAGGCGCTGGTGGCCCGCGGCGACCGGGTGTGCATCACCGGACGCGGCGAGGACGCGCTCAAGGAGGCCGTCGAGCGGCTGGGTGCCGACCGGGTGATCGGCGTGGCGGGCAAGGCCCACGACGAGGCGCACCGGGCGGTGGCCGTCGAGCGCACCATGGAGGCGTTCGGCCGGGTCGACTTCCTGGTCAACAACGCCGGGACGAATCCGGTCTTCGGGCCGATCGCGGAGCTCGACCTCGATGTCGCCCGCAAGGTCTTCGAGACGAATGTGATCTCGGCGCTCGGCTTCGCGCAGCAGACCTGGAAGGCCTGGCAGAAGGAGAACGGCGGGGCGATCGTGAACATCGCCTCGGTCGCCGGTCTCTCCGCCTCGCCTTTCGTCGGCGCGTACGGCGTGAGTAAGGCCGCCATGGTCAATCTGACCCTTCAGCTGGCGCACGAGTTCGCGCCGGCCGTCCGGGTCAACGCCATCGCTCCCGCGGTGGTGAAGACGAAATTCGCCCGAGCGCTGTACGAAGGCCGTGAGGAGGAGGTCGCCGCTGCGTATCCGCTCGGCCGGCTGGGAGTTCCCGAGGACATCGGCGGCGCCGCCGCGTTCCTCACATCGAGCCAGTCGGAGTGGATCACGGGACAGACCCTGGTGGTCGACGGCGGAATCTTCCTGAATGCGGGCGTGGGCTGAGACAGCCTGAGCGGATTTGGCCCTGATTGACTCAAGTGCCCTGTCGGGCCTGCGGATTGACCCGACGGGGCGCTGCGGTATGGTCTGCCGACCCATGGCTGATCGAGGAGCGTTCACGTGTTCTACCGGGCCAGTCTGCAGGCCGCTGCAGCCGTTGCTTCCCTTTCTCTGCTGGCAGGCTGCGGACTTCTTTCCGACAGCGGCTCGAAAGTCGAGCAGAAGATAGTCGTCGGTACGACCAGCGAACCCTCCGCCCTCGATCCGGCGGCGGCGTGGGACAACTCCTGGGAGCTGATGCGGAATGTCTTCCAGACCCTGGTGAGTTTCCCCTCCGGCAGTACGAGCCCCGAGCCCGATGCCGCGGAATGGTGCAAGTTCACCGACACCACCAGCACCTCCTACCGGTGCAAGATCCGCGAGGGGCTGAAATTCTCCAATGGGGACAAGCTCGACGCCGAGGCGGTGAAGTACTCCATCGACCGGATCTCGGAGATCAAGTTCAAGGGCGGCCCCGTCGGCATGCTCGGCTCGCTCGACCGCGTCGAGACCAAGGGGGACGACATCGTCGTCTTCCACCTCACCAAGCCGGACGCCACGTTCCCCTTCATTCTCGCCACGCCCGCGATGTCGCTGGTGGCGCCCAGCGCCTATTCCAGGCACAAGATCCGCAGCGACGGAAAGATCACCGGATCCGGCCCGTATCTCCTTGATTCGTACAAGCCGGGGAACCGGGCCGAACTGGTGAAGAACCCGGACTACAAGGGCTTCGCCGACCGCAAGAACGACGCCGTGACCATCCGGTACTTCAAGGAATCGGCCCCTGTGGTCGCGGCGCTGCGGAAGAACCAGATCGACGCGATCTACCGCGGCCTCACCGCCGAGGAGGTCGTCAGCCTGGAGGGATCCCAGGACAAGGACAGCAACCTGCAGATCGTCGAGACGGTCGGCGCGGACATTCGCTTCCTGGTCTTCAACCCCAAGGACCCGGAGGCGGGGAACGTGGCCGTACGGCGGGCCATCGCCCAGCTCGTCGACCGCGACGCCCTGGTGGCCAAGGTCTACCAGGGCACGGCCGAACCGCTGTACTCCATGGTCCCCAAGGGCATCGCCGGACACACCACCAGCTTCTTCGACGCGTACGGCGACCCGGACCAGGGCAAGGCCAAGCAGATCCTGACCAAGGCGGGCATCACCAAGCCGGTCGAGCTGACGTTCTGGTTCGCCACCGACCGGTACGGCTCCTCCACCGCCCCCGAGTTCGACGAGCTGAAGCGGCAGCTGGAGAGCTCCGGGCTGTTCAGGATCACACTGAAGAGCAGGCCCTGGAAGACGTTCCAGGAAGGCTTCACCAAGGGGCAGTACCCCGTCTTCGGCCGCGGCTGGTTCCCGGACTTCCCGGACCCGGACAACTTCATCGCCCCGTTCCTCGGCAAGGAAAGCGTCACGGGGATGCCGTACATGAAGAACGAGATCACCAAGGAGCTGCTGCCGCAGACCCGCAAGGAGAGCGACCGGGGCGCGGTCAGCAAGCAGTTCGAACGCGCCCAGCAGATCCTGGTCGACGACGTGCGGCTGCTGCCGCTGTGGCAGGGCAAGCTGTACGTCGCGTCGGGCGAGGACATCGGCGGTGGCGAGCGCGCCCTGGACCCGCAGACGGTCATGCAGATGTGGGAGCTGTACCGCAAGGCCAGCTGGTAGGCCCGCCCCCCGGCGGGGTTGGCGGGGCGCGTTGTCAGTGGTCCCCGGTAGGTTCTCGGATGAAAAGCTGATTGCTTACCGGAGGTTGTTGAAGTGACCGACACCGACCTGCTGCCCGAGTCCTGGCGCGGCGTCCTCGGCGAAGAGCTGCAGAAGCCGTACTTCAAGGAGCTCACCGAGTTCGTCGAGGAGGAGCGGGCCAAGGGGCCGGTCTATCCGCCGCGCGACCAGGTGTTCGCCGCCCTGGACGCCACGCCCTACGACAAGGTGAAGGTCCTCGTCCTCGGCCAGGACCCGTACCACGGGGAGGGGCAGGGGCACGGGCTGTGCTTCTCCGTGCGGCCGGGCGTGAAGACGCCGCCGTCGCTGCGGAACATCTACAAGGAGATGAAGGAGGAGCTCGGCCTCCCGGTCCCGGACAACGGGTATCTGATGCCGTGGGCCGAGCAGGGCGTACTCCTGCTCAACGCCGTGCTGACGGTGCGCGCGGGCGAGGCCAACTCGCACAAGGGCAAGGGCTGGGAGAAGTTCACCGACGCCGTGATCCGCGCGGTCGCCTCGCGGCCCGACCCGGCGGTCTTCGTGCTCTGGGGCAACTACGCCCAGAAGAAGCTTCCGCTGATCGACGAGGAGCGCCATGTGGTGGTGAAGGGGGCGCACCCCTCGCCGTTGTCGGCCAAGAAGTTCTTCGGCTCCAGCCCGTTCAGGCAGATCAACGCGGCGGTGGCCGCGCAGGGGCACGAAGCCATCGACTGGCGCATCCCCGACCTGGGCTGACAAACGGTCGTGGCCCCGGCCGGCGGCGGGCGTCCGGCGGCCGGCCGGGGACGTCTGCCCGAGCCTCTGCGGGATTGACCGCACCTGCGGCTAGCGTCGCACGGGAACGGGCGGACGAATGCGCAGGGAGGTTGCGGTGACGGAGCAGCGGGAGGCGTCCAGGGATGCCGTCATGACCAGGATCGGCCAGGCGATCATGCTGCTGCACGGCGGCGATCGGGAAGAGGCCCGCAATCGTTTCGGCGAGCTCTGGTCGGAGATCGGCGAGGACGGTGACGCCCTGCACCGGTGCACCCTCGCCCACTACATGGCCGACACCCAGGACGATCCCGGCGATGAACTGGCCTGGGACCTGCGGGCGTTGACCGCGGCCGACGGGCTGACCGACGAGCGGGCGGCGCAGCACCCCGATGCGCCGGCGGCGCGTGCCTTCTATCCCTTGCTGCACCTCAATCTCGCGGCGGGCTATGTGAAGCTCCGGCGGCCCGACGCGGCGCGGTTCCATCTGGACCGGGCCCACGCCGCTTCCGGTGTCCTCGCGGACGACGGGGCGGACGACGGGTACGGGGGAGGGGTGCGCGCGGCGATCGCGCGGCTGGAGCTTCGGCTGCGCGAGCTGTGAGCAGTGGCCCGTCCAGGGTGGACGGGCCACTGCTCGGTTCGTCCGTTCGGGGCTCAGCGGCCGTAGGTGTCGTCGCAGATCCGGGACTGCGGGCTGCCCGCGGGCCAGTGCCCGTAGCCCCGTCCCAGCGCGCAGACGTCCGTACCGGCGACCGGGGCCTGCGGGGCCGGGGCGGGTGCGGTCACGGCGGGCAGGGCTCGGTGCGGCCGGGGCCGTGCGGCATTCGGGTACCGCGGCTGCCGCTGTACGCGGGGCGCGGTGCGGCGGGTCTCCGGCGGCGGCGCGCCGTTCGAAGGGCGGCGCGCGGAGCCGGACGGCCCGGGGGCCGGCGCGGCCTCCAGGGAGTCGTGGACGGGCGGCAGCACGATCTGCGGGGTCAGGTCCTGGGTGGGCCCACTGGCCCGGGGCCGCGGCGGAACGTCCGGGCGGGGCTGTACGGACACGCAGCCGGACAGCGCCGTGACGGCCACGCCGACCAGGAGGCTCACGGTGATTCTGGTTCGTTGCACCTGATCACTCTGTGGTGCGGACATGGCCTCGGTGAGCCGGGCGGCCGGGATTGGCCCGCACGGGTGACACCGGTCAGCGCGGCGTCGCCCACCGCGGTCCCAGCATCCCGCTCAGCAGTTCCGCGAAGCCGGTGCGCAGCTCCTCCTCGCTCGGGACGGAGCGGTTGTACGACCCTGCGGCGCACGAGAACATCAGCCCCTCGCACCAGGCCACCAGGGACAGGGTGTGCCGTTCGGGCTCGGCCGATCCGGCGGCCGTCATCAGCGCCATCAGCGGTTCGCGGAACTGCCGGCCCGTCGCGTCGAAGAACTCCCGCAGTTCCGGGCGCCGGGTCGCCTCCAGCGCGAGCTCGTAGCGGCAGACGAGCAGTTCGAGGTGGCGGGTGAGATAGCGGTGCAGCGCCAGCGCGAGACCGGCGACCAGCGCCTCCGCCCCGACGGCCGGACCGGTCTCCGGGGCGCCGCTCGAACCGTGTCGCGCGCCGGTGTCCGGGGCGACGCCCGGGACCGGGAGTTCACCGGGGGCGAGCACCCGTGCCTCACGCTCGGCCAGCCGTCGCACCGCCACCTCCAGCAGGGACTGCCGGGTGCGCGCGTAGTTGGACGTCGAGCCCTGGGGGAGACCGGCGCGCTCGTCCACCGCGCGGTGGGTCAGCCCGCGCATCCCGCGCTCGGCGAGGAGCGCGAGGGCGGTGTCGGCGATGAGATCGGGCCGGGAGGTACCGGCGGTGCGTGTGGCCATGGGACCAACCTACCCGCGCCACTACATCCGTAGTGCAGTGAACGTGTCACTACGGATGTAGTTCCTGGGTTCCGGGCTCCGTGGTTTCGACGAGTTGCGTGGTTTCGATGATTCGTGGAGGACTCATGAACAAGCCCCATGCCGTCGTCATCGGCAGCGGAATCGGCGGCCTCACCGCGGCGGTGGCCCTGCACGGCCGCGGCTGGCGGGTCACCGTTCTGGAGCGCGCGGCCTCCCTGGAGCCTGTCGGGGCCGGTATCGCCCTCGCCCCCAACTCCCAGCGCGCCCTGGACGTCATCGGCATGGGTGACGAGATCAGGGCCCTCGCCGCCTGGCAGGGCGAGGGCGGCATGCGTGTCCCCGGTGGCCGCTGGCTCTCCCGTACGGACAGCGCCGCCGCGGCCCAGCGGTTCGGCGGCCCGATCGTCCTGCTGCACCGGGCCGGCCTCGTCGACCGCCTCGTGGCCCGGCTGCCCGAGGACACCGTCCGCACCGGTACGGCCGCGGAACTGCTGGACCCGGGGACGGCGGACGGTGCGCCCGCCGTGGTCGGCACGGCGGCCGGGAACATCGAGGCCGACCTCGTCATCGGCGCCGACGGCATCAACTCGGCCGTACGGAGCGCACTCTTCCCGGACCATCCCGGCCCCTCGTACGCCGGATTCACCACCTGGCGCATCGTCGTCCCCGCGCGCGAGCGGCCCTTCGCCCCGCACGAGACCTGGGGGCGCGGCGCCCTCTGGGGCACCCAGCCGCTCAAGGACGGCCGGATCTACGCCTACGGGGCCGCCGTGGCCCCCGCCGGGGCCCACGCCGCCGACGACGAGAAGGCGGAGCTGCTGCGCCGGTTCGGCGGCTGGCACGACCCGATCCCGTCCGTCATCGCCGCCGCCGATCCCGGCCAGGTGCTCCGCAACGACGTCCACCAGCTGCTCGATCCCCTGCCGTCCTTCCACCGGGGCCGTACCGTCCTCGTCGGCGACTGCGCGCACGCGATGGCGCCGAGCCTCGGCCAGGGCGGCAACCAGGCCATCGAGGACGCGATCGTGCTCGCCCACCATCTGACGCCGGGCGGTGACCTCGCCGCCGGGGCGGCGGCGTACACCGCCGAGCGGTTGCCCCGCACATCCGCCATCGTCCGCAAGGCGGAACGGACTGCCCGTCTGATGCGCCTGACCAGCGCTCCCGCCGTCGCGATGCGTGACGCGCTGGTGTCCGCCGTCTCGCGCCTCGGGCCCACCCTCGTCCTGCGCACCTTCGACGGGATAGCCGACTGGCAGCCGCCACAGCACACGTATGCTGCCCCTCGCCAGGCGAACACCGCGCCGGTGGACGGCGAACAGTGAGAGGAAGACCCCTGTGAAGGTTGGCTGCATCGGGCTCGGCGACATTGCGCAGAAGGCATATCTGCCGGTTCTGACCGCCCTGCCCGGGGTCGAGCTGCATCTGCAGACCCGAACCCCCGCCACCCTGGCCGCGGTTGCCGAGGCGCACCGGATCCCGGCCGCGCAGTGCCACACCGACCTCGAATCGCTGATCGCCCAGGGGCTGGACGCCGCGTTCGTCCACGCCCCGACGACCGTGCATCCGGAGATCGTGGCCCGGCTGCTGGAGGCGGGCGTCGCCACCTACGTCGACAAGCCACTGGCCTACGAACTCGCCGATTCCCAGCGCCTGGTGAGTCTCGCCGAGGAGCGCGGAGCGAGTCTCGCCGTCGGTTTCAACCGCAGGGTCGCGCCCGGCTACGCGCAGTGCGCCGAGCACCCGCGCGAGCTGATCCTCATGCAGAAGAACCGGGTGGGCATGCCGGAGGACCCGCGCACCATGGTGCTCGACGACTTCATCCATGTCGTCGACACCCTGCGCTTCCTGGCGCCGGGACCGGTCGAGCACACCGTCGTACAGGCCAGGATCCGCGAGGGCCTGATGCACCATGTCGTGCTGCAGCTGTCCGGTGACGGATTCACCGCGATCGGCACGATGAACCGGCTCAGCGGCTCGACCGAGGAACGGCTGGAGGTCTCCGGCCAGGACTCCAAGCGCGAGGTCGTCAACCTCGCCGAGGTGATCGACCACAAGGGGCAGCCGAGCGTACGGCGGCGCGGCGACTGGGTGCCGGTGGCCCGTCAGCGCGGCATCGAGCAGAGCGTGCTGTCGTTCCTGGAGGCCGTACGCGCCGGCCAGGTGCTGAACGCCGAGGACGCCCTGCGTACGCACGAACTGTGCGAACGCATCCTGCGCGACCTGGACTGCGCCTGAGGTCGGTCTTCCCGATCATCGGGCGTTCAAGGGCGCCCCGGGAGGATTTTGATGCGGGGTAGGTCGGGGTGGTGGAGGGTGGTTTCGGTGGGTGTTGTTTCTTTCTGTAGGCGTGGACGTGGATGCGTTTTACAGTGCGTGGGCTGGTCCGGTTTCTCCGGCGGGGGTTGAGTCGTTCAGTTATTTCTGCGCGGGCGACTTCAAGGGCCTTCGCGAGGTGGTCAGGGGGAAAACCCGCCTGGCCTGTGATCTGACGGCGGGTGATACGCAGTGACCGCATGAACGACAGGCGGTACGGATCGATGTCGGCCTGTTCGGCTGCCTCACACATCAGGTACCGGACCGCGTAGTGGGTCAGGAGCAGTGCCCAGATCTCCTGCTCGGCCATGTCCGGTGTTTTCGAGCGCAATACACCGCCGCGGCCGCGTTGGTGGGTCTTGATCTCGTCCCTTGCAGTCGTTGCGGTTCCCGGGCAAGGGCTGACCGATCACGACGACGAGTCGGGTGTCGGCGTCGGTGACGACCTGGTGGTTGGTGGAGTATCTGTAGTTCTTGGACTGCTCGGCGACGGTGTGGTCGCGGGTGGGGACCAGGGTGCCGTCCACGATGAGCACAGCGCCCTTGGCGAACCTCTTGCGGGGCTGAAGCGCCGGCATGGGCCCGATGTGGTCGATGATGCGGTCGACTGCGGACTTCGGCACCCCGAAAAGCGGGGCGAGCTGGCGCATCGTCGAGTTCGTACGCCAGTACACGGCGACCAGCAGAGCCCGGTCCTCCAACGGGAGGCTCCACGGCCGGCCCTTGCGGGCGGCATCGGCACCTTCACGCCGTAGAGCCGTCACGACCTTCCCGAAGGTATGCGGGCTCAGCCCGGCGAACGGGGTTGTCCAGGACGGCTCAGACGCCGTGATCACACCAGCCACGACAAGATCATTTCACCGCCGACCCGCGAGGGAACGCGCTCGGGCGACAAGAGCAAGCGACGGCACCCAGCAGAACATCGAGGATGTCCCCATGACTGAACACCTGGTGACGTTCCTCAGGACACGGCTGGATGAGGAGGCCGACCTGGCCCGGCGCTGCGACGGCGACGGATGCTGCGGAGAGTGGTCTGCCCACGGGAACACGGTTGATTTCTGTCAGGTAGAGCTCTCAGACTTCCACCCCACGATCGCCCTGCATGTGGCTCTGCACGACCCGGCCCGCGTTCTGCTTGAGGTCGAGGCCAAGCGACGCATCCTGGCCCGTCACGTCCTCAGCCCGGCCGGAGGCGCCCCGGAGCTACCGCGAGTTCGAGGAGGCCTTGCCGTACGCGGCCCTGCCGCTCAGCGCACCCGGAAGACCGGTCCGCGCGGGGTGAACGGCAGCCCCGCGCCCTCCGGGATCAGGTAGGCGTGCTCGCGGCGGACCCGCAGCACGTCGCACCAGCCGTCGGTGATCACCAGGACGGGGGCCGTCGGCGGGAAGTCGTCGGCCCGCTGCAGCAGATCGATGCCGGGTTGCAGGACCGTGCCGCCGCGCCCCCTGACCCGTACCCGCCCGGCGATCTCCGTCGGCGCCAGGTACCCGGCGTCGTAGGCGGCGGCGTCGCAGAACACCACTCGGGCGGCCGGCACGTCGCGGGCCTCGGCGTAGGAGGCGATCGCGCCCAGTGCCTTGGCGAGCAGCGGGCCGGACATCGAGCCCGAGGTGTCCAGGACGACGCCGAAGGTGCAGCGGGCGACCTCCTCGGGCGGGAAGTAGCGGCCCGCGCGCGGGATGTCGGGGGTCGAGGCCTGGCGCCGGGCGGGCCGGGAGTAGCTGCGTACCGGCTCGGGCCGGGGCACGAACTCGTCGAACCAGCGGGCCAGTTGGGCATCCCACGGGACGGGCGGGTGGGCAAGTGCGCGGATCTCCTGGACCAGTCCGGCCGGTAGCAGGCCGCGCTGTCGGTCGGTGTGCAGCTGGTGGCCCTGGACGAGGGCGCGCCGGTAGAACTCGTCGAGGTCGACGGGGTCGGCGGTCCGGCCGGGCAGTGGTTCGCCCAGGATGTCGCCGGCGCCCTTGCCGCGCAGGGTCGCAAGGCGCCGGCCACGCCGCAGCCCGGTGGCGATCCGGTCGTACACCTCCTCGGTCGACAGACCCTTCAACTCGGCGTCGTACAGCAGCCCTTCGGGCATCGCGCCGACGCTCATCTCAACCAGCCAGCCGTTGATGACGTAGTCGGCGGCGACGTTGAAGAGATAGTGGTCGCGGGCGCCGCGGCGCCCGCCGTGGCGCAAGGCGGCGTGCAGCATCTCGTGGGCGAGGATGAACTGCCACTCCTCGTCCGTGAACCGCTTGAGCGGGTTGATGTAGATCTCGCCGGCGGCGGCGTCCACGGCGGCCACGGAGATGTCGTGCACGCGGGCGAGTTCGGCGTCGGCGACGACGGTCAGTCCGGCCGCGAGGCCGCCGAGCAGCGGGTAGGACGAGACGAACCAGTTGAGGGCGCGATCCCAGGGACGCTGGGCGACGCGCTCACCGGTGAGCCGGTCTCGGCGGCCGCCCGCGACGTCCATCGCGGCGGAGACCGTACGGGTCAGGGCGTACGCGAAGGCGAGTTGCCGGTCGGGCAGGGCGGTGTCCCAGTGCGGCCACTGGACCAGCAGCTGGTCGGGTTCGCCGTCCGCGGTGCCGCACCGCTCGTAGGCGGCCGGGACGCCGGTTTTGCGCCAGCGGGCGGCGAGCTGCTCCTCGTCGCCGTCGGGGTAGCTCTCGGGGAGGTGGTCGGGAGCGGTGCCGATGGGGAAGGTGGCCAGGAAGCGGTTGACAACGGTGCAGCGGGCGGCGAGGTCGAAGCGGTCGGGCTGTTCGCGGGGCTCCTTGGCGGCGGGGAGGTGGCCGAAGCCGAGGTGGAGGAGGGCATGGGCGAGCGCCCAGGCCCACTCGCCGGGTTCGGCTCGGCGGGTGGGGTGGACGTGCACCCGCCCGTTGGAGTCTGCCCGGACGAGGCCCTGACCGGGGGCGTCGGCGTTGCCTTTGGTGCGGACGAAGTTGGCGTTGACGGCTGCGAGGGCGGGGTTGCGGCGCACCAGGTCGGCGCCGGCGGCGAAGGCCTCGGCGGCCGGGTCGGGGCGGTCTGCGCCCTGCTTGCGGGACCGGCTCAACGCCGGGCCTCGACCAGGCGCGGCATGTCGCGGGCGGCCTCCACCAGGAACCAGGCGGGCAGCACCGGGTTGCCGTCGGCGTCCTCGGCGATGACGGTCTGGGCGACCTCGACGGAGATCTCGGCGAGCTGGACGAGCAGCGACTTGGCGCGGTAGGAGGTCTCGCGCACGGCGGCCGAGGCGTGCTCGCGCCGGGCCGGGAGCTCCTCGCCGAGCCGTCCCCGGAACGCCTCGGCGAGGTAGTAGAGCAGGTCGCGGTCCTCGATGCGGCGGGGCCAGGAGGCGTCTCCCTTGATGATCGCCTCGATGCCGTAGGTGTGTCGCACGATCTTGGCGTACCCGCAGAAGGAGACGGCATGGGCGGGGGTGAGCGTCCCGTGGGCCACGATCTTCAGTGTCTCCTCGTCCAGCGCCGGCCCGAAGGAGTGCAGCGCGTCGGAGAGCATGTGCCAGGAGCGGGGCGTGGAGAACGGCTCCTCGGTCTTGGGCGGCTGCGACCACAGGTGGTCGGGCCGGTCGGCGAGGTAGTCCACCACCCAGGGGTGGATGCCGTTCTCGCCCGCCCACACCAGCCAGTCGGTGGCGGAGGCACGCAGGTGGACGTGGGTGAGGCGGTTGACGAGTGCGGAGGCGATGGGGCGTGCCAGGGCGTTGTCGGTGGCGCGGTTGCCGGCGCCGATCACGATCGAGCCTGCCGGGAGCTCGTAGTTGCCGATCCGGCGGTCGAGGATGAGCGAGTAGAACGCCTTCTGCACATCCGGGGTCGCGGCGTTCAGCTCGTCCAGGAAGAGGCAGTACGGCTCGTCGCGGGCGATTGCCTCCGGCGGGCAGAACACGGAGCGGCCGTCGCGGATCTGCGGCACGCCAATCAGGTCTTCAGGGGCGAGCTGAGTGCCCAGCAGGCTTACGCACTCCAGGCCCAGGGAGTCGGCGAACTTCCTCACCAGGGAGGACTTCCCGATGCCGGGGGCACCCCAGAGGAATACCGGGCGGACTGTGGCGAGGCCCAGGAGGAGGTCCGGGATCTGGGTGGGGGTGACGGTTACTGCGGCCTGCAAGCGGTGGGCTCCTCCGAGGGGGATGTCCTGTTCGCCCAGAGTATGGGGCTGGTGGGGGCAGTCGCACCTGGTTTTCCCCTGCTCTGCCGATGTGCCGACTCGCTGAGCAGCTCCGTCAGCAACAACTGGCGTGGAAGGGACCTACCTTGAGGGCCGCCCGATCCGCTTGAGCAGTTGGGCAGCGGTCTTGTTTCCGCTGTCGTGGGAACAGTCGACTTGGTCGGTGATGACGCCGGCCCGGAAGAGGGTGTCGTGGACCGGCTCGTAGATCTCCCGGATGCCCGTCACACGCTCCGAGTCCGTGAAGGCGGCGCGGGCGAACAGGTCTTTGGCCCATTCGTGCTCCATGACCTTGAGCGGTTTGAGGCTGCGGTCGCCCGCGACGCCCCGGAGCACCTCGAGGACTTCCGCGTGGCGTTGGCGGGCGGGCATGGCCGGCAGACGCTCAGCCTCGGCCTCTTCGGCTCCCGCGAAGACGATCCGCCCCGAGTGGCGGGGTGCAACCATGGCCGCGTTCATCAGCCACCACGGCACGCGGGCGGTTTCATGGTGCCGCGGCACGATCGTGCAACAACGCTCAGGTAATGACAGCGGGCGGGAAGGCCTCCTACGTGATCACCGAGCAAGTTGCCGAGCAGTGAGACCCTGAACTGGATGTCGTCTTCGTGACCATCGGTCAGCGCTTCGGCCGTGTGGAACTTCGCCGCCGCATGCGGGACTACGTGCATGGGCTGCTCGCCCCAGTGGCCCCGGAGAGCGGCTGACAGCTTGCCGGGCAGGGAGGTCACGCCACCCCGAGGGTCTGCAGCGTCTGCTCGTCGACGCGAAGTGGGAACCCGACGATATTGGCGATGAACTGCACGAATACGTCGCCGACAAGCTTGGCGAGGACGCTTGCCTATCCATCTTCGGGATCTTTCCGAATGGGCAGATGACGTTCCTTGTGTGCCAGTGGGCCGGGGCGGCGGAGGAGGTGGGATGCGCCTGCCTCCTCCGCCGTGGCGGAATCCCCGTGGTCGGGTTGCTCGTAGCCCGCTCTAGATCAGCGGAGCCAGGCAGAGTTGTGCCCCGCGCTAGGCTAGATCGCCGCGGAAAACCCAGCGTCCGGCAATCCCATTTTCGTCAACCTTGCACAGGCTGATACAGACGAAGATCACTTTGCTGTTGACGCAGTAAAACTTACTGCTTACCTTGTTTCCGAAGTAGACAGTATCTACCTGGGGGGCGCTGCTGGCAGGCTTGGATCGGACTGCGGTTCCGGGCTTTTTCTTTACGGTGTATGTTTTGCCCTCCGGGGCGCACTGAATCGTCCCCTGGGTGTGAATTTGCCCATCCTTCACGGGCGCGGAAGCTTGGGCGGGTGCGCTAATCCCCCAAGTGATCAAGGTGGCCCCGATTGCTGCTGCTATTGTACGCGCTTTTAAGTTCATTGGCTCCCTTTTCTCTATTCTTGCGTGCGTTCTCGTCGCGAATTGGCCTGAATTGCGACAATGAGTGATCGGGCTTTGGTTGCTCAAGAATGCGGCAAGGCCTTCTCGTTTTGCGTTGCGATCATACCTTGAGGAAGGTGATTCCGTTCGGTTATTTGCCACGGGTAAGTGGAATGCAGGATTCAGCAAAAGGATTTCGCCATGGCTGCTTTGGGTTGCGATTGACAGGGTTGTTAACAATCATCGTGATTGCTGACTTTTGTGGTGATGGGTGGATTCTGATGGCGTGGGGTTCCGTTGCAGGGCCGGGATGGGGACTACTGCCGGGTGCTTGCAGGGTCGGTGGCGGACTGGCCTCGATCGTTCATGAGGGTCCGCCAGCTTGCTGACGCCGGGCAGCCCGCTTCATGAAAGCGCGAGGTTGAACAGGTTGGCGGCTGAAGTCTCACCTCCCCGAGTCTCACCTCCCCGCCTGGACCGGCTTGCCCCGGTTATGCCTCACGAACGCACGGGCCCCTACAAGGGCGCAGAACAGGGCCAGCACCGCCGCCGCCCCCTGAAGCGGCCAGTCGCCCAGCCGCACGTAGAGCGTGGTGCCCGTCGTCAGCGGTACGTCGAACACGGCGGCCCCGCTCGTGTGCGTACCGAGCGGAGCACCGACCCGCGCCCCTCGGGGCCCGTACACCGTACTGACGCCGGTGAGCGTGGCATGCACCATCGGACGGCCGTTCTCGGCGGCCCGCAGCGCCCCGAGCGAGGCATGCTGCAAGGGTGCCCAGCTGTGCTGGAACGACGAGGTGGACGACTGGGCGACCAGCAACTGCGCACCGTCCCGGGTGAGCCGACGGCTCATGTCGGGGAACGCGGACTCGAAGCAGATCAGCGGCCCGATCCGCAGGCCGTGTCCGCCCTCGGCTCGGGGCAGGGACATCGTCACCTGCCGGGTGCCCCGCAACCGGTCCTCGCCCGCCGCCCGGCCCACGGACGTGGCCCAGCCGAGCACCGACCGGGCCGGGATGTACTCGCCGAACGGCACCAGCCGCATCTTGTCGTAGCGGTCCCCGGTCAGCCCGGCCGGACCCACCAGCACCGCCGACTTGAAGATCCCCGTCCGGCCCGATCGGCCGGTCTGCCTGGCGTCCATATTGACCAGCACATCCGCGCCCACCCGGCGCGAGAGAGCGGCGATCCGTGCGGTGACGTCCGGGTGCTGCGCGAGATCCATCCCCACACTGCTCTCGCCCCACACCACCAGATCGAGATCGCGCCCCGCCAGCGAACCGGTCAGCTGCTCACTACGGGCGAGCCGGCGCTCGGCTCCGTGGGCGCCCGTGAACACGCCCGGCTGTACGACGGCGATCCTGGCCACCCCCGACTCCTCGGGCTGCGGCGCCCACCTCGCCATCGCCCCGACGGCCAGGGCGCACACCACGATGCCCACCGCGGCCACCACGCGGGCGGCCGCGCTCACGAAGAGCAGGGCGACAGCGGTATTCACCGCCACCACCACGAAGCTCACCAGCCACACCCCGCCCACGGACGCCACGCGGAGCGCGGGAGCCACCTGCCACTGGCTTGCGCCCAGCAGCCCCCAGGGACCGCCGAGCGCCTCCCAGGAACGGGCCAGTTCGATCATCAGCCAGCCGCAGGGCACCACGACGACTGCGGTGACGGCCACGTGGCCGGAGACCGGCCCGCCCAGCATCCGGAAGACCAGCAGCCCCCACGGAGCCCACAGCAGACCGAGCAGGGCCGCCAGGACCACGATGAAGACATGGAGGCTCGGCATCAGCCAGTGATGCACCGCGAGCATGTAGCCGGTGCCGCCGAGCCAGCCGTCCAGCGCCGCCCGGCGTCCCGTGCCGGCGGACCGGATGAGGAGCAGCCACGGAACCAGGCCGACACCGGCGAGCCACCACAGCGAAGGCGCGGGGAACGCGAGTGCGGGCAGCGCACCCGCGAGCAGTGCGAGACAGCTACGCCACCGGCCGGACCGCAGTACCCGCTCCCACTGCCCGCTCCGACCGGCCGGAAATCGCATGCCGCGCCTCCTCGTCCTGCCTGATCAGCAGTCTCCCCCCTGCTTGTCCGTTCCGCAGTTCTTCCCCGGTGCGGGGGAGCGGAAGCACCGGAGGGCCGGGATCAGTCCGCGGGGAAGAGGTTTCCCGCGCTGCGCCACTTCTCGTGGACGGTCACGGTCCGGATCCGCCAGCCGCCGTCCGTACGCGACAGCGTGAACGCGTACCGTCCGCCGGAGACGAAGTTCGGCGCGGTGTCCCGTACCTCCGCATCGCCCGCACCGGCCGCGGTGCTCGCCAGCCGCATCGGGTTGAGGTAGTCGGCCCCCACCTCGGCGCGGTCGCCCGGGTAGCCGCCCAGGTCCTGGAGGTCGAGCCGGCGGTTGACGATCAGATGCTGGCGTACGGGGAAGAGCCGCATCTTCCCCGCCAGCCACTGGGCGACCTCGTGCGCCGGCCCTTCGACACCACCGGCGCCGCGGTAGTCGGCTCGGCCGTCCGCGGTGAACAGGGCCCGGTAGTCGGCCCATTCCCCGTCGTCCACCGCCGTCGCGTAGCCGGTGATCACTGCATCGATGGACAGCCGGTCCATCACGGTCGCGAGATCCACGCGCTGCGTCATCGGGTCAGTGTCTGCCCGCCGGCGTGCGAGGCCAAGAGGCGTGCACGCACGGCGGGGCGGCGCTGATGTCAGCAGGGCACCACGGCAACCGGGCCGAGCGCATGCGTGAGCGTGGTCTGCGCGACGGGGGAGAGCCCGAGCCCGAGGGACTCGCCGCCCCGGCGACGCCCGATCACGGTCAGCGCCGCGGTCGCCGACGCCGTGACCAGGGTGCGTGAGGCGGAGCCGCCGACCGGGTCCCTGACGACCTCGACCTGCGGGTACTTCTCCCGCCAACCGGCGGTGAGTTCCGCGAGGGTCCGTTCGGCCGAGTCCGCCACCGCGTCCCGGTCGAAGGCGGGGCCGCCGGAGAGGATCGAGGAGAACATCGTCCAGCCGTGCACGATCCGCAGTCGCGCACCGGGCCGGGATGCGGCGGTCTCGAAGGCGAACTCGAGAACCGCTTCGCTGCTCTCGTCGGCAGCCACGCCCGCGACGATGTCGGGATGTGTTCCCGCCGCCTCCGCCGGGTCCTCGTGCGACGGCCCGCTGTGGACCACGACGACGGGGCATTCGGCCATCGACGCGGTCGCCAGGCTGTTGGAGCCGAGCAGCAGGGACCGGAAGCCGCCCAGACCGCGCGAGCCGACGACCACCAGCGAGGCCTCACGGCTGAGCGAGGTGAGCGCCGCCGAAGGGAAGTCCAGCGGTGTCAGCTTCGAGGTGTGCAGCTCCGGAGCGATCTCGGACACCCTGCGTACGGACCGGTCGAGCAGCTCTTCCGCCTCGCGCCGTTGCGTGTCCTGTCCGACGCGCCGGTCGGGCGTGCGGGCGTGCACGATCGTCAGCCCGAGGCCCCGCCGTACGGCTTCGTGCGCGGCCCAGTCGAGTGCTTCGAGGCTGTGCGACGAGCCGTCGACTGCGGCGATCACGGGACGGTCGGTGCTGGTCATGATTTACCCTCCAGGTTCCGGCGGTGCATGTCCCAGGCTGGTACGCACGGAGATCGTGCGGCAGGGACTTTCGACCCTATCTGCCCGGAACATCCGGGACCTGTGGCCGCCCGTGTACGCGGAAGCGGCGGCTCGGCTTCGCGAACAAGGCGGAGACGGTCCCGGGAATCGGGGCGGACCCGGCGGCGCCGGTGCGCTCCGTGGCGTCCCGGCCACTGCGATTGTCAGTGCCGGATGCGATCCTGCCCCCATGGACGAGCTGATGCGGCAGCGGCGCGTGTACGGCGCCGACCATGACGATCCCGACCCCGGGCCCCGGCCGGGTCACGCCTACCGGGAGTTGGTGGGCGGCCCGCTCGACGGCCTGCTTCTCGACGTGACCGGTTGGACGGACCGGGCGCTGCGCGAGGGAGCGGCGCTGAACACCGAGATCGGGCGGTTCGGACCGGGCGGCAGGGCGGAGTACGGGCCGCGGGACGGCGACCCCGACCGCTGGGACTGGCGGGGCGACATACCCTGACCCGTCCGGAGCAGGTCGCTTCCTGGGACGTACGGGTGCGGCCGGGCATCGTCGACGACCTGGTGCACCGGGAGTCGAGGAATGCGGCCGCCCGTCAGGACTAATCGCCTGAATCGCTCGATACTGGACGCATGGCAGAGAAGACGTCCCGATCGCACGGCCCGCCGACCCTGACCGTCAAGGGCCGGAACGTACGCATCCGCACCATCGGGGCCCTGGTGCTGGCGGGGCTCGCGATCTGGTTCATCGCCGCGAACACCGGGTCGGTCGGCATCCGGCTGTGGATTCCCACCGTCACCCTGCCGCTCTGGGCGGTACTGGCCGTGACCCTGGTCGCCGGGCTGGCCCTGGGCGGATACCTGTTCCGCCGCCGCGCGAGGCGCTGACCCGGCACCCGGGTGCCGTACGTGCGAAGAACCAGGCCCCGGCGCCCGGGTGCCGCGCGTGCGAACCTAGCCCGCCGACTCACCGGCGTGCGGGCTCAGCACACCCGCGGCCACCAGCGCGAACAGCAGCACGCCGAGCAGTACGCGGTAGATGACGAACGGCATGAAGCTCTTGGTGGTGATGAACTTCATGAACCAGGCGATGACCGCGTACCCCACGCCGAACGCGATGACGGTCGCGAAGATCGTCGGTCCCCACGACACATGTCCCTCACCCGCGTCCTTCAGCTCGAAGACACCCGAGGCGAGCACCGCCGGGACCGCGAGCAGGAAGGAGTACCGGGCCGCGGCCTCGCGGGTGTACCCCATCAACAGACCACCGCTGATGGTGGCCCCGGAGCGGGAGACGCCCGGGACCAGGGCCATCGCCTGGCAGAAACCGAAGATCAGGCCGTCCTTCACCCCGAGTTCCTTGAGCGTCTTGCGCTCCTTGCCGGCCCGGTGCTTCCCGCCCACCTCGTCGCGGGCGGCGAGACGGTCGGCGATGCCCAGGACGATGCCCATCACGATCAGCGTGGTGGCGATCAGCCGCAGATCGCGGAACGGGCCCTCGATCTGGTCCTTGAAGGTCACACCGAGCACGCCGATGGGGATGGAGCCCACGATGACCAGCCAGCCCATCTGGGCGTCGTGGTCGCTGCGCATCGACCGGTCGGTCAGCGAACGGAACCAGGCCGAGACGATCCGGACGATGTCCTTGCGGAAGTAGATGAGGACTGCCGCCTCCGTACCGATCTGGGTGATGGCGGTGAACGCCGCACCCGGGTCGTGCCAGCCGGCGAACGCTGCGGTGAGCCGCAGATGCGCGCTGGAGGAGATCGGCAGGAACTCGGTCAGTCCCTGTACGAGGCCCAGGACGAACGATTCGAACCAGCTCATGGGGCTTTGGCCATCCCGGAGGTGATCGTGCATCGGCCGACGGCATGGAGGGCCGTCGGCAGCGTGCGCATTGCGGTCAATTGAGGGCAGGGCCGTGGCGGGCCCGGAGATCTTCGGTCGGTCGCGGGCAGGGTACCGCCCTCAGATGAACAGCGTTACGCGTACCCCCGGGCCGCCCACCGCCCCGGTGCGGGTCGCCGTGCGCACCGGTTCACCCGGCGGTCAGACGGTGGCGCTTGCGCCAGGCGACGACGGCCGCGCCCAGCCCCGTCAGCACGATGAAGCCCATCGCGGCCAGGAACGCCGGAGACGTCGGTGACGAGGCCTCGCTGCCCGCGACGACATACGCCGCGGTGTTCGGGATCGAGCCGAGCCCGGTGGCGGCCAGGAACGGCGGATACCCCATGCGTGACACCGCCGCGCAGTAGTTGGCCGCCGCGAACGGCACTCCCGGGAACAGCCGAAGCGCCAGCATGGAGCGGAACCCGTGCCTGCTCAACTGGCCGTCCGCGGCCTTGAGCCACCGCCCTCGCAGCAGCGTCCGGAGCGCATCCTGACCCAGCACCCGGCCCAGCCCGAACGAGATGCCCGCGCCGAGCACCGTCCCCGCCAGTGCGGCGGCCAGTCCCGCCTGTGTACCGAAGAGCGCGCCGGCCGCGAGATTGAGCAGTGGCCGCGGAACGAAGGCCACGGTGCACACGCCGTACGCGGCACCGAACAGGATCACCGCGACGGCGCCACCGCTGAGCTGGGCGGGCCAGCCGGTGGCGAGCAGCCGCTGGGGTTCGAGGAGGAGCATCGTCGCCGCGGCGCCCAGCAGCACGGCCACGAGCAGCGAGAACCGGGACCAGGGCGAGAGCAGCGCCCTCGTACAGCGCACGGCGAGGCCGGTGGCGGGCCGGGCGGCGGGGACGGGGTCGAGCATGCGGGGAGAGTATCCGACGCCGGTGCGTTACCGCCGTAATGTGCGCTGCGGGAGCGAGGCGGCTGATGCCGCGCCCCTTGCCCGCCCGGCGTCCGGCTCGGGCCGAACTCCCCTGCCGCGACTGCGGTGTCCGCCCGAAAACCATTCGACGCCGCCCGGCCCGTCCGACATGATCGGACCCATGTTCCGGTACGCCTTCCTCGCAGCGCCGTCCGCAGTCGCGGACGCGCCGAAGGCTGCCGTGAGCCCTGTCACCGCAGCACTCTTCGCAGCAGCGTTCACCGCTGCCGCGGCGCCCATCGGCGGCGCCCGAAGCTGACCCTCCCCCGACAGTCCGGCGGACCCCGCAAGGGGAGGGTCGGCGGGGCCCTGGGGTCTTCTCTCTCAGCTTCGAACATCAAGGAATGAACCATGCCCAAGACGGCATACGTGCGCACCAAGCCGCACCTCAACATCGGCACCATGGGCCACGTCGACCACGGGAAGACCACCCTGACCGCCGCCATCACCAAGGTCCTCAGCGACCGCGGGACCGGCACGTTCGTCCCGTTCGACCGGATCGACCGGGCGCCGGAGGAGACGCAGCGCGGTATCACCATCAACATCGCGCACGTCGAGTACGAGACCGACACCCGCCACTACGCCCATGTCGACATGCCGGGGCACGCCGACTACATCAAGAACATGGTCACCGGCGCCGCCCAGCTCGACGGGGCGATCCTGGTCGTCTCCGCGCTCGACGGGATCATGCCGCAGACCGCCGAGCACGTGCTGCTCGCCCGCCAGGTGGGTGTCGACCACATCGTCGTCGCTCTCAACAAGGCGGACGCCGTCGACGACGGCGAGGACACGGTGCTGACCGACCTGGTCGAGCTGGAGGTCCGTGAGCTGCTCTCCGCGCACGGCTACGGCGGTGACTCCGTTCCCGTCGTGCGGGTGTCGGGCCTCAAGGCCCTGGAGGGCGACCCGCGCTGGACCGCGGCCGTCGAGGCGCTGCTGGACGCCGTCGACACCTACGTACCGATGCCGGTCCGCTACATCGACGCGCCGTTCCTGCTGTCGGTGGAGAACGTCCTGACCATCACCGGCAGGGGCACCGTCGTCACTGGGGCCGTCGAGCGCGGCACCGTCCGTACCGGCGACCGGGTTTCGGTGCTCGGACCGGACCCGGACATCGAGACCGTCGTCACCGGCCTGGAGACCTTCGGGAAGCCGATGGAGTCCGCGGAGGCCGGTGACAACGTGGCCCTGCTGCTGCGCGGAGTGGAGCGCGACCGGGTCCGCCGCGGCCATGTGGTCGCGGCGCCGGGCAGTGTGACGCCGAGCCGGCGCTTCACCGCGCAGGTGTACGTCCTGTCGGCGCGGGAGGGCGGCCGGACGACGCCGGTCGCCACCGGCTACCGGCCGCAGTTCTACATCCGCACCGCGGACGTCGTCGGAGACGTCGATCTCGGTGAGGTGGCGGTGGCGCGTCCGGGCGACACGGTCGACCTGACCGTCGAGCTGGGACGTGACGTCCCGCTGGAGACCGGACTCGGCTTCGCGATCCGCGAGGGCGGCCGCACGGTCGGCGCCGGCACCGTCACCGGCGTCCTCTGAACGGCGACGTTCCAAGGGCCCGCCTCCCGTACCCCACGGGAGGCGGGTCCGGCGCCGTGCGCAAGACTGACGGCATGACAGACACAGCGCTGGTCCTGGGTTCCGGCGGCGTCACCGGCAGTGCCTGGGAGACCGGAATCCTGCACGGGCTCGCGAGTTCGGGCGTGGACCTCTCCGCAGCGGATCTGATCATCGGCAGCTCCGCGGGAGCGATGGTCGGCGCACAGCTGGCCTCCGGGCTGCTCGGCCTTCCCGAACTCTACGAACTCCAGCTCGCCGATCCGCAGGACATCACGGGCGGCAAGCTCGGCATGTTCACCCTGCTGCGCTACGCGGGCGCCGTACTTTCCGCCCGGACCCCCGAGGCGTACGGCCGGAAGCTGGGCAGGATCGCGCAGGACGCCCGGCTCGGCGTCACCGCGGAGGAACGGCGCGCGGCGATCACGGGCCGTCTGCTGTCGCCCGAGTGGCCGGGGCGTCCGCTGATCGTCACCGCCGTCGACGCCACGACCGGCGAACTGCACACATTCGACAAGGACAGTGGGGTGTCCCTCGTCGACGCCGTCACCGCGAGCTCCGCGGTCCCCGCCGTGTGGCCCGTCGCCCGCATCGACGGGCGGTCCTGGATCGACGGCGGGGTGCACTCCACGGCCAACGCCCAGCTCGCCGCCGGTTACGGACGCGTCGTCGTCATCGCCCCGTCGGCCAGTGGCAACAAGGCCATCGCCTCCCCGGGTTCGCAGGCGGCCGCGCTCGCCGCGAACGGAGCCCGGGTCGAGGTCATCACCCCGGACGCGGCGGCGAAGAAGGCCTTTGGCCGCAACCCGCTCGACCCGAACTGCCGCGCCGCGGCCGCCCGCGCCGGGCTCGCCCAGTCGACGGCACACACCGAAGCCGTGGCCGCGGTCCTGAACAGCTGATCCGGCACCCCACAATGGAGGAGTGAACGACTCGATACCGGTCATCCGGGACGTGGACCAGGGCACCGCCAGGCTTCTTCCCGACGTGGACCGGGACAGGGCCTGGCTGCTCACCGTCGACGGCGCGCCCCAGTCCTACGTCGACCTCGACGCGCCGGACCATCTCGAATTCGAGTACGCGCGACGGCTCGCGCATGTCATCGACTGCGCGGCGGCATCGGGCGCACCGCTGGACGTACTCCACCTCGGCGGCGGTGCGCTCACCCTGCCCCGCTATGTCGCCGCAGCCAGGCCCGGCTCCCGCCAGGACGTCGCCGAGGCCGACCTCGGGCTCCTCGAACTGGTCGCCGAGCAGCTGCCGGTCCCCGACGGCAGCGGGATCACCGTGCACGGCACGGACGCCCGCAGCCGGCTGGAACAGACCGCGCCCGGCTCCCTCGACATCCTGATCGCGGACGTCTTCGGCGGCTCGCGGGTGCCCGCCCACCTCACCACCGTGGAGTACGCGCAGGCGGCCCGCCGGTCGCTGCGGGACCGCGGAATCTACGCCGCCAACTTCGCGGACGGTGCGCCCTTCGGCTTCCTCCGCTCCCAACTGGCCACCTTCGCGGACGTCTTCGAGAAACTCGCGCTGATCGCCGAACCCGCGGTGCTGCGCGGCCGGCGCTTCGGCAACCTCGTCCTCGTCGCCTCCCCGAGCCCCATCGACACCGCGATGCTGACCCGCCGCTGCGCCGCCGACGCCTTCCCGGCCAGGGTCGAGCACGGTGCCGCGCTGGACCGGCTCACCGGTGCCGCCGGGCCGGTCAGGGACGGTGCGGCGGTCGCGTCACCCGAGCCGCCCGACGGGGCCTTCAGTATCGGATGACGCCAGGCCCCGGTCCTTCGCCACCGCGGTGGTGGCGGGGGCCCGGGTCAGACCGCGTACCTCCGGAACGAACAACACGGCCCCGGTGACCAGCACGATCAGCGCCGCACAGCCCCACAGGGCCTCGCTCCGCCCGACCAGTGACTCCACCGGACCGGCGAGCGCGGTGGCCACCGGCATCATCGCCACCGAGCCGAACCAGTCGTACGCCGAGACCCGCGAGAGCTTCTCCTCCGGGATCTCCTGATGCATGGCCGTCATCCACGAGACCCCGAACACCTCGATGGCCGCCCCGCTGACGAACATCACCACGCAGAGCGCGCCCACCGGCAGCGGCACCGCGAGGCCCGCCGCCGGCAGCGCCAGCGGGAAGACGCAGAGCGTTCCGGCGAGCAACAGCCGTTGGGGCTTCCAGCGCAGCATCAGCAGCGCCCCGCCCAAGGTGCCGGCCCCGAACGCGGCGAGCGCGAATCCCCAGGGGCGGGCGCCACCGAGCTCGTCCCTGGCGACCAGCGGACCGTACACCGACTCGGCCGCACCCACCGCGGCGACCACCACCGAGAACTGCGCGACGATGCTCCACAGCCAGGGGCGGCCGACGAACTCCTGCCAGCCGTCCCGCATATCGGCGAGCAGACCGCCGCCCGGCGCGCGCGGGGGGATGTGGCTGACGTCCAGGAACGCGCGCAGCGCACCCGCCACCGCGAAGGCGGCGGCATCGACGGCCAGCACCCAGCCCGGATCCATTGCCGCGATCATGGCGCCGCCGAGTGCCGCACCGCCGATCGTCGCGCCCTGCATGGCCATCCGGAACAGCGCGAAGGCGCGACTCGCCTGCTCACGGCTGACGCTGGACATCAGCATGCCCTCGGCTGCCGGGTTGAAGAACGCCTGCCCGGTGCCGCACAACGCGGTGAGCAGCATCATCTGCCACAGCTTCGGATCGCCGGCCAGGACCAGCCAGGCGAACGCGGCCTGCGAGAGGCAGTTGAGGGCGTTCGCCGCGACCATCACCCGGTGGCGCGGCAGCCGGTCCGCGATCGCGCCCCCGACCAGCAGGAAGAGCACCAGGGGCGCGGTCCTGGCGGCGGCCACCAGACCGACGTCGCCGCCGTCACCGCCCGCCTCCAGCACGGCGAACGCCGCCGCGATCAGCGCGCCATGGGTACCCAGGCCCGTGATGATCGCGGCGGCGGTCAGCAGACGGTAGTTGCGGCCGGGACGCAGCGGACGGTACTCGGGGGCGGAGGCGACAGTCACCAAGGGACTATCGCCGCCGCACCCCTCGCCGTGCCAACTGTTTTCCGGGGGAGGGAAACGGGTCAGTCGGTCTTGACGACGTCCACCAGCCGCATGGTGCTGAGGATCTTCTGGATCGTCGTGTCCGGGAGTTCGTCCTTGACGGAGTCGGCTCCGTACAGGACCCAGGAAGCGAACTCACCCTTCTTGTTCTTGAAGGTGAAGGCGATGGCCTTGCCGTCGCTGTCGCACTTCTCCTTCTTCGTGACGTTCGGAGCGGTGGCGGTGACGACCTGGCCGGTGAGACCCGACTTGGTGGTGTACTGCTTGGCGTCGGTGAACTTGATGGTGCTCTGCGGCATGTGTTGCGCGTAGGCGCCCCACACCCAGGTGCCGGCCTCGCTGTGCGCGTTCTTGGCGGCGTCGGTGGCGCCCTGGGCGCCCCTGGTGCCGGCGCTCGCGAGGCTCATGCTCTCTTCGATACCGTCCTTGTTGGTGTCGTCCACGCACCACTTCTTCTGGTAGTACGACGGCGCGGAGAAAGCGATGAGGGGGGGCGAGCCGGCCCCTTTCTTCTCGTCGTCGAAGTACGAGGCTGTGCCGGGATTGCCGACCTCCCAGTCCCCGGGCACGTCGAACTGGGTGCCCCACTTGGGGTTGGTGACGACCTTCCACCCGGGGATGAGGGGCTTGGGGTCCCCGTCGTCGCTGCGCGGGTTCGCCCCGTCGGAGGCCGACTCGGACGGCTTGGCGGGCGCCGAGGACTGCTTGTCGTCGGCGACGTCCTTACCCTTGTCGTCCTTGTTCATCACGACGACACCGGTCACCACGGCGGCCACGACGACAGCGGTGGCCGCGACGATCGCGACGGCGGTGGTCTTCTTCTTGTTGTCGCCGGGCTGCGGCGGACCGGGCGGGCCGGGCACCGTGTACTGCGGCACGGTCGGCTGCTGGTACGGGTTCGGCTGCGGATAGCCGGGCTGCTGGCCCTGCTGCGGATGCCCCTGCTGTCCCTGCTGTTGGTATCCCGGCTGCTGATAGGGATTCGGCTGCTGGTACCCCGGCTGCTGGTACGGGTTCTGATTCTGGTCCTGCGGGTTTTGCTCGCCCCCGGGCGGCTGCTGTCCTGGCCACATGGCGAGTAACGATAGAGGGGTGGTGGCCGGTCTGCTACGCCCGCCCCCGTGTGCGGACGGTGAAGGATGTGATCAAGGAGGGACGCCGGAGGTTCCCGGGGATGGCCAAAGAGTTCTACTCATGAGTAACATCCGGGCATGAGCGCTGAACAGATGACCGTCGGCGAGATGCTCGTCGCGACGGTTCCGATGGCCCGGACCCTCAACCTCGAGTTCCTGGAGACGACCGCCGAGCGCGCGGTGGTCCGCCTGCCGGACCAGGCCGAGTACCACAACCACATCGGCGGACCGCACGCCGGAGCGATGTTCACGCTGGCGGAATCGGCGAGCGGGGCGATCGTCATCGCCGCCTTCGGCGACCAGATGTCGCGCGCCGTGCCGCTGGCGGTGAAGGCGGAGATCGGTTACAAGAAGCTGGCCAAGGGCGTCGTCACGGCGACGGCGACCCTCGGCCGCCCGGTGGCCGATGTCATCGCCCAACTCGACGCGGGCGAACGGCCGGAGTTCCCCGTGGCCATCGAGATCCACCGCGCGGACGGCGCGGTGACCGGTGAGATGACGGTCGTCTGGACGCTGCGTCCCCACGCCTGATCCCGGCCGGTTCCGCGAAGAGCCGCCACGCACCCCAACGAGAGGGCGCGTGGCGGCTTTTCGCACTGTCCGGGCAGTTGGCGGGGCAGGTAGGCTTCCCGCCGTGCGCCGAGGAGTTGCCCGGCGGGCAACGGACATCGGTTACGGGAGGATCGGCGTTGCACATCCAGGAATGGCTGGAGACCATCCCCGCGGTCAGCGTCTACGCCCTGGTGGGCGTGGTCATCGGGCTGGAGAGCCTCGGCATTCCACTGCCGGGCGAGATCGTACTGATCAGCGCGGCGCTGCTGGCTGCCGGGCACGACGGAGTGAACCCGTGGATCCTCGGCGCCTGCGCCTCGGCCGGCGCGGTCATCGGTGACTCGATCGGATACGCCATCGGCCGCAAGGGCGGCCGGCCGCTGCTGGCCCGGCTGGGCAGGAAGTTCCCCAAGCACTTCGGCGAGAGCCAGATCGGGCTGGCGGAGCGCTCGTTCCAGAAGTGGGGCATGTGGGCAGTGTTCTTCGGCCGCTTCGTGGCGCTGTTGAGGATCTTCGCGGGTCCGCTGGCGGGCGTACTGCACATGCCGTACTGGAAGTTCCTGATCGCCAACGTGCTCGGTGGCATCGTCTGGGCGGGCGGCACGACGGCCGTCATCTACTCGGTGGGAGTCGTCGCCGAGGCCTGGCTCAAGCGGTTCTCGTATCTCGGCCTCGTGGTCGCGGTGCTGATCGGCATCACCTCGATGCTGATCGTGAAGAACCGGGCCAAGAAGGCGGCGGAGCGGGCGTCGGCCGCCTCTGCGCCCGGCTCGGCAGCGGTACCGGCCGCGGACTGACCGGACGGTACGGAGCGGGACGACGCGGGCGGGACAGTGCGGTGCGGGCGGCGCGGGCGAGGCGGAGACACGAAGCCGCCGGGCACGTGCCCCGCCCGGCGCTCCCTCCCGTACGCCCCCGGCCCCGCCCCGTCCTCCCCGCTCAGCCCTCGTGGGCCTGGCGGTGCGCCTTGGCCAGCTCCACGTAACCCACCGCGTTGAACTTGATGCCTTCGAGCTCCTCCTCGGTCAGCTGCCGCTTGACCTTGGCGGGGACACCGGCGACCAGCGAGCCCGGGGGCACCCGCATTCCCTGCGGGACCAGCGCCTGCGCCGCGATCAGTGAACCGGCGCCGATATGGGCTCCGTTGAGGATGGTCGAGCCCATGCCGACGAGGACGTCGTCCTCGATCGTGCAGCCGTGGAGCACGGCGTTGTGCCCGACCGAGACGCGCTCGCCGACCGTGACGGGGAACCCGGGGTCGACATGGACGCTGCAGTTGTCCTGGATGTTGCTGTCGGCCCCGATGACGATCGGGCCGCAGTCGGCGCGCAGTACGGCGTGGTACCAGACGCTGGAGCCCGCGGCCATCGTGATCTCACCGATGACGACCGAGGTCGGTGCCGTGAAGGCATCCGCGTCGATGTTCGGCTCCTTGCCGCCCATTCCCGTGATCAACGCCTGCTCTGCCATCGCCCGTTCCTCCGTGCTCAGGTGTCGTGCGACCGCGGTCGTCCGCTCCGGCAGCCGGCCGCGGCTGTTGGATCGCGTCGATCGCGTCGGAGAAACGGTATGCGACGGTCGGCTGACCGTGACCCAGTGGGGTGAACATCACAGGTCGCCGCGGTGATCGGGCCGGACGCCGCCGACTACCGTGAGCGAGTGCCGACGAACAGGAACGCGTTCTCTTCCCTTGCCGCCTGGCGGCGGCGCGCCCTGTCCCGGGCCGTCCACCGCGGCTGGCGCTGGGTGCAGGAGACGGGCGCGGTCACCGCGGATCGTCCGGGCGCGCTGTGCTTCCGCCGGATCGGCGCGGGCACCCGGCTGGCCTTTCCGCAGGGCACGGTCTTCGGGGAGCGGTGGATCGAGCTCGGCTCGCACTGCGTGATCGGTGAGCAGGTCACGCTGACGGCCGGACTCATGCCCGACCTGGACCTCGGCCCCGATCCGATCCTGACCCTGGGGGACGGGGTGGTGCTCGGCCGCGGCAGCCATGTGGTCGCCGACACCACGGTGACCATCGGCCCGGACACGTACTGCGGGCCGTATGTCTACATCACGTCGACGAACCACAGTTACGACGATCCGCACGAGCCGGTCGGTCGGCAGTGGCCCCGCATGGAGCCGGTCGCCATCGGGCCGGGCTGCTGGATCGGCACCGGGGCGGTGATCCTCCCGGGGGCCACGCTCGGCCGCAACGTGGTGGTCGCCGCGGGGGCGGTGGTACGGGGTGAGGTACGCGATCACGCGGTGGTGGCCGGTGCCCCCGCCCGGGTCGTACGCAGCTGGGATCCCGAGAAGGGCTGGCAGCCGCCGCTGCGTACCCCTGCCCCGGTGCCGATCCCGACGGGCGTCACGCCCGAGCAGTTGCTCGCCCTGGCGGAACCCGGCGAGCCGGCGGACCCGTCCGCCGGTTGACCGCGGCCGGAGCGGGGTCTCGTCCGGTCGCGAGCAGCACCGTGCCCACCAGGGTGAGACCGGCCCCGGCGGCCTGCACCCCACGCAGCCGTTCCTTCAGCACGCCGCGCGCGGCCGGCGCCGTGACCACCGGATAGAGCGAGGCGAGTACGGCGGCCACCGTGACCGGCCCGTGCTGTGCGGCGATTGCTTACGTGTCGTTGGCCGCGACATCCGCGAGCCCGATGAGAGCCAGGGCGGCCACCGCGGCCGGCACCGCGGCGGCCTGCGAGACGACGACCACGGTGAGCGCGGGGATGCGCCGGGTGAACAGTCCACCGCCGAAGTCGGCCAGTCCCCGGAGCAGGCTGGTGGCCAGCGCGAACAGTGCTGTCATTGCATGCCGCGCAGTACAGTGCGGTGAACGGTTGGGTGCACCGCACCGTAGTGCGGTATTTTCGACCCTGTCATCCAAAATATTGGACGGAATGTGTCTGACCTCGATCAGCTCACTCAGTCGCTCGCGCGCAATCTCAAGCGCTGGAGGGGGGAACGCGGCTTCACCCTGGACGTGCTCGCCGCCCGCGCCGGGGTCAGCCGCGGCATGATCATCCAGATCGAGCAGGCCCGCACCAACCCGAGCGTCGGCACCACGGTCAAACTCGCCGACGCGCTGGGTGTCAGCATCACGACGCTGCTCGACTACGAGCAGAGCTCACCGGTCCGGCTGGTGCCCGAGAGCCAGGCGGTGCACATGTGGTCCACCGACGCGGGCAGTTCCACCATCCTGCACGTCGGTGCGGAGGCGAGGGGGCCGCTCGAACTCTGGACCTGGCGCCTGATGCCCGGCGACAGCAGCGCCTCCGATCCGCACCCCGAGGGCACCGTCGAACTGCTCCATGTCACCGCGGGCGAGCTCACCCTGGTCGTCGACGGCACCTCGTACGCCGTACCGGCCGGCGGCTCCGCCTCGTTCGAGGCGCATCACCCGCACGCCTACCGCAACGACGGCCCCGAGCCGGTCGAGATCACCTTGGTGGTCTCCATCCCGCCCGCACGGTGAGACGGTCGGCCGAGGGACCCGGGGGCGCTGTTAGCGTGGTGCGCATGCGCGCTCCCATTGGCTCCTTCGGCAACGCCGGTCCGGCGGCCGACCGCCTCGACCTGCTCACCGACCCCGTCGCCGCCGCCGTGACGGCGGGCTGGGGCGGCTTCCCCGCCGAGCAGATCATTCACGTCGACACGGATCCGGCCATCGCCGACACGGCGGTCTTCGTCGAGCACCACGGCGCGGAACTGCTCGACCGCTCGGCCAACTGCGTCGTGGTGGCGGGCAAGCGCGGCGGCGAGGTGACGCTCGCGGCCTGCCTCGTCCTGTCCCACTCCCGCGTCGACGTGAACGGCGCGGTCCGCAAGCAACTGGGCGCCCGCAAGGCGTCCTTCGCCCCGATGGACACGGCGGTCGGCGAGACCGGCATGGAGTACGGCGGCATCACCCCCATCGGCCTCCCCGCCGCGTGGCCGCTGCTGATCGATCCCGCCGTCGTCGACGAGGAGTGGGTACTGATCGGCAGCGGCAGCCGCCGGGGCAAGTTGATCGTCCCGGGCAAGGCCCTGGCGGTGCTGCCGGGCGCGGTGATCGTCGAGGGTCTCGGCATCAGGAGCTGAGACGGCGACCGCCGTCCGTCGGGGAGCCGGGGTTCTCAGCCGGGCGCGTGGCAGAGGGCCCGAACCGGCGCGTCGGCCCGGTGGGCAGCCAGCCAGTGCGTGGCGAAGTCGACGGCGTCGGTGATGCGGAAGAGGCGGCTCGTCGATGAGCCCACCGGGCCGGTGTGCACGGTCGCGCCGTCGTCCGTCTGGGCGAAGTCCGCGCCCAGGGCCGCGAAGTCGCTGTCGTCCAGGGCGACGTCCTCGTACTCCCACCACTGGCGTCGGCCCCCGGTCGCCACCACACAGCGGTAGCTCCGGTGGGGCGGGGCGGGTACCCGGTACTCGCCGAGATGGAACGCGGTGCAGGTGTCGAATCCGGTGCCCAGCAGGAGCACCTGGGCCCGCAGATCGTAGAGGCGGGCCAAGGGCGAGTCCTCGCCGAGATGGCAGTCGGGACGGTGACCCGCCATCAGGTCCCGGGCCAGCGGGCCGAGCGCGGCGAAGGACGTCTGCGGATGGTCGCTGCGCGTCGCCCCTTCGCCGAGCCGTACCGCCTCCGCGAGGCTGCCCACCGACGGTGCGGCCGACGTCGCCGGGTCGAAGGGCGGCATGCTCGCGCGTACCGCCTCCCGGGCCCGGTCGTCGAGGCCGCGCACCCGATCGAGGTAGTGCGGAGACGTATCGGAATTCTCCGGCGTGAAGGCGGGGACGACGAGCGTGCCGCGCCCTCCGAGGGCGTCCCGCAACGCGCCGGCCATCGCACGGACCCCACCGCTCACCGGGCCCACCGCGCGCATCGAGGCATGCACCAGGAGGACACCGCCGGACTCCACGCCGAGCTCGGCCAGCTGCCCGGCCAGCCCGCTCCGGCTGTGGGTGACGCTCGGCGCAGTCGTAGTAGTCACAGCCGGCCATTCTCCCGGCCGGACGCCGGGCGCGACACCACGCACATCCGGACGAGGGACGCGGGTGCGCCTGCCGGGGCTTCCTAACGCTTCAGTGCCGGGATCTCGATAGCGGGGCACCGGTCCATGACCATGTCCAGCCCTGCCGCACGCGCGCGGCCGTACGCCTCCGTGTCGACCACACCGAGCTGGAACCAGACGGCCCTGGCACCCGCCGCGACCGCCTCGTCGGCCACCGCCCCCGCCAGCTCACTGTTGACGAAGACGTCCACCACATCGACCGGGAACGGGATGTCGGCCAGCGAGACGTAGCCGTCCTCGCCGTGCACCCGCTCCGCCTTCGGATGCACCGGGACCACCCGCTTGCCGAAGCGCTGGAGCACGTCGGCGACGCCGTAGGCCGCGCGCGACCGGTTGTTGGACAGGCCCACCACGGCCCAGGTGTCGCCGCTGTCCCGGAGAATCCTGTGGATCGTCTCTTCGTCTGCGTACATGCTCCGCACAACGGACGGCGGCCCCGGACCATTCCCGTGCGGGGCATAGGGTGGCCGGATGCAGGAGCAGTACCGGACAGTCGCCCGAGCGGGCGTGCACGAGACCGAGATCAACCGATCGCGCTTCATCTGCGCGCTCGCCCCCGCCGCCACCGAGCAGGAGGCGCAGGACTTCGTCGCACGCATCCGCAGGGAACACCCGACCGCCACCCACAACTGCTTCGCCTACGTGATCGGCGCCGACGCCTCCGTACAGAAGGCGAGCGACGACGGGGAACCCGGGGGCACCGCGGGCGTACCCATGCTGCAGATGCTGACGCGCCGCGAGATGCGCTACGTCGTCGCCGTCGTCACCCGCTACTACGGCGGCGTCAAGCTCGGTGCCGGCGGGCTGATCAGGGCCTACGGGGGAGTGGTCGGCGAGGCCCTCGACGAGCTCGGCACCATCACCCGGCAACGGTTCCGCCTTGCCACGATCACTGTCGCCCACCAGCGCGCGGGCAAACTGGAGAACGACCTCCGGGCCACCGGCCGCACCGTGCGCGAGGTCCGCTACGCGGAGGCCGTCATCATCGAGATCGGGCTGCCGGACGCCGATGTCGAGTCCTTCCGCGGCTGGCTGGCCGATGCGACAGCGGGCGAGGCCGAGCTGGAACTGGGCGGCGAGGCGTACGGGGACGCCTGACCGGAACCACGTACTGCCCGGGGCACCGAGGCGCCGCCGCTGATCGGCCGCACCGGATAATGGGCGCATGACTCGACTCCTGACCCGCAGCGATCTCCTGGCCGTCCTCGATCCGGAGACCGCCCTGAAGGCCCTGTCCGAGGGGTTCCGTCACGCCGGATCCCCGGCGGTCGCCGGGCAGCGGGTGCGCACGGATCTGCCGTTCCCGGGTACGGCGACGGCGCTCATTCCCGGCTTGCTGCCGGGTATCGACGCCTACACCGTCAAGGTCAACGCCAAGTTCCCGGGCGCCCGGCCGGCGCTGCGCGGTGTGATCTGCCTGCACAGCGGCCGGGACGGCGAACTCCTCGCGCTCCTCGACTCCGCCACCGTCACGGCATGGCGGACCGGGCTGGCGGCCGCCCTCGGCACCGATGTCCTGGCCGCCCCCGACCCCGCGGGCGAGGCGGTGCTCGGCGTCGTCGGCGCGGGCGCCCAGGCCGAGATCATGGTCCGCGGACTGCGGAGTCTGCGGAGCTTCCGCGAACTCGCGGTGCACGACACCGACCCGGAACGCGCATCGGAATTCGCCACCCGGCACGGCGGCCGGGTCCTCGGTACGGCAGCCGGAGTCGCCGCGGCGGCCGATGTCGTACTGCTCTCCACCTGGTCGCGCGCCCCCTTGCTGAGCCTCGCCGACAGCCGTCCCGGACAGCACTTCACCACGCTCGGCGCCGACGAACCCGGCAAGCAGGAGCTCTCCGCCGATCTGCTCGCCGCCGCCCTTCTCGTCGTCGACGACCGCGAGCAGGCCGCGGCGACGGGCGCCCTGGCCGCGGCGGGACTGCCTGCCACCGCCGCCGACGCCACCCTCGGCGAACTGCTCGGCGGCGCGCACCCCGGCCGGACCTCCGGCACGGCCCGTTCCGTCTACGCACCGGTCGGGCTCCCCTGGCAGGACCTGGCCGTCGCCTGGACCGCCTACCGGAGGGCGGAACTCCGCGACATCGGAACGCGGATCGATCTTCTGGGATGAGGGGACGGAGGGCCGACGGGCTGCAGCGCTGAAGGCCCGGACGCGGTCGGCGGTGATGCGAGACTGTGAGGGGTGAGGAAAGAGGGGCTCACCACTCGGGGGCGGAGGAAGAGAACAATGCGGGTCGGAGCCGGGTCTTGAGAATTCTGCACACATCGGACTGGCACCTGGGGCGCTCGTTCCACCGGGTCTCCCTGCTCGAAGCCCAGGCCGCCTACCTGGACCACCTGGTGACGACGGTGCACGAGCACGAGGTGGACGCGGTCCTCGTCGCGGGTGATGTGTACGACAGGGCCGTTCCGCCGCTGTCCGCCGTCGCGCTCTTCGACGACGCGCTGCACCGGCTCGCCGCCGCCGGAGTGCCCACCGTGATGATCTCCGGGAACCATGACTCGGCACGCAGGCTGGGCGTCGGCGCAGGGCTGATCGGGCGGGCCGGGATCCATCTGCGGACCGACCCCGCCGACTGCGCCACCCCCGTCGTCCTGCGGGACGCGCACGGTGAGGTGGCGTTCTACGGGCTGCCCTACCTGGAACCGGCCCTGGTGAAGGACGTCTTCAAGGCGGAGCGCGCCGGGCACGAAGCGGTGCTGACCGCCGCCATGGAGCGGGTACGCGCAGATCTGGCGGCACGCCCGGACAGCACCCGGTCCGTGGTGCTCGCCCATGCCTTCGTCGCGGGCGGGGAGCCCAGCGACAGCGAGCGCGACATCACCGTCGGCGGGGTGGCTGCCGTGCCCGCCGGAGTCTTCGACGGCGTCGACTACGTGGCGCTGGGCCATCTGCACGGCTGCCAGACCGTCACCGAACGCGTCCGCTACTCCGGCTCGCCGCTCGCGTACTCCTTCTCCGAGGTCGACCACCGCAAGACGATGTGGCTGATCGACCTCGACACCTCGGGCACGGTCACCGCCGAACGCCTCGACTGCCCGGTGCCCCGCCCCCTCGCCCGGCTCCGCGGCCGCCTCGACGAGCTCGTCGAGGACCCCGCGCTGGAGCGGCACCGGGACTCCTGGATCGAGGCCACCCTCACCGACCCGGTGCGCCCGGTCGAGCCGATGGCCCGGCTCGTCGAGCGGTTCCCGCACACACTCAGCCTCGTATTCGAACCCGACCGGGCCCCCGACGACCCGCTCGCCTCGTACGCACAGCGCCTCAAGGGGCGCGACGACCAGCAGATCGCCGAGGACTTCGTGGCACATGTGCGCGGCGGCTCCGCAGCCGACGAACAGGAACGAACGGTGCTGCGCGGCGCCTTCGACCACGTCCGGGTGGACGACGGCGTGCGCGAGGTGAACCGTTGAGACTCCACCGGCTCACCATCACCGCCTTCGGACCGTTCGGCACCACCCAGGAGATCGACTTCGACGCCCTCGCGTCTGCCGGGCTCTTCCTCCTGCACGGGCCGACCGGCGCCGGGAAGACCTCGGTCCTCGACGCGGTCTGCTACGGCCTGTACGGCGCGGTGCCCGGTGCCCGCCAGAGCCCCGGCACCTCCCTGCGCAGCGACCACGCACCGGCGGATCTCGTCACCGAGGTCGAGCTGGAACTGACCGTCGGCGGCCGGCGCCTCGAAATCACCCGGAGCCCCGCACAGCCCCGCCCGAAGAAGAAGGGCAGCGGCTTCACGACGGAGAAGGCCCAGAGCCGGCTGCGCGAGTACGACCCCGACGACGGCTGGCGGCCGCTCAGCCGCTCGCACCAGGAGATCGGCGAGGAGATCACCCAGCTCATCGGGATGAGCCGGGAACAGTTCTGCCAAGTGGTGCTCCTGCCGCAGGGCGACTTCGCACGCTTCCTGCGCGCCGATGCCGAGGCACGCGGCAGACTCCTCGGCAGGCTCTTCGACACCCACCGTTTCGCCGCCGTCGAGGAGCGCCTGGCCGAACTGCGCCGTACCGCCGAAACCAGGGTCGCGGCCGCGGACGAACGTGTTCTCGCGGTGGCCCAGCGGATCGCCCAGGCCGCCGGACCCGCCGCCCGTGAATCGCCGTTCCCCGACCTCCAGCCCGGCGAACCGGGGCTCGCCGAAGGCGTGCTGGAGTGGGCCGCGACGGCCCGCAGCGGCGCCCGCGAACGGCTCGACATCGCCGCCTGTGTCCTCGCCATGGCCGAAGGCCGGCAGTCGGCCGCCCGCCTGGCCCTCGACAGCGAACGCGAACTCGCCGCACTCCAGCAGCGGTACGAGGAGACGCGGCGCCGCGCCGCCGCACTCGAAGCCCGCCGCCCCGACCGCGACCGGCACCACGAACGTCTCGCACGGGCCCGCAAGGCGGATCTCGTCGCGCCCGCTCTGGACCTGCGCGAGGAGGCCGAGCGCGCGTACCGCACGGCCTGCCGGGACCGTGACCACGCCCGTGCGGTGCTGCCCGGCACCCTGGCCGACGCCGGTGCCGAACAACTGGCGGAGCTGGAGCGACGGCTCCGCCAGGAGCTCGGCGGGCTCGACGCCGCGAAGCGTGCCGAGCGCCGCAGCGCACAGATCGACACCGAGCGGGCCGGACTGGATCGGCAGGCCAGGGCCGACGACGAGCTGATCCGCGAAGCAGAACTCTGGCTCGCCGACTGGGAGTCCACCCGCGACGGCCTGCGGGCACGCGTCGAGGCGGCCCAGGAGGCCGCCACCCGTGCCGAACAGCTCGCCGGCCGGCTGGAGCCCGCCCGTGCGCGGCTGGACGCGGCCCGCCGCCGCGACGCGCTCGCTGCCCAGGTGTCGGCCGCCGCCGAGCGGCTGGCCGCGGCCCGCGAGCGCGCCGCCGCGGCCCATGAGTCGTGGCTGGAGCTTCGCGAGCGACGACTGCGTGACATCGCGGCGGAACTGGCGGCGGAGCTGGTGGACGGCGAGGACTGCAAGGTCTGCGGTTCGGCCGACCACCCCAAGCCGGCCCGCACGGCAGATGGACATGTCGACAAGGCCGCCGAGGAGCGGGCCCTCGACGCCCACCGGCGCGCCGAGGAGGCGCGTACGCGGGCGGACCGGGAGCTCGGAGTCGTACGCGAGCAGCACACCGCCGCCCGCGCGGCCGCGCAGTCGGCGGTGCCGCAGCCGAGGGACGGGGCCGATGCCGCCGATCCGGCCGCGTCCCGATGCGTGACCGGGAGCGCCACCGTCGGATCGGCCGGGCCGACGCCGGCGGCAGGGACCGGGGCGGTCGCCGCCGGCCCGGTCGGGACCGGGCCCGATGCCGACCCCACCGTCGCCGAACTCGGTGCGCTCGTCGACCGGCTGACGGGCATGCACGCCGAGGCGTACCGCACCGCAGCCGACATGCACGCCGCGCGTGAGGCCCTCGCAGCCGCCGAGCGGGAACAGGCCGAACGTCTCGACGGACGGCAGCTCGCCGAACGCCGGGCCGCGGCCCGCACCTCCCTGCGTGAGGGCCTGGACCGTGAGCAGGCCTCGCTGGAGGCCGAGTTGGTGACCGCTCGCGGCGAGTCCGGCAGCGTGGCCGAACACTCCGCACTCCTGGAGCGCCGGGTCGCTCTGCTCGCCGCCGCCGCCGAGGCGGTACGGGAGGAGGAGCTGGCCGCACAGCGCCGCAAGGAGGCCGACGACCGGCTCGCGGACGCCGCGTTCCGGTCAGGGTTCGACACCCCTCAGGCCGCGGCCGAGGCACTCCTCGGCGATGCCGGGCAGCGCGAACTCCAGCAGCTCGTCGACGCCTGGCAGTCCGAGGCGGCGGCGGTGGCCGACCGTCTGGCGGAGACGGACACCCGTGCCGCAGCCGACCGCCCGCAGGCCGCGGTGGGGCTCGCGCAGGCCGCGCACGACACGGCCGAGCGGTCGCTGCGGAACGCCTCGGCCGCGCTGGCCGCCGCGCGCGAACGCTGCGCCGAACTCGGCAGGCTCTCGCGCGGCGCCGCGGACGAGGTGCGCGGACTCGGACCGCTGCGCGAGGAGTACGACCGGGTGGCACGGCTGGCCGGGCTCACCGCGGGCACCTCCGCGGACAACGAACGCAAGATGCGACTGGAGTCGTACGTGCTCGCCGCCCGGCTCGAACAGGTCGCCGCCGCAGCCACCGCACGGCTGCAGCGCATGTCGTCCGGCCGCTACACGCTGGTCCACTCCGACGCCCGCACCGGAGGCCGCAGATCGGGCCTCGGACTGCATGTCGTCGATGCCTGGACCGGCCGCGAGCGCGACACGGCGACGCTCTCGGGCGGCGAGACGTTCTTCGCCTCCCTCGCCCTCGCACTCGGCCTGGCCGACGTTGTCACCGACGAGGCGGGCGGTGTACGGCTGGACACCCTCTTCATCGACGAGGGTTTCGGCAGCCTGGACGACCAGACCCTCGACGAGGTGCTCGACGTACTGGACTCGTTGCGCGAGCGGGACCGCAGTGTCGGCATCGTCAGCCATGTGGCCGACCTGCGCCGCCGCGTCCCCGCACAGCTCGAAGTGGTGAAGGAGCGGCACGGCTCGGCGGTACGGCACCGCACCACCGGTGAGTTCAGCGGCTGATGGCGCGGCGGGGGAGCGGCGAGGAGTAGACGACGCTCGTGGTCACCGAGCCGAGGGCGCCGATCCTCCCCGAGACCTCCTCCAGGTGACTCATCGAGCGGGCGGTGACCTTCAGTACGAAGCAGTCGTCACCGGTGACATGGTGGGCCTCCACGATCTCCGGAGTCGTGTCGAGCAGATCGTGGAACGGCTTGTAATGGCCGTTCGGGTAACGCAGCCGTACGAGGGCGAGGATCGGCAGCCCGAGCCGCTCCGGGTCGACCACGGCTGCGTAGCCGCTGATCACCCCGTCCTCCTCCAGCCTGCGCACCCGCTCGGTCACGGCGCTCGGGGACATCGCCACCACGCGCGCCGGCTCGGCGAACGACGCCCGCCCCTCGCGTTGCAGGACATCGAGGATGCGCCAGTCGGTGGCGTCCGGGGAATAGTCGGTCATGCTCGGGAGACAACAGGGAATGCCCGGCAGATCAAGCGCTGTGCCGGGGATCTCGTCTTTCGGGAGGCGGATCACCGGCCGTAGATTTCCGGGCATGACATCGCAGCCCACCGCCACCGCGGCCCACCCCGTCCTTCGTGTGCCACCGGCCTCCCCGGCGGTGGCCGCCGCCTACTTCGGCGCCTCCCTCGCCTTCCACGCGGACGTCTCCGATGTCGCCGCCGCGTTCGCGGCCGACGGCGATCCTGGCTTCGTGCTCCTGGACACCGTTATCCGGGCAGATCCCTTTCTCACCAGGCATGTTGCCTCTGGGACATTGCAGCAGACATTCACTCAATCGAGGGCGTCCGGAGTGGGTGGCTTTATCGAGCAGTAGTGACGTCGCCTGTCGATGGGCTTGGGAGGCACCCCGAACCACGGTTGGGTGATGTTGATGAGTTTGGGAGGCACGGCGGCTCTTGCCAGGGCAGCATTGGGATGCTCTTGGTGAAAGGTGCTGGTCATGCCGCAGATGCCGAAGGGCACCCTCACAAGATTTGCACCCAAGTAACTTCGGCCTAGTTGCCAGTTATGGGCCCGCAGGCGCGCCGCGCTCGCTGGCGGCGGCCCGGCTGCCGCCGATCTGGCAGGTCGATCGATCCGGAGGTCATGGGGTGGCGGCTCGCCACGCGGGATGCAATGCGGGATAGAGGCTGACCAGGAGATAGCCAGCCGCGATCACGAGCAAAGCCGTGGTGAGGCTGGTCATAGTGACCAGCAGGCCAGCGCCGAAAATGCCCACCGGCACCGCGGCCACAACCGAGGCCATGATCGCGCCGGACACGCGTCCCCGGAGCTCCGAGGGAATACGGCTGAACTGGACAGCGGTCAACAGCGGGTTCACAGGTCCAGCAGCGATGCCGGCGAGAGCCATAGTGACGACAAGCGTGAGAGTTCCGGGCAGCGCAGCGATGACGAAGAACTTCGGGGCCCCGGAAATCAGCAACGCGCCGGTCAGGATTATGTGCCGGGGGAACCGATGCCCAACTGCACCGAACAGGACCGCGCCCGCCAGGGCGCCGGCGCCGAAGGCAGCGACCGAAAGCCCCAGGGCGAGCGGGTTGTCGAGCACCTGCTTGGCCAAGGTGGGCAGCAGTACGGTGAACAGGGCGTTGTCGGCCATGTTGGCGAACATGAACACCACGAGGATCCGGGGAAGCAACGTGTCCTTGCGGATGAACCGCAGCCCTTCGGTGAGCTCCGCGAAGTACCGTGACGTGCCTTTCGACAGGTGCGGAGCCTTGCGAGGCGATGCTCGGGGCACAGTCAGTCCCACGATCAGGGCCGATACCAGGAAGCTGGCCGCGTCCATGTACAGCACAAGGATTGGCCCGAGAGCTGCGAGGAGCACGCCGCCGAGTAATCCGCCGGTGAGCTGGGCGAGACGCATCACTGTCTCGTGCGCGCTCATCGCCCGTTCCAGCCGCATACCGCTGGCTTCGGCCAGGTCGGGCACGAGGGAGCGGCGGGCTGTTGTGCCTGGAACGTCGAGCATCGAGCCAGCGAACGTGAGGACCAGCAACAGCCAGAACGACAGGTGGCCCAGCATGTGCAGGACCGGGATCGCGGCCACCGTCATGCCGCTGGCCAGGTCGGCATGGACACTGCTGCGGATGAACCCTATGCGGTCCACCAGGGGGCCGCCGAAGATCCCGGCCAGCACCACAGGAATGAAGTAGGCGACACCGCTCAGTCCGGCCCGTGCGGGATCACCGGTGGTGGCCAGCACGAACCAGGGAATCGCGATCAGGGCGATCCGGTTTCCCGCGCTCGACACCGCCTCGGCTGCCAAGACAGCGCCAAGCGCTCGCCCTGCCACAGCCGTTGACGTGCCTGAAGAAGTCACCTGGTTGGGCAGGTCGGGCACCAGCAGGTCCTCTCGTCGTACGGCATGCAGACGACGATCACGCTAGCCAGGAGCGCGGACACCCATGCCTGAATGCGGGACTTCGGCCGGAACCCTGCCTCGCCCGACGAAGATGACACCGCCCCGGTGGTGAGCCCGAAACAGCACGAGGACCTCGGCGATCAGACCGCCGGGTCCTGCTATCCCTTTCGGCCGTATCTCGGCGTACCTCTACGGACACCCTCCGCCCCGTCACAGCGAATAGTTGACTGGCTCGGGTAGCTACGGGCAGTGCCATCATTACTCGTCAACAAGCCGGGGCGGGTTGATCACCAACTGCCGTCGGAACCCGTGCACAAGTGCGTCACCAGACATCAACGAATCCAGAGTGTGCGAGTCAATGCCGACGGAAGGCATTTTCATGCCAGGTCAGTGCGGGGGGTGATGACCCAGTGGTTGCTCCGCAGAACTCGGTCGGCGAACGTGACGTTGCGTTCGCCGAGGAGACGAAATCCGAGTGACCTGCAGATGCCGTTGGATGCGGCGTTACTCGTCGCGGGGAACGCATGCACGACTTCCCAGCGGTTTTCGTCTCGGGCTTGTTCGAGGAGGGCGCGGGTCGCGCGCTTGCCGAAGCCACGTCCTTGGAATTCGGGCAGGACCATCCATCCGATCTCCGAGATGGGTCCCTCGTCGGTGTCGTGCGACCAGATGGTCACGGAGCCAGCCACCACTGCGGGGATATGGGGATCAGGAATGATCATTTTGATCCATGAGAGATCGGCGGCTGCCTCCTTGGCGTCGCGGTGAACCTTGTCCTCCATACCGTTGGGCGGTAGTGGTCCGCCGAGGTCGGTCATCATGACGGGGTCGCACCGCATCCGGATATAGGCGTCCACGTCGTTCGGTGTGACGTTGCGCAACTGCATTTGGTCCTCCTTGCCGCACCCGAGATAGTCACATGATGTGAAGTAATTGCCGTCAGTGTTGCTGATCCTGCTCATGTGGCCTGAACCGGCTCCTGTCCCGGCGGAGCTGTCAAGGGGCGAAGATTGCTGTGTCGTGCGAGTTCCGCCCGCAACCGTTCGTTGTCGAGGGTGAGGGCTTGGACGCATTGGGCGAGCGTGTCGACCGAGCGTCGAAGGTCGGTGATCTCCTCGTGGCGAGCTCGACGTACTTCGCGGAGTTCACCCTGTAGTTCGCGGATGCGTTCGCGAAGGGTGGCCGGGACGTCGGGGCTGCTGGAACGTTCGTCGACGCGCTGCCGGAAGAGTTCCAGGACCTCGCTGGCCCGGTAGGCGCTGGCCCGGGAGATGCCCGCTTCGCGGGCCAGGGCGGCGACGGTGAGGCTGCCGTCGCTGCGCTGCGGGGTGTCGGCCAGAAGCCGGTCCATGGCCTCGATCAGGGCCGAGCGGACGGTGGGGGTGACACTCATCGGGTGGGCTCCTCGTTCTGGTCACGCATGCGCCGCATCTGGTCGACCTGCTGGTGCAGTGCAGTCTTCTGCAGGCCTGTCGGGCGGCGGATGGTCAGCAGTTGCCGGGCGTCGTCGATGACCTTGTCGATCGCGGGGCGGTGCTGCGGCAGCACGCAGGAATTCGGGCACTTCGCCGGCTGGCAGTGGTTCATCACCGGCTTCGTGTCCGGGCCAGCGGCTGGGCGGCGCAAGAGGCAGAGAGCGGTCGACGCCTCGAAGTAGCAGTCGTTGAGGACGCCCGGGTAGTAGGCGCGGGCCGGGTTGGCGAGCATGGCCCGTAGCCGGGCGGCATCGACGGTGCGGCCGGGGAAGTCGCCGAGCTCGTCGCGAATGCGGGTGAACTCCGCGGTCAGCCTGGGCGGCATCCGGACTCCGTCCTTGAAGTCTTCATACTGGTCGAGGAAATGCTCCAGTCGGGCCAGCTGTTGTTCGCTTTCGACCTCGTTGCGGAAGCCGGAGACCGAGCTGCCTAATGGTGGAGTCGGGTATTGGAACTCTCGGAATGCCCCTGCAATCAGAGGGGATCGAGGAGCATCAGGACCTCGTCCCGGGTGTCGTCGGGCGTGAAGCGGAGTGCCCCGGGCCAGCGACCAACCTCGCGCCATCCGAGTCGACTGTAGAAGTCCTCCAGTCCCTCGCTTCCGCGGGCCGCGAGATGCATCTGTTCGAGACCCAGCTCGTCGCGGGCGATCTTTCGCAGCTCACGCATGAGGGCGGAGCCGACTCCGCGACCGCGAAAGTCAGGGTGGGTTTGAAGGTGGTTAACCGTGCCCCAGTGTCCGACGAGCCGGTAGGGATCACGGTTGAGGACGACCCATCCAGCAAGAACGCCGTCGAATCTGGCGGTGATGAGACGGCTGTGCTGTGGGTGGAGGCGGCCGAGGAGCTTGTCCGTGACCGGCGCGACCTCGTCGTCCCAGACCGGCGGGAACGGGAACCCCGCAGCACCGCCCGAGTTGGTGACCGCGATCCAGCAGTCGATCAGCTGGCGTCGGAGTTCGGGGGTGACCTCGTGGGCGTCGGTGACCTGGGCGAGGTCAGGCATGCTTTCGTGCGTCATGAGAAAGAGCATGTCAGCGGGGACTGACATCGGTGCATGGGTCAGGTTGTCGAGTTCCGGCGGCTGATCTCGGCGGCGTAGGCGGCCCAGTCTCCGGCGGCGGCTCGCTGCCATTTGACCGCGACGGTGATGTCGATGCCGAGGGTGCGAGCAAGGACCGCGGCGGGCAGTTCGGTGGCGAGCTGGAACAGCGCGGTCGAGCGGGCCTCCGCGAGCCGGATGCCGAGTTTGCGGAGCCGTTCGCCCATGGCCCAGGCACTGATCGGGCGGCCGGGCTGGCCTCCAGGGAAGAGCCAGGGTGAGGCCGTGCGGCCGAGGACAGCATGGCTGCGGCGACTCTCGGCTTGTCGGAGGGCCAGTTCCGCAACGAGTGCGGGTAGCTCGACGGGAACCGCGCCGAAGCGGATGCGGACGGCTCCCTCCGTCTCCTCGATGTGGTCGACGGTGAGCCGGGAGATCGCTGCGGGCCACTGGGCATAGAGAAGCAACAACAGGCCGGCCAGACGGTCTTCGGGCTTGAGGGTCTCGTCGTGCAGCAGGCGTCGGGCGGTGGCCCAGCGGGCCTCGTCGTCCATCGGCTGGGAGGGGCCGTTCCATCGCTCGGCCGGGAAGCTGAGATCGCGGGTGATCTTCTGGGAGCGGGCCCAGCGCACGAAGTGGCCTGCCTCTCGACGGAGGCGGACATCGTCGCTGGTCATCCAGTGTTCGAGGTCGGCTTGTCGGCAGGTGGCAAGGGTCAGGCTCTGTTCCTCGAGCCAGTCCATGAGATAGACGGCCGCCCGCAGATGTTGCCGCGCGACCGCGAGTTGGGAGTGCGTGATTTCGTTGCCGCGGCTGCGTCGGCGGAGCCGCCGCAAGAGGTGCCAAGTCGCGTACCGGTGCAGGATTTTCCGTCCCTCGGCCGTCGCGTGGGAGGTGACGAGGCCTTTCACATGGCGTTCGAGCCGGACCATCTGCTCATCCCGCTTGGGCAGGGCTTCGGTGGCGACGAGAACACTGCGGATGTGCTCGATGACCTTGCCTTCGGGGAGTTCGTCCAGGGCCTCGTGGGTGAGGGGGCGGCGGCCGGAGCCGAGATCGGAAAGGACGGTGGAGACGATGCCCTTGGAGAGCCAGCTCATCGCGGTGGCCGCGCGTTCGGAGCTGGCCAGAGCGTCGTGGAGGGGCTGCAGCTTCGGGGGGATGGAGCTGGTGTTGTCGGTGAGGAGCTCGTGGAGCCGCTGCTTGAGGGTGCAGCGAGGGCACGGTCCTGGCGCGTGTAGCCGTTCGGCTTGTCCGCAGGTGGGACAGGGGCGCCAGAGCTCGGCGTCGGGTGTGGTGCAGGGGCCGCAGACGGGGGTGTCGGCGGTGCCGGAGTGGATGCCGCGGAGCCGTCCGCAGACGGTGCAGTGGACCTGGCGCTGTCGGCAGCCGCCGCAGCGGGGCAGGCCAGTGAGCTTCGAGAGCGTGCAGGGTGCGGTGTGGCCGCAGATCGAGCAGAGCACTATGGGCAGGGGACGGCAGTTCGGGCAGATGGGACCGTCGGCGGTGCGGGAGTTGACCATGCGTGACTTGCCGCAGACGATGCAGATCTCCAGGTTGGCCGGATCGGTGATCAGGCAGTTCGGACACAGCGGTCGCCCCTGGTCGTCGCGGGTGGCCGGCTCACGCCGAGCGCCGCAGCGTACGCATTCTTCAATGCGGGACTTGGCGATGCAGTTGCGGCAGACCCGCTGCCCGTCGAGCGGCTTGTCGATGCGGACCACCCGATGGCAGCGAGGGCAGGCGGGCCGGGCGATCCCGGCGACACCGGCCTCGTGCAGCAGGTCAATGAACCTCAGGATGGCGCGGTGCGGCGCCAGATAGCCCTCCCCGGTCAGCAGACGAGGGTTCTCCTCCAAGGCCCAGACCACTCGCTGCCGATAGTGGGGACGGTGCGGTGCCGTCCGCCGCAGGGCCTCGGCGACCACGTCACGGTCGGCGCCCGGAGCGATCGCGGCGATCAGCGCATGAACGACCGTGACGGGATCACGGTCGTCGGTGTCAGGACACATCGAACAACGCGGCAGGCCCTTGCGGTCCCGGAAGCCGATGCGTCGGACGTTTCCGCAGGCAGTGCACTCGGCGGTCTCCTGCCCGCAGACTCCGCAGTACCAGTCCTGGCCCTTGCGTTGGAGAGTTCGCAGCTTCTTGCCGCACTCGGCGCAGACCGGGGGCGCGACCGCCGAGGCGCCGGCCTTGCGGAGCTCGATGAGCAGATCGCCGATGGCCCGGGGCGCCGGGGACCGGCCGTCGGTCAGGACCGCGGGCCGTATCGCCAGGGCCTTGGCCAGGCTCCGTGACTTCGCGCGGCCACCCGCGACCGCGGTGACCACAGCCTGGATCGTCTTGATGCCGAGTTCCTTCTCGACGTCGGCGACGAGGTCCGTGATCAAACTGACTGGGTCTGTGACGGCTCGGTCGAGCTGGTCGGCCGTGGTCATGAGCGGTCAATACCCTTGATCCGTGCTCGCTTTGGCCGTAGTCCGCCGAGTCCCTCCGCATCGGGCGCCGAGCCGCCGACCGCGGCCTTCTTCGGCTTCTTCACGGTCCCGGCCGCCGCGATGGGCTCGATGAGGTCGTCCATGGTGCAGTCGAGGATGTCGAGCAGGGCCATGAGGATCTTCAGGCTCAGTCGCTCGGGTCGCTCGACGACGAGCCGGTAGACCTGGCTGGAGGACAGGGTGATGCCGCGTTCGGCGAGTGCGGGGAGGAGGTCGGTGGTGGAGAACATCCCGCGGTCGGCCATGACTTTGCGCAGGTGCCAGTGGTAGTCGAGCTTGGCGGCCATCGCCGGATCCCTCCTGTCAGGCCCCGGCGAACGCCGGGGCCAGTGCCTTGTGCAGGGAAGTGTTCATGAAGTCGTCGCTGACGTGCGTGTAGATGGCCAGGGAGCTGTCGCACTCGTGGCCGACCTGCTGCTGGATGAAGCGCCGGTCCACCCCGTCCTCGGTCAGATGCGTGACGTATGAGTGGCGAAGTCCGTGCGGGGTCAACTCTTTGGGCAGCCCCAGGGCGTCCCGGTATGCCTCGAACCGGTCGTTGATCGAGCCGGGCTGCAGACGGCCACCGCGCTCGGTGATCCACAGGGCCGGATGATCGGGGAATCCGAAGCGGGGGCGGACGTTCTCGACGTAGTCGGCGACCGCTTCGACGGCCCAGTCCATCACCGACAGCACGTTCCGCCGTCGTGGCGGCTGGCCCTTCTTCGCCTTGCCGTAGCGGACGTTGAGCGTGCCGTACCGGCCGAACTGCCGGGCCTGCGGGTTGCGTCCAAAGTCGACCACGTCGAGCTTGGAGGTCTCGGTCCGGCGTAGGCCCCACCCGTAGATCACCTTGAACAACGTGGCGTCGCGGTAGGCCGCCAAGGCGCCCTTGCGTTTCGCCCGTACCGCTCGTTCGACCTGGTCGTCGGCGTAGTCGAGGAAGAGCTGCAACTCTTCCCGCGTGAAGGGCCTCGCCTCCGGGTCGCCTTCGTAATCCTGCAGGTGAGGCAGGGTATTCCACTCATGGCAGATCGCCACCGGAAAGGTGCCGAAGGCTTCCTCACATGCCGGACCCCAGCCGTAGCGGGCGTCGATGAGGAGCTCGGTGAACAGCCGGACAATGCCCTGGTAGCTGCGAATCGTCGACGGCGCCAAGTGCTTCTCGCTCGTCAACGACGCCGACCACTCGTCCAGGTGGGCGGGCGTCCATCGCCACGGGTACTCGTTCGTGAAGTCCAGGAACCGGCGGATCAGCCGTTCCCTCGGGTCGATCGTCTCGTCCTTCAGCCCTCGCGACTTCTGCTGAGCACGCCAGCCTCGCAGCATCGCGTCGAACATCGCGTCCTCGGGACGCAGCTGGACCACCCCGGAGACGAGCTCCATGTGGGCCGCCCCGGCCAGGAGCACCTTGCGCTGATGCACCACTCCAGACCATCCCTTCTGGAGGGCAGATCATGCATCAGAAGGGCTCTACTCGGCAACACCCCTGCTCAGACGGCCAGTTCATAGACTCCACGGACTCCTGCCGATTCCTGTCGTGACCAGGTGACCTGCGACTTCTCGCCCGTCTGATGCAATTCCCGAGGGTTCAGATAAACGTAGGTCGAGCTGATGTGGGCATGCCCCAACAATCGCTGCAGAATCCGCAGCGGGTCCCCCATCACCCGCTGGTAGGCGGCCATCCGCAGATCCGCCTCTCCCGACCGCATGGCCGTGATCTGCCCGCGGACCAGCTGAGTGAGCATGTGGACGGCGAACGTATGGCGACAGGTATGGGGTGAGGCTTCCACTGGCATCCCGGCCAACGCCGTGCGCTCGCAAGCCCGCGTGAACGCGTACTCCCACGAATTGAGCGCCATCGGCGTGCCCCGCTCGCTCACCCATAGGGCCAGTGGACCCAGACGCCTCCCAGAACTGTCGACCTCCACCAGCCGCATCCGCTCCTGCGGCGACAATTCTGCCCACCGCACCGAGACCCAGCGGCCGGACGCCGCCCGCACCCGACCGCCCAGCGGTCCCGGTTCGCAGACCTCGATCCGCTGCCGTCCCGGCCAGCCCCCGCGTTCTGTAGCGCGCGCGAGTGATACCGCTCGCTCCACTTCCGCGTACTCCGTCACCCGCCGCAGCACCCGCACCGGCACCCAGACCGCCCGTCCGCGGTCCCCCTTGGTCGTCAGCACGGCCAGGTCCAGCCGCGCGGAACGCTCCTCGTCCAGCGGTCGCAGCCTGGCCAGCTCAGGCAGAAGCAGGCTGCCGCCCTCCTCCAGCCGCGCCCCAGTGGCCACCAGCAGGTCCGCGAACGCCGCGTTTCTTTCCCCGCAGCGGACCCGGCAGGCTGCATGCTCCGAACCATCCGGCCGCAGCCCGCGCAGCCCAACGTTCCGAAAGACGCGGTAGCGCTCCAGGGACAGGAACTTCACCGAACCGCCCCCAGCCCCCTTCTCCTTTGCCTCCGCGACCAGCCGGCCACGCGCCCGCCCCGCAACGGCCACCTCCCGGTAGCCGAACGGCGCGGCCACCACCAGGCGCTCGTCCAGCGCCCACCGGTAGAACTTGTCCAACGCCGCCGCCGAGCGGTTCCACGTCTTCGCCGTCACCCGAAAGGGAGCCCGCGACAGACGACGGGCCGCGTAGAAAGCGTCGAAGTCCACCCGCGTCGCGTCCCACACCGACCGGCCTCGCGTCTCCCGCAGGAACCGCCCCCACGTTGCCAGGTCGCGGGCGTAACCCTCCCAGCTATTCGCCGAACGACAGCCAAGTGTCGGCAAGGCCCGAAGGAATCGGTTCAGGTTCATGTCGTACGAGCCATCGACGTCGAGGATGAACGCCATCCCCTCACGTACAGGCTCCCGGTCCAGAACCGCCATCAAGTCCGTACGCGAGCCTGCCTCCTGTAGCAGATCCCGCTGAGTGAAAAAGAGCTCCATAGCTCGCGGACAGTAGTGGAACCAACACACCCAGTGCGTCACTGAGGCGCCGTCAAACTGCCCGGATAAACTCGCGCTCCACCGAGTCCTGGAACCAGGGACATGTCCCCGGCGCGGTCCACCTGCCCACCGCGCTCATCGCCGAGCAGGCCGGGAACCTTCTCGACCCGGCCGTGCCCGTGGTCACGTACTGCTGGGGCCCCGGCTGCAACGGTGCGACGCGTGCCGCGCTCGCCCTCGCCGAACTCGGCTACCAGGTGAAGGAGATGCTCGGCGGCTTCGAGTACTGGGTGCGCGAGGGCTTCGAGTTCGAGACCCGGGAGGGGCGTGGGCGGCGCGGCGCGGACCCGCTCACCGCACCGGTCGACTCCGACGACTGCGGCTGCTGACCGCCCCGGCCGTCGCGACCGGCTGGGCCGTTCCGGCCGCGAAGGCGCTCGGCGACCGGGCTCATGGCGTGAACCGAGCCCGGTCGCCGCGGTATCGCGCGGGGTGTCCGGTCAGAGCTTGGACAGCTCGTCGACGAGATCGTCGAGTCCCAGCGGACCCTGCGACAGGGCGGCCATGTGCCAGGCCTTGGCGTCGAACGCGTCACCGTGCGCCTTGCGGGCGTTTTCCCGGCCCAGCAGCCAGGCACGCTCGCCCAGCTTGTAGCCGATGGCCTGTCCCGGCATCGAGAGATAACGCGTCAGTTCGCTCTCCACGAAGTCGGCGGGCCGGCCGCTGTGGTTGCCGAAGAACTCCTGGGCCAGATCGGGGGTCCAGCGCTCGCCGGGGTGGAACGGGGAGTCCGCCGGGATCTCCATCTCCGCGTGCATGCCGATGTCCACGATCACCCGGCAGGCCCGCATCATCTGCGCGTCCAGATAGCCGAGGCGGCGCTCCGCGTCCGGCAGGAAGCCCAGCTCGTCCATGAGCCGCTCCGCGTACAGCGCCCAGCCCTCGGCGTTGGCGCTGACGCCACCGATCGACGCCTGGTAGCGGGACAGGCTGTCGGCGACATGCGTCCACTGGGCGATCTGGAGGTGGTGGCCCGGCACACCCTCGTGATACCAGGTCGACACCAGGTCGTACACCGGGAAACGGGTCTCGCCCATGGTGGGCAGCCAGGTGCGGCCGGGGCGCGAGAAGTCCTCGGAGGGGCCCGTGTAGTACGGGGCCGCGGCGCCGCCGGGCGGGGCGATGCGGGACTCCACCTTCCGTACGCGCTCGGCGAGTTCGAAGTGCGTCCCGTCGAGCGCCTCGATCGCCTCGTCCATCAGGCTCTGCAGCCAGGCCTGGACCTCGTCGACGCCCTCGATGTGCTTGCCGTGCACATCGAGATGGGCCAGCGCCTCCCAGGGGCCGGCGCCGGGCAGTACCTTCTCGGCCTCGGTCCTCATTTCGGCGAGCAGCCGGTGATACTCGGACCAGCCGTAGGCGTACGCCTCGTCGAGATCCAGGTCGGTGCCGTTGAAGTAGCGCGACCAGCGGGCGTACCGCTCGCGGCCCACCGTGTCCGGCGCACCCTCGACCGCGGGGGCGTACACATCGCGCATCCAGTCCCGGAGCGCCACGACCGACTCCGTGGCCTGCCGGGCGCCCTCGTCCAGACCGGCACGCAGACCCGCGGGTCCCGCGGCCACGAACTCCTGGAAGAAGCCCGGACCGCCGTCCCCCGCCCACTCGTCGAGCTGGCCGATGAAGGTGGCGGTGGCGCGCGGCCCGCCGTACAGCTTGCGCTCCAGGCCGAGTGCGAGCGACTCTCGGTAGCCCTCCAGCGCGGCGGGAACCGCGCGCAGCCGGTCCACGACCGCCGCCCAGTCCTCGTCGGTCTCGGTCGGCGTCACCGTGAACACCTCACGGACGTTGTGCGCCGGGGAGAACAGATTGGAGACCTTGCGCAGCCCCTCATCGGCCTCATGAACGGCGAGTTCCGCCGTGAGGCGCTCGCGCAGGAGGCGGCCGCAGCGGCGCTCGGCATCGCTGTCCGCGCCGGGCAGTTGTTCGGCGGCATCGAGCTTCACCAGGGTGGTGCGGGCCAGCTCGGCAAGAGCCTCCTGCCCGGCGGGGGAGAAGTCGGGAAGGCGGCGCGAGCTCTCCGCGACACCGAGATAGGTGCCGGCGATCGGGTCGAGTTCGATGAATGCGTCGACGTAGGTGTCGGCGACCTGGCGGGGCAGCGCGCTGCTGGATGTGTCTGACATGCGGACATCCTCGTACGGCGGAGGCCTCCGCGTCATCATTATTCGGCCTCAGTGGCCCGACTCCGCCGATTCTCCGGACGGCGGCAGCAGCGGCCCGCACTCCCACTGCTGGAGTATCAGCCTGGTCTCGACCCTCGCCACCTCGCGGCGCGAGGTGAATTCGTCCAGTACCAGGCGTTGCAGATCGGCCGTGTCCGTGACCGCAACATGCACCAGATAGTCGTCCGGGCCGGTCAGATGGAACAGCGCGCGGGACTCCGGCAATGTCCTGATGCGTTCGACGAACGGGCCGATGAGCTCTCTGCGGTGCGGCCGGACCTGTACGGAGAGCAGCGCCTCCAGACCACGGCCGAGCCGTGCCGGGTCCAGACGCAGCTGGTGGCCGAGAATGACGCCTGACCGGCGCAGCCTGGTCACCCGGTCCAGGCAGGTCGACGGTGCGACGCCGACCTTGGCGGCCAGCTCGCGGTAGGTGGTTCGGGAATCGTTCTGCAGCAGCCGCAGAATGTGCAGATCCACCGGGTCAAGAGCGACAGAATCGGCCATCTGTCGAACGTAGCACGGGAGATGGCCCAGTGGATCCGGTGTTTGTTCAGAGTGGTGGCATGGACACTGAATCCTTGACGGCTCCCCCGACGACACCCCGGTCCAGGGCGCTGGCCACCGAAGCCGTGCACGCGGGCCGCGACGATCTCGCGGCCCTCGGACTGCACGCCCCGCCGATCGATCTGTCCACCACCTACCCCTCGTACGACTCCAGGGGCGAGGCGGAGCGGATCGACAACTTCGCCGCCACCGGCGCCCGGCTCGAAGGGCCGCCGGTCTACTCGCGGTTGGACAACCCGACGACGGCCCGGTTCGAGACCGCCCTCGCCCGGCTCGAAGGGACCGGGAGCGCCGTGTCGTTCGCCAGCGGAATGGCGGCGCTCACCGCCGTGCTGCTGGTCCGCGCCGGCATGGGACTGCGCCATGTGGTCGCCGTCCGGCCGCTCTACGGCTGCAGCGACCATCTGCTCGGCGCCGGGCTGCTGGGCACGGAGGTGACCTGGACCGACCCGGCGGGCATCGCGGAGGCGATCCGGCCGGACACCGGTCTGGTGATGGTGGAGACGCCCGCCAACCCGACGCTCGCCGAGGTCGACATCCGCGCGATCGCACACTCCTGCGGCTCCGTGCCGCTGCTCGTCGACAACACCTTCGCCACCCCGGTGCTCCAGCGGCCCGTCGAGCACGGTGCTCGGATCGTGCTGCACAGCGCCACCAAGTACCTCGGCGGGCACGGCGATGTGATGGGCGGGGTCGTCGCCTGCGACGAGGAGTTCGCGGCCCGCCTGCGGCAGGTGCGTTTCGCCACCGGCGGGGTGCTGCATCCGATGGCCGGGTATCTGCTGCTGCGGGGCCTGTCCACGCTTCCGGTACGGGTACGGGCGGCGTCCGCGAGCGCCGCCGAACTGTCCCGCAGGCTGACCGCCGATCCGCGCATCGCCAGGGTCCACTACCCGAAGCTGGGCGGGGCGATGGTCTCGTTCGAGGTGTACGGGGATCCGCACCGGGTGATCTCGGCCGTGCGGCTCATCACGCCCGCGGTGAGCCTGGGCAGCGTGGACTCACTGATCCAGCATCCGGCCTCCATCAGCCACCGCATCGTGGATGAGGGAGACCGGCAGGCCTCCGGCGTCGGGGACCGGCTGCTGCGCATGTCGGTCGGTCTGGAGGACGTCGAGGACCTGTGGGCCGATCTGTGCCAGGCGCTGAGCTCGCCGGAGGCCGGACGGGAGTCCTCCGTGTCCGGGGAGTCAGCGACCGGCCTGCTCGTACGGGGGCAGTGAACGGACCGGCGTCGCGTCCAGCCGGGCGGTGATGACCAGGGTGCCCTCCTCGATCTGGTAGTCCAACGGCAGGGACAGCGCGCGCATGGCCGCGACCATGCCGGTGTTGGACGACTGGGTAACGGCGTAGACGCTCTCGCAGCCCGCCTCGATGGCGAGTGCCACCAGGCGGCTCAGCAGCTCGGAGCCGATGCCACGGCGCTGCCAGTCGTCCTCGACGAGGAGGGCGACCTCGGTCTCGTCGCCGTCCCAGAGGAGGTGGCCGAGGGCGACCAGTCGGCCCGAGGCCGTCTGCACGGCCAGTGTGCGGCCGAATCGAGGACTCAGCAGGTGGTCCAGGTAGCGGTCGGCGTCGTGGACCGGCCCGTGGTACCGCAGCCGCAGCGTCTGCTCGGAGCAGCGGTCGTGCATCGCACGTGCTGCTCCGAGGTCGCTGCCGTCCGCGCGGCGGACGGTGATCTCGTTGCCCTCGGGCAGGGTGAGCACGTGCTCGCTGCGTGGGACGCGGGGGCCGAGCCGGGCATCGAGCTCGACCAGGGCACGCGCCCGCGCGAACTCGGTCGGCGTGAACGGAAGATAGGGCCGCTCGATCGTGATGGCACCTCCGGACGGGTCGCGCAGCCGCATCACCGTCTCCTCCAGCACTCCTTCGACGGGCGTGAGCTCACCGGTCGCGCGGCCGGTGATCGAGGCGGCGGGCAGCGAGTGGATGGTGCACCGCCCGAGCAACTGTCGCAGCGCTAGGGGGAGTTCGGCCGCGTCCAGGGCGGTGCGGGTGGCGAGGCCGAGGACGCGCGTCGGGGCGTCGACCAGATCGTGCGTGTCGGCCCGCTCGATCCAGGTCGAACTGCCCCCGGCGGCGGAGATCGCCCGGCTCAGCTGCTGGGCCGGGAGCGGGGCGGGCGCGCGCAGCAGGAATTCGTCGACCGTGCCGTGGGCCAGCGGGTGCGTCTGCAGGGTGAGGATGTCGACCCGGTGCCGGGCGAGGGCGCCGCACAGCACCGCCAGACTGCCGGGGGTGTCCCGCACCGTGGTCCGCATCCGCCACAGCACCGTGCCCTCGGGGGACGGGCCCGCAGCGGTGGGCGTGCTCAGCAACGCGGTCGTGGCGGCGTCGGCGCGGTGGGCCGGGACCGCGCCGACGCCGTCTCCCTCGGCTGGGAGGTCGGAGCCGGTCGGCGGCGGGGCGTGGCTGTGCCGCCGCGCCCACCAGGTGTGGAACCCGGCCGTCACCGCCAGGGCCACGGCCGAGGCGATCAGCAGGTACGGTCCGTCCGGCTGGTGCCCGATCAGGTTCGCGATGGCGTCGGCCACCGCGACCGCGGTGAACAGCGCGGCCAGCTCGGTCACGTCCCGCCGCCAGTGGTGGGAGCGACGGGCAGTCTTCGCGGATGTCACATCAGTCATGGATTCACTCTGACCGAGCGTTGTTGCCTGATCACGAACATTCTGTGACTGATGGGTTAAGTGTGGATCTAGTCCGTTATCACTCACCTTCGGTGTATTGGCGACCTGCTCGATCGCATGACCGCCCCGTGTGCCCGATCGCTCGCCCGAACTGTGTGCTTGATCGCCTGCCCGGTCTGTGTGTCCGATGCGTCCGCCTGATCGTGCCTGCTCTCGCGGTGCGGCGGCTCCCGCCCTCCCGGCCTGGTCCCGGGCCGGACAGGAGCTGCCGCACCGTCGGCCCGATCGCTGCGAGCCGGCAGAACCCGCGGGTCACACCACGATGTCCTGGGCCTTCACGTCTGCCCCAGGCCCCGCTCCCAGGCGGCTTGCAGGCGTACCGCCTGGCGTACCAACTGCGACGATCCGCCGCGCGCGGCCGTTTCGGCGAGCCCGGGTATCGCCTCGCCACCGCCCACCGCACCACAGTGTTCCGCGCAGTCGGCGGCCACGGAGAGCAGGTCGCTCAGACCACGCGTCCCCTTCTTGTTCGCCAGGAGTCCGGGCAGAACGGGGACCAGTACGGACAGCACCGTCCGGTATGCGCCCGTCGCGGCCGCGGTACGGGCGGAGTCCGCGAGGCGGGTGGGTTTCACCAGCCTGTGATCGAGGAGGATCGCCAACTGCTCGCCGAGCGACGTCGTGTCCAGCCGTTGCTGGGCCGCGAGTATCAGCAAGGCGTCCACCGCCGACAGCCGGTCCTCCGGATACCGGGCGCCCAGCCCGTACCCCACGGCCAGATGGATGGCCTCGGCGGCAGACCCACCCAGTTCGACCAGGCCGAGGAGCGGCCGCGCTGCATCCTTCAGCTCATCGGTGGCACACGTCGCCATGGCCGGCAGCAGCCACGCGGCCAGTGTCTCGCTGTCCTCGGGCAGGGTGGCGAGCCAGGAATCCGGGTGGTCGTTCCCGTGGTCGCAGGTGCGATGACGCGGGGTATGGGCGCATCCCAGCCAGTGGAAGGAGCGCGGGAACTCCCGCTGAATGAACGGGTGTTCATCACTCGCCATCAGGATGTTCCGGGTCCAGTCGGCAGGCTGCCGCTCCACCCAGCCGCGGGCGGTGGATTCCTGTCGTTCCAGATCGAAGCGGTATACGGTCGCGAGCGGTCGGTCGGCCCGCAGCCAGGCCGCCAGCCGGTCACCTTCCGGAGTGCCGAGCCGGTCGGCCGCCTCGGCCGCCTCGTGCTGACCGTCGCGCCGCACCCGCAGCAGGGCCTGGGCGAAGTCGGCTTCCCCGGGCCGGACTCCGAGCTGCTGATACGTGCGCAGCCGCTCGATCAGCACGGCAGGGTCGAGCGAGCCGGTGTGCCAGGTCGGGAAGGCCAGCAGGAATGGTGTGCTGCCGGTCAGCATCGCGTCGGCGGCTTCCCACAGCCGGGCCTTCAGCACACCCTTGAGCGCGGCATGGACACAGACACTGCTGACGGACCAGGCCGCACGCCCTACATGCACCGCCTGAATCGGAACCAGTCCGAGCAGCACGGCCACGACCAGGGTGATTCCGGCCTCCGAGCGGAGCCGCTGCTCGACCCTCTTCTGCGATTCGTCGACGAGCCACCAACTGCCGGCCAAGGCGTCCCGCAGCGCCTCGGTCAACGCCGGACGGTCGGTGTGGGCGTGACGGACCAGCCCGTCCAGTGCCCGCTCGAAGGCGGTGACATCCCGTGATGCGGATCTCGCCAGGACCACCACCTCCTCGACGAGCTCGGGCAGCGTCGCCGGTGCCGGTTCGACGCGCCGCAGGACGGGGGCGGACGGCAGGAGCTCCACGTACGGCTCCGCCGCCGTAATGTCGTCCATCAGGTCGCCGAACGCCTCGGCCGCCGCCGTACGGAGTGCCGGACCCAGCAGCGGGGCCGACAGAGCGGTTTCCTCTCGCACCGCCGCGTCGACGGCGGGCAGATGCCGTGCGACGATTTTGAGTGCCCGCTCCTGGATGTCGATGTCGGCGTGCCCGAATGTCTCGGCGACGACGGGCAGGAGTTCGTCGGCCGCCGACGGGTCGCGGCGCAGCGTCTTGCCGATCAGCACCAGTTGGGCACGGACGAGCTTCTTCTCCGGGCGGAACAGCAGGGAACCCGAGACCTCCGCCAGGGACCGCACGGGCAGTTCGCCGTGCCCGTCCAGCCGGGCGAGCACCTCCTGGGCGTGCCCGGCCACGGTGGAGATCCCGTCCGCCGCCATGGCGGCCCAGTCCGCCACCCGCTCCGCCTCCTCCTCGCGGGTCAGCGCGAGCTGACGCAATACGGTGAGGAAGAACCGCAGTTCGCCGGGCCTTCCGCCGCGGATCAGCCGGGCTACGCAACCGTCGACGAGCGAAGCCCGCTCCAGCAGACCCTCGTCCGCGAGGACGGCGAGCGCCACATGCCATCGGCTCTGGTCGTCCGGTTCGTCGAACCAGAGCATCTGCGACGGCAGCTCCGCCACCTCGAAGAGCCGCGGTACGAGCACGGTGACATACGGGTCCGCGCGGAGGACGTCGGCCAGCGGTCGCCTCTTCTGCTGCCACTGCGAGGCCGAGACCGCTTCGGCCCAGCCCCGTACGAAGCCGTCGGTGGTGGGAACGGGGCACCGCGAGGTCTTCACCAGCCCGGTGATCAGCTCATAGGCGGTCTCCGCCGTCCCGGGACGGGCCGCCAGCCGGTGCGCGACGTCACCGAGCCACTCGGGGTCACGGTCCGCGAGGACGCTCAGGAGCATCGGGTAGGGAGGCCGTGACCAGATCTGCAGGTCCCGGCTGCCGATCCAGGCGGCGCAGCCCGCGGCTCCCGTGTGACATCCGGCGCCCGCTACCAGCAGGGCCTTGCGGATCCTGTCCTGTTTCTCCCAGGGCCAACTCCGCGCCTCCTTGCGCAGCTCCTTCAGCTCCGCCAGCGCCGACCTGCGTCCCGCCCGGTCCAGCCCGGACAGCAGGGCCGGCACGTCCAGCCTGCGTGCCTCGCGTACGGCAGCGAGCAGCTCCTTCATCGCGCACCCCCGGCAACCGGCGCGCCGCGACGGACCATTCGGACGGCCAGGGCGTGCTTGCACGGGCCCCGACGCCCGCGGTAGTCCGCCCACCACTGACAGGTGCAGCTCAGCATGCCGTCCGTCTCCCTCACTTGATAGCGGCGGTCTCCCGAGGCCACGGCTGCTGTCTCCCCGTCGAGCACGACCGCCCCCGAGCCGGCCAGCTGCCGGGCCGCCACCAGACGCGGATTGTGCCGTTCGGCCCGGTCGGCGTCGTACGGCAGCTCGCGGTGGAAGTAAGACGCGTCGGCAAGGTCGTAGCCGACCCGGCCCGCCGTCCCCAGCCGGGTGAGCGCGGTCCTCACGCGTTCCACCGGGAGCCCCGACTGCTCCGCCAGGTCGGCGGGATCGATCCGCGGCTCCCAGGCCAGCAGCACGGACACCAGTTCCGCATCGGCCGCGGCATCGTCGGTGGCCAGCGCTTCGAGCACGCCGCCCTCGCCGGAGAAGCCGCGCGAGACATCGGGCGAGAGCGTCAGGGTGAGGCGCATGCCCGGCAGCACCACCTCCCATGCGCTCGCGGTCGCCGCCCCGTCGGCCACCGGTCCGTACACCCGCAGCGAGGCGGCATGGCGCAGCACCCGCTGCAGCACCATCAGACGCTCGGGGCCCGGCAGACACACCGCCCCCGCCACCGGACGTGTCGTCGGACGGAGCGTCTTCCCGGCCGGGACCACCCACTGGGCGCCCCGCGAGGCCTTCTGGGTCGAACGCGGCAGCGAACGCAGGAACCGGACGGCCTCGGCCGCCGACAGCTCGGCCCGCAGATCGAAACCCGCGGACACCACCTGCGCCTCCGCGAAGCCACGCAGCCAACGGTCGGGCAGGAGTACCTTCTTCTCCACGACCGGACCGTCCAGCGTGGTGACGGCCATCTCGTCCGGGCCGACCCGCATGTGCAGCGGATCGTCGCCCGCTATCCGCGAGAGCGCCTCCCGCAGCGGATTGTTGACATCCACATTCGTGGTGCCATGGTCCGTCCGCGCACCGTCCAGCCCTTCCTGGAGCACATCGAGACGTGCGTACACCCCGCAGCAGCCGGAGAACGACTCGAAACGCAAGCGGTCGCCGTTGCCCGTCACCACCGGGTCGAGGGACGAGGGCAGGGTGGGGCGGTAGTAACGCGCGGACGCCACGTCCGCCACGGCCAGCAGACCTCGGGCGGCGATCCTCGGCGAGGTGAGAAAGCCGGAGAAGAACCGGGGGTGCGGCTCGGTGCCCCGCGGGGTGAGACCACCGGAGGTCTCCAGACCGAGGAGCTGCCCCGCCCGTGAGGAATCCAGGGCGGACGGGCGTGAGTAGGCCAATGCCTGAACGGATCGGGTCATGGAAAAACCGTAGATCCCACCACTGACAATCGGCCCCCGGCCATCGCCCGGGGGGCCGATCGCCGGGCGTCGGTTCACTGCCCGACGCGCCCCGGCTGCAGTACCTTGCTGAACAGGACGGAACCGCCCTGTGCCCGCAGCCGCACGGTCAACTCACCGCTGTCGCCGTCGATGTCGACCTCGCCGAAGTACTGCGGCGACTCCATCGGCGACACGTTCGCCCGGTCGGGCGCCCGCACGAAGACCCGGTCCGGACCGAACGTCGCGTCGAGCGCGTTCGCCTGGAACTGACCTGCGGCCAGCGGCCCCGACACGAATTCCCAGAACGGCGCGAAGTCCTTGAACACCGCACGCTCGGGCTCGTAGTGCTGCGCCGACGTGTAGTGCACATCCGCCGTCAGCCAGACCGTGCCGGTGATCCGGCGGTGCTTGATGTACCTCAGCAGTTCCGCGATCTGCAGCTCACGGCCGAGCGGGGCTCCGGGATCGCCCTGCGCGACCGCCTCGAAGTCCGTCGCACCATCGGTGACCACGAGTCCCAACGGCATGTCCGCGGCGATCACCTTCCACACCGCGCGGGACCGGGACAGCTCGTGCTTGAGCCACTTGAGCTGCTCCGCACCGAGGATGCCCGTCGTGTCGTCGGGCTGCCGGCCGGGCGAGTTGGCATTGCGGAAGGACCGCATGTCGAGGACGAACACATCGAGCAGGGGACCGTGGCGCACCACGCGGTGCATCCGGCCCTCCCCGGACCGGGCATGCAGCGTGGAGACCGGGAAGTACTCGCGGAACGCCCGCATCGAACGGGCCGCGAGCACATCCACGTTCTTCTCGGTGTACCGGGCATCGTCGAGGATCTGCCCGGGATACCAGTTGTTGCGCACCTCGTGGTCGTCCCACTGAACGATCGAAGGGACCTGGGCGTTGAACTCACGGAGGTTGCGATCGAGCAGGTTGTAGCGGAAGTTGCCGCGGTACTCGGCGAGGGTCTCGGCGACCTTCGCCTTCTCCTCGGTGGTGACATTGCGCCAGACCCGCCCGTCCGGCAGCGTCACGCTCGGCTCGATCACCCCGTCCGCGTAGATGTTGTCACCACTGCAGAGGAAGAAGTCCGGATCGAGGCGGCGCATCTCGTCGTACACCGCGTAGCCGCCGATGTCCGGGTTGATGCCCCAGCCCTGCCCCGCTATGTCGCCCGACCACAGGAACCGCACCCCGTCCCGGCGCCGGGCGGGCGCCGTCCGGAAGGTTCCGTGCACCGGCTCCCCGGTGCGGCGGGGGTCCTGGGGATCGGCGAGTGTCACCCGGTAGTGCACCTGCTCGCCCGGCGGCAGCCCGTACAGCGGTGTCGTCCCGGTGAAGTCGGTGCCGGTACCGACGAGCGGACCATGCCATGTGTGGGCCCGCCGGAACGACTCCGTGGCCGATGTCTCCACGATCATCCGGGCCGGTCGGTCCGACCGCACCCAGACCAGCGCCGAGGACGAGGTGACGTCGCCCACCTGCACGCCCCACGCCGCGCGCGGCCGGCCGGACAGGGCGAAGGCGGGGGCCGCGGCGCCCGCCGCGGGGAGCGTGAGCGCGGCCGACACGGCGAGCGAACCGCGCAGCACACTGCGGCGCGCGGGGGACGGAATTCGCGGACGGTTCGACATCGAGGCGCCTCCGGGGCAGTGGTCAGCGGGACGAACGGGTGGGGGGCGAGCGAATCCACTCTTGTGCCCGTCGGCGGCGCGCACACCAACCTCAGATGAACACCCGGCCCCGCCCCTCGCCGGTACCCGGTCCGTTCGTGTCCTCCTGAACCGCCGCCAGCAGTCGTACGCCCTGCCCGATGTCGGGCGGAGTCAGATGCGCGTATCCGAGGACCAGGCGCACCGCCCGGTCCTCGTACGGCACGGTGCCGCAGGCACCGAGCGACCGGAGGGCGACTCCGGCCCCGGCCGCGCGCGCCATGAACAACGGCTCCGGGCCGTACCGTTCGGGCAGTGTGGCGATGATGTGGAGACCTGCGGCGATCCCGCTCACCTCGGTTCCGGGGAAGTGTTCCGTCAGCATCGAAGTGAGCGTGTCGCGGCGCTCGCGATAGGCGCGCTGACAGCGGCGCAGCTGCCGGTCGTAGCCGCCCCGGGTGATGAAGTCGGCGAGGACCGCCTGGTCGACGGCCGGATTGCCCAGATCCATCGTGCGCTTGCGGGCGACGATCTCGTCGGTCATGGCCGCCGGTGCGAGGAGCCAGCCGAGCCGGAGCCCGGGTGCCAGCGATTTGCTCACCGAGCCGGTGTACGCGACATGCTCCGGGTCGAGCCCCTGCAACGCGCCGACGGGGGCGCGGTCGTAGCGGAAGTCGCCGTCGTAGTCGTCCTCCACGACCAGCCCGTCCACGGCGCGTGCCCAGTCCAGAAGCCGGCTGCGACGGGCGGCGGAGTAGGCGATTCCGGTGGGGAACTGGTGCGCCGGTGTGGTGACGACCGCGCGCACGCCCGAGCGCACGAGGGGCTCGATCGCGAGACCCTCGTCGTCGAGCGGCAAACCGATGGTGGTGACCCCCGCGGATGCGAACAGCGCGGAGTGTTCGGGACTTCCGGGGTCCTCGACGCCGACGGTCCGTATTCCCCGCCCGTGCAGCACGAACCCCAGCAGAGTCGTCGCCTGCGCCACGCCGGAGCACACCACCAGGCGCTCGGGATCGGCGACCACCCCTCGGCGCCTGGACAGCAGGGCGGCCAGGGCATCCCGCAGTCCGGGCAGGCCGCGCGGATCGGGATAGCCGAGCGCGCCGTGCGGCAGCCGGCCGAGCACCGAGCGGTACGCGGCGGCCCAGGCACCGCGCGGGAACAGCGACAGATCGGGCGTGCCGGGCCGGAAGTCCACGCGTACGCCCGCGGCGCGCGGAGCGAGATCACGCGCCCCCGGTACCGGCGCCCGAACCGCTTCGCTCACCCAGGTACCCGCACCACGTCCGCTGCGCAGATAGCCCTCGGCCGTGAGCTGTTCGTATGCCTCGGTGACCAGCCCCCGAGACACCCGCAGATCGGCGGCGAGCGCACGGCTGGACGGCAGCCGCGTACCGGGAACGAGACGGCCGGAACGCACGGCTTCGCGCAGGGCCGACTGCAGCGCGCGACCGCGCCGACGGGCCGGCTCCGCAACAGCCGGCAGCAGCAACTCCCAGGCGGCGGAGCCGAACTCGCCGTCCTCCGAACGGTCCGGCCGCGGATTGGTCCCCGAAGACATCATGGAAGTGGACCTTAATCCGGACCGCTCGGCTGCCTAGCGTCGATTCCATGAACGTCAGCTCTCTGCGCGGGGCGCTCCTCGCAGCCTTCGCCTGCATCCTCGTGGGTGCTTCCTTCACCGCCAACAGTGTCCTGGGCGCATATCCGTACGCGGGCGGCCAGGCGCTGCGCTACGGCCTCGCGGCGCTTCTGCTCGTACCCCTCCTGGCCCGTGACAGGCAGTCCCGGCCGATCACCGCGCTGCGCACCCTCACCCTGCGCCAGTGGGGACGGCTCGCGCTGCTGGCAGCCATCGGCATGGTCGGCTTCAACCTTGCCGTGCTCAGTGCGGAACGATCCGCGGAACCCGCCGTTCCAGGGGTGTTCGTCGGCTGCGCCCCGATCCTCGTCGCCGTACTCGTACCACTCATGGACGGTCGCCGGCCGACACGCACGGTCCTGTACGCGTCCGCGCTCGTCGCCGCCGGGGCCTTCACCGTCCAGGGCTGGGGTCGCACGGACCTGGCGGGCATCCTCTGTTCGGTCGGCGCTCTGGCAGGCGAGGTCGGCTTCGCCGTCCTCGCCGTACCGGTCCTGCGACCCCTCGGACCGAAGCTGCTCTCCGCCACGGTCTGCGGGATCGCCGCCGTCGAGTCGGCGTGGCTGGGCGTGATCCTGGACGGCAGCGATGTTCTGCGGATGCCCACTGCGGCGGAGGGGACGGCGCTGCTGTGGCAGGCGGCCGTGGTCACCGTCATCGGTTTCGTCTGCTGGTACATGGGCATGCAGCGCATCGGCGCCGAGCGCGCCACACTGTTCTCCGGCCTGATCCCGGTCTCCGCCGCGCTCACCGCACCGCTCGTCGGTACCGGTTCGTACGGCACCGCACAGGCGGGTGGCAGTCTTCTGGTCGGGCTGGGTGTCGCCCTCGGATCGGGAGTCCTGTCCCGGAACGGAGCAGCCCGGGGTGCGGATTCGGTGACCGGTGCGGTGTCAGCGACTGGTGTCCAGGATGACGCGCGCCACGAGCGCCGGATCGTCGTTCATCGGCACATGACCGCAGCCCGGCAGCCGGACCAGCCGGGAGTCGGGGATGGTGTGCTTGGCCCTGATTCCCTGCCGGCGCAGCAGGATCCGGTCCCGGCTGCCCCAGGCGACGGTCACCGGCAGCCCCGGCACATCGTCGGTGAACGTGACGCCGCGCCCGGTGGCGAGCGTCTGGTGGAATCCGGTCGCCTCGCGCAGGGCGATGGTCTCCGCGACGACGGCATCGGCTGAACGTCGGCCGGGCCGGGCGTAGATGGTGCTGGTCAGTGCCGTGCGCCCGGCCGCGCTGTGCGAGAGCCGCTCGATCAGCGGGACCGGCATCGACAACGCGGTCTGCCGCATGGCCCGCAGCGTCCCGAACGCGTAGCGTCGCTCGCCCCCGGTCCAGAAACCGGCGGGCGAGAGCGCTGTCACCGACCGCACGAGCTTCTCCCGGCCGAGCTCCAGCGCCAGCAGACCGCCGAGCGAATTGCCCGCCACATGCGGCCGGTCCAGACCGAGCTCCTTGCAGAACGCTCCGAGCACCGTGGCCGTGGTCGGCAGGTCGTACGGCAGTCCGTCGGGCAGTCCCGGTGAGGCGCCGAAGCCGGGCAGATCGACGGCTATCACCTCCCGCTCCACGGCGAGCACGGACAACACCGGGTCCCAGGCCTGACGGTGGTGGCCGATGCCGTGGAGCAGGAGCAGCGGCTCGCCGGCGCCGGTCCGTTCATACGCCACGGAAACGGTTCGAGGCCCTTGGGTTGAGTCGACGCTGAACGAGACCGTGGTGGCCATGCCGGTGCTCCTGGGGTGATCCGGCATGAAGGGGCCATGCCTGAAGGTGACTTAGACGTCTCGTCAATAACAATTACCGTTCAGTAGCCTTCAGTTCAAGAGGGGGATGCGATTCGCGCTGGACAGGGTGCGACGGGTCGGCTGGGATGGAGGGGTGACAGTCGACACCGCGACCGATGTCTTCGAGAAGCACCGTCCCGTGCTCACCGGCGTTGCCTACCGCATGCTGGGCCGGGTCGCCGATGCCGAGGACGTGGTGCAGGAGGCTTGGCTTCGCTGGTCCTCCGCTTCCCGTGAGGAGGTGCGGGAGCCGCGCGCCTTTCTTGTGAGGATCGTCACCCGCCTCGCCATCGACCGGCTGCGGCAGGTGCAGTCGCGGCGTGAGGCGTACGTCGGGCCGTGGCTGCCGGAGCCGGTCATCACCCGTTTCGGACCGGCTGTGCCCGACACCGAGGGACAGGCTGTCCTGGCCGACTCCGTATCCGTCGCCGTGCTCGTCGTCCTGGAGTCCCTGTCACCGCTGGAGCGGGCCGTCTTCGTGCTGCGCGAGGCGTTCGGCTTTCCGTACGCGGAGATCGCCACCGCCCTGGACCGGACCGAGGCCGCGGTGCGCCAGTTGGCAGGACGTGCGCGGCACCACGTGGAGGAGCGCAAACCGCGCTACGACGTCGACCCGGCCCACCGCCGTGACCTCACCGAGCGGTTCCTCGCCGCGGCGGCGGGCGGCGACATCGAGGAGCTGCTGGCCCTGCTCGCGCCCGACGTGCGGCTCGTCGGGGACAGCGGCGGAAAGTCCAAGGCGCCGCTGCGGGTCCTCGAGAGCGCCGACAAGGTCGGCCGCTTCCTCTTCGCCGTCGCCCACGCCCAGGTCGAGGAGCTCGACTTCCGCCTCCTGGAACTGAACGGCGGGCCGGGCCTGCTGTTGTTCCTGGGCGGAAAGGTCGACTCGGTCGTTCAGGTGGACGTCAAGGACGGGCTCATCCAGTGCGTATATATCGTGCGAAACCCTGACAAGCTCATTCGTTTCACCGACCTCCCGGAGGAGTAGCGGCCGCCGGGTCACCGACCACGCTCTCGACTGGCGGCGGTGACTCCGGTTGCGGGGTGGCCCCGCAGTCATCCGATGCTCGAAGCCCCACGCCCTGCCCTTGGGTTCCAGTGGTCGTGGGGCTTTGTGCTGCGCTCGCCTCACAGCACCACGAACGTCCTGTGAACGCTCTGCGGCAGAGTCCCGTTTCGCTGCGTGACCGACCGAGGATTGGTCTTGACCAAGGGTGTGTACCGTCCTATGGTCTCAACGTTAAGACAGGAACCTTTAATAAGTAACGTCGCGGAATAGCCGCTGGGTGATTGCGGAGGACAGGGTGGGGACCACGCAGCTGGAATCGGTGCAGGAGCCGAAGTACTGGCACCTCAAGACCGTGCTCAGTGAGGCACTCGACTCGGATTTTGCGGTGGGGGAGATCCTGCCCAATGAGCGCGAGCTCGCCGCCCGCTTCGGAGTCGCCCGAGCCACGCTCCGGCAGGCTCTGGAACAGCTCGAACTCGAAGGAAGGCTGCAGCGTCGCCGCGGCGTCGGGACCACCGTCGCCCCGCCGCGCGTCGGGGTCGCGGTCTCGACGGCACGGCGGGACTGGTCCGGCGGCGGTGCGGCGGAGGCATGGCAGCCGGTGGACTGCACGGCGGCGGTCGCGCCGTCCTCGGTGACGGCCGTGCTCGACGTGGAAGCCGACGAGCCGGTGCACATAGTGCGCCGTATCCGGGCCTCCCACGGGCAGACGGTCGCGGCGGAACTCCTGTACGTCCCGTCCTCGTCCGTGCCCGAACTCTCCGCGATCGACGCCCCGTCCGGGCCCGCACGGGCCCGCGGGGTCCTGCGCGAGCTGCACCGCCTCGGCCTCGACGGCCAGGACCGGTCGGTGGAGCTCGGCTCGGCACGGGTGGACGACGCCAAGGAGCTCGACCGGCTTCCCGGCGCCCCCGTACTCGTCGTCACCACCCGCTACCTCGTGGCGGGCGGCACCGCTGCACTCTCCGTCGCCACGTACCGCGCCGACACCTGCCGCCTCACCTTCGGCGACTCGGGCGACCTGGAGATCAGCCACCACGACCAGGAGCGCCAGGCCTCCTGAGTATGGCCGGCTCCAGGCCGGTTCTCCGCCGATTCTCTGTCGGTACGCACGGCCCGTCGCACTCAGCGGCGGGCCGTCACCGTTCCCTCCACCGCGAAGAGCTGTTCCTCGACGTGGTCGAGAGCCAGCCGCAGGGCGCCGGTGGCCACCGCCGCCTCACCGAGCAGCGACAGCGTGACCCGTGGCGGCCGGAGGCAGTAGCGGGCCAGCTCGCTGCGGAGGGGATCCAGCACATCGTCCAGCCCGGTGGCCCAGCCGCCCACCACCACGAGCTCGGGGTCCAGCGCAAGCACCAGCGCCGCCACATCGTGCACCAGGCGCTGAATGAACCGCTCGACCGCCGCCTGCGCCCGGACAACGCCGCGCCGGGCCTCCGCGAACACAGCGGCGACCGCGGGCTCGTCCAACGGATCCAGCGGAATGTCCGTCGTGGACAGCAACCGCTCCGGAGTCACTTCGCGGCCGAGCAGATGCAGCGCGCCGATCTCGCCCGCCGCACCGCCGAAACCACGGTGCAGCCGCCCGCCGATCAGCGAACCGGCGCCCGGACTCAGCCCCGCCAGAACGAACACGATGTCGTCGGACTCGGTGGCCGCGCCCTTCCAGTGCTCCGCGACCGCCGCGGCATTGGCGTCGTTCTCCACCAGGACGGGGCAGCGGAACGAGCGCCTCAGCCGCTCACCCAGCGCGAGACCCGTCCAGCCCGGCAGGGCGGTCCCCAGCCGTACCGTCCCGTCCGCCTCCACGATGCCCGGACTGCCGACCCCTACCGCGCGCAGACTGCTCCTGGCCACACCCGTACGCCGCAGGAGGTCGGCCACCACGGCCCTGACCTTGTCGAGCCGGTCGTCGGCGCAGGCGGTCTCCGACACCTCGCGGGCGCCGGCTCCGATGATCCGGCCGTCCAGCCCCGACAGCAGTGCGGAGACACGATGCGGGCCGATCTCGATGCCGAGCAGATGCCCGGCCTCGGCACGGAACCGGAACCGGCGGGCCGGCCGCCCCTGGCGTCGGGCCTCGCCCCCGTCGGGCACCGACTCGACGACGAGTCCGGCCTCGAAGAGCCCCTCCACGACACCCTCGACCGTCGGACGGGACAGTCCGGTGATTCGGGTCAGGTCCGTCAGAGTGGGGGAGTCGGCGCCACGCAGAGCGTGCAGCACCACCGCGGAATTGATACGTCGCAACAGCGACGGATCCCCACCGGTCAGCCGACCCACGGTGTGTCCTCCCAGCTCGAGCGCATGTCAGGCGGATGGTACTCGTTGCCCAGGTGCGGGGCGACCACGGGCCGCCGTGGGTTCCCCCGGGCAGGGATCTCAGCTCGGAGCGACGAACCCGGATTCGTATGCCGCGATCACCGCCTGCGTGCGGTCCCTCGCGCCCAACTTGGCGAGCACGGCACTGACATGGGTCTTCACCGTCTCGACGCCGACCACCAGCTTGGCGGCGATCTCCGCGTTCGACAGGCCACGAGCCATCAGCCGGAGGACCGCGGACTCCCGCTCGGTCAGTGCTGCCCGGTCCAAGGCCGCGCGCGCCTTGCTCGTCCCGTACTCGGCGGCGAGTTGCCGGACCGCCGCCGGGAAGAGCAGCGACTCACCCTCGGCGACCAGGCGCACCGCATGCACGATCTCGGCGGGCCGGGCACGTTTGAGGAGAAAACCGTCCGCCCCGGCACGCAGCGCCTCGTAGACGTATTCGTCGTTCTCGAACGTGGTCACCACCAGGATCTTCGGCGGATCCGGCACTGTGCGCAGCACCACCCGTGTGGCCTCGATACCGTCCATCAACGGCATCCTGACATCCATGGCCACCACGTCGGGGCGCAGCTGATGCAGCAGCGGGATCACGGCGGCGCCGTCGCCCGCCTCGCCCACCACCTCGATATCGGGCTGAGCCTCGAGGACCGCGCGCAACCCCGCGCGGACGAGGGGTTCGTCGTCGACCAGAAGTACGCTAACCGGCATGGGGCCAGCCTAAGGGCTGTCCGGTAATCCCTGGCGGTGTACGACGACAGTTACGGCACCTCGCCATGTTGCCGGAACGTCCGCATGTATCCGATACACCGATGGCCAAGTGCCTTGCGACGCACCGCATCCGACGCCGCGCTGATTCCCCCCGGGGGACTACGGGGCAGATCTCAAACCGTTCAACGGAAGGCTCGCGTGCACCCGCCATTCCCCCTCGTGCGGACCCGTCCTGGCCATTCCACCGAGCAGTGCGGCCCGCTCCCGGATGCCCCGCAGCCCGCTCCCGCCGCCCGGCGCGGCTGTCGAATCAGCTGTCGAGTCAGTGAGTGGATTGGTGACCTCCAGTTCCAGGCGGCCGCTGGCGACGGTGATACGCACCCGGACGGGGACCGTACCCGAATGACGCAGCACATTGGTGAGGGACTCCTGAAGGATGCGATACCCCTCGCGGGAGACCGCGCCCGGAACCTGCTCCAGCGGACCTGACACGTCCGCGTCGATCTTCGCTCCCGAACCGCGCGCGGAGTCCAGGAGCCGATCCGCTTCCACGAGCGTCGGCCGCTGCCCCACCGGCGTCCCCGATTCGCGCAGCACCCGCAGAACCCGCTCCAGGTCGTCGAGCGCCTCCCGGCCCGTCTCCTCGATCGCGGCCAGGGCCCGTTCGGTGAACTCCGGGTCGCGCGCCGTCCGGGCCGCGCCGGCCTGGACGACCGCGACCGTCAACGCGTGCCCGATCGAGTCATGCAGCTCACGTGCGATGCGGTTGCGCTCCAGCAACTGCTCGGTTCGCTCCTCCAGAGCGGTCAACCGCTGCACCGGCGAGGGACCGAGAAGCCGTTGGGCGCACGCGGTGATCAAGTGGCCGCTCACCACGACGATGAAGAGCAGCAGCAGGAGAGGCAGAGGGGGGAGCAGGGCATACCACCAGTGCGGCTCCACCCCGCGGACCAGCCATTCGTTGCTCGGGCCCCTCCCGGAAGCGGTGAGGACGAGGTCCACCGCGGTTGCCGACAACCACACCGTGGCGTACCCCACGGGAACGGCGAGCACCATTCGTATCTCCAGCCACAGCACGGTTCTCCAGCGATCGGCCCAGGTGGCCGCCGTGGTCGCGGAGATTGCGGCATCAGCTCTGCCTCGCTCCTGCGGCGTGAGCAGAAGCTGTGCCTGCACCCCCTCGGCGAGCCGCATACCGGGCACCAAGCCGACCGGCACGGCGATCGCCATGGGCACCCACGGGGAATCCGGCGCGATGAACAACCACACGCTGTAGCCCGCACCCGGGATGAGGAGATGCAGCCACCGGGTGTAGGTGACAGATGCGGCGAGCGGGCGCAGGAGGCGGAACATGCGGCCATCGTGTCAGTCCGCACGGGTGCGGCGGCTCCCCCGAGGGAGGGAGATGATCCCCACCCGTGGGGGAGGCGGGGCGCTGGGCACGGCCGCGAGGCTTGAGACATGACCAGCATCGACGTCCATGAACTCACCAAGGAATTCGGAACGACCCGCGCGGTGGACAACCTCACGTTCAGTGTGCGACCCGGGTGCGTCACCGGATTTCTGGGCCCCAACGGCGCAGGCAAGTCCACCACCATGCGACTCGTCCTCGGCCTCGACCGGCCCACCGGCGGCAGGGCCACGATCGGCGGGCAGCTCTACGCCGCACTCGACGATCCGCTGCGCCGGGTGGGCGCCTTGCTGGACGCCCAGGCCGCCCATGGCTCGCGCACCGCACGGAACCACCTGCTCGCCCTGGCGGTCAGCAACGGCCTCGGTGCGAGCAGAGTCGAGGAGGTCCTGGAGGAGGCCGGCCTCGGCGAGGTCGGCGGAGCCCGGATCAAGACCTTCTCACTCGGTATGCGGCAGCGACTGGGCATAGCGGCCGCGCTGCTGGGCGACCCGGAGGTCGTGATGCTGGACGAGCCGTCGAACGGCCTCGACCCGGAAGGCATCATCTGGATCCGGGAGCTGATGAAACGGCTTGCCCGGGAGGGGCGCACGGTCCTGGTCTCCAGCCATCTGATGAACGAGACCTCGTCGTTCGCCGACCACCTCGTGATTCTCGGCCGGGGCAGGCTCCTCGCCGACCTGCCGATGCAGGAATTCCTGGATTCCCGCAGCAGGCCCCGCGCACGGGTGCGCACGACCGAGTCCACGCGACTACGCGATGTCCTGGTCCGCAAGGGATACGACCCTGCGCAGGATGACGACGGCTGTTGGACCATCGAGGGCGTGAAAGCCGGGGAGATCGGCGTGATAGCCGCCACCGAAGGCATTCCCGTCCTCGAACTCACCGACGAGCAGGCCACGTTGGAGCAGGCCTATCTCGACCTCACCGCCGATGCCACGGAATTCGCATCGGCATCGACCTCATCCGCCAACCGTCAGGAGGCCTGACCATGTCGACCACCGCAGTGCTGCGTTCCGAGTGGATCAAGATGAGATCGGTGCGGTCCGTCGTGGGATCCTTGATAGCCGTTCTTCTCGTGACACTTGCCATCACCTTGCTCGCCTTCTCCACCATCGGCCAGTCCGAGGCGGACAGCGCCGATGCCGAGCCGGTCTTCGACGCCTTCTACGCACTGAACTTCGGCCAGATCGCGGCCATCAGCTTCGGAGCGACCGCGCTCTCCTCCGAGTACCTCAACGGAGCTTTGCGGATATCGCTTGCCGCTGTGCCACGCCGCAACCTCTTCTACGCTGCCAAGATCGCCGTCGTCGGGGCGTCGGCACTTGCCGTCGGCCTCGTCACCAGCTTCAGCGCCTTTCTCGTGGGACAACTGTTCATGGGAAAGTACGCGATCGATCTGGGGGAGCCGGGCGCTCTTCGGGCAGCCTTCGGAGGCGGGATCTATCTGGCGCTGATGGCCCTGTTCGCTGCCGGATTGACAGTGGTGCTGCGCAGCGCCGTGGCCGTACTCAGCCTGCTCATCCCGTTCGTGCTCATAGTCGCTTTCGTGGTCGGTGACGTCGCGGGCGGGGCCGCACAGTATCTGCCGGACCGGGCCGGACAGTTGGTGCTCCACCAGAACCCCGGAGGAAGCCTCGGGCCGTGGGGCGGACTAGGGGTGACAGCGGCCTGGGCGGCGGCCTCGCTGCTGGCCGGCTGGTGGGCGCTCCGGCGCAGGGACGCGTAGCCCGTCTACGCGATTTCAATACGGAGCAGGACGGCTGAAAGCATCTCAAAATGCATGGCAAGGAGTGGCTTGTCAGTGCTGGGCGGTTTACTGGCGGCATGACCACCGCACATCACCTCCGCCTCATCGACGCGATGCGCACCTTGGACTTTCCCACGGAGCGCATCCGGTCTGGCTCGGGAGTCAGCGGGCCCGGGTATCACTCGGCGTCCCTGCACGCGGACGTCGATCACTGGGACGACGGCGAAGTGCGGCGACTGGAGCACCGGGCCCAGTGCCTCGCAGAGCACGACGCGTTGCTGACGCTGCTCACCGGTCGCTGGGGTGATCCGCAGATGATCAGCCTGTGGAGCGCACAGGAGCGGATGACCGCCGGCGAGGAGATACCGGAGGCGTGGGCCGAGACGGTTGCGGGCTGTGAGTACCTCCAGCTGTGGAGGATCGAGGGCCGTTGGATCGCCATCGGGCTCTACCTGGAGGAGGAGGGGCCCGGGTGCGAGTTGAACGTGGTGGTGACGGAGATCGATCCGCCCTGACATGAGCAGGCTGCTGTTGGCCGGACGGGCACGAGACCGTCTGCTGCGATGGCCCGGTCGTCGGGGGCACCTCGTATGACGGGCCTCGCCCCTGCCCGCCGTCCTGGCGCCCGGTTGTGGTTCTGGCGAGGGGCCCGGACAGCGTTCGCTGTGCGACGGGCCCGCCGGCTTGCCGTTTGTCACGGGGGTGCAGGTGGCTGTCCACGTCGATGGGCCCGACACCTTCCTGCACGGTGGGCCTGGGGTGGTCACCGGGGACACGGGCGAGGGCGGCAGGCACCCGGCTTCTCGGTTCGGGGCGGCCGGGGCAGTGATGTAGGGCATGGACGATGACGACCGGTACGCGGCCATGGGGCCGAGGACGAACCATGGCCGCCACTACGGGGTTCATGAGCGCCGAGCCTTGGCGAGGGCGCCGGGGGCGTCAGGGTTTCTCGGTGGTGATGGCGGTGTCGCGGTCGACGGAGGCAAGGAGGCGTCCGTACTCCTCAGCCATCGTCTGAGCGGTCCAGTGGGCGTTCAGGCCGCTGGGGTTGGGCAGGGCCCAGACACGGGCGCCGCCGATGGTGTGGTCCTGCGGACCGATACGGGCGGTTCGCCTGCCGAAGGCCGTCCGGTACGCCGTGACCCCTACGACAGCCAGCCACTGCGGTCGCAGGTCTTCGACCTTGGCTGCCAGGATCCGGCCGCCCTCGCGGAACTCCTCGGCGGACAGCTCGTCCGCCCGAGCGGTGGCACGGGCGACCACATTGGTGACGCCCAGGCCGTACCGCAGCAATTCGGTCTGTTCGGCCGGCTTCAACTGCCGAGGCGTGAAGCCGGACCGATGGAGTACCGGCCAGAACCGGTTGCCGGGGTGGGCGAAGTGGTGGCCCGTCGCCCCCGTCATCAGGCTCGGGTTGATCCCGCAGAACAGCACACGCAGGCCGCCCGCGACCACATCGGGAACGGTGCGGTCGCGGGCGGCCTGGAACTCTTCGGGCGTCATCCTGCTGTGGTCGAGGCCGTCAGAGGATGGAGCCCGGCGTGTATGCGGCGGCCTCGGGGTGCTGCTTGGCGATCTCCTCGATGCGGGAGATCAACGCAGTGACCTGGTCGCCCGCCGCTCCGGTGAAGGAGAGCTTGTCGGCCATCAGCGCGTCGAGCTGCGCACGGTCCAGCGGGATGCGATCGTCGGCGGCCAGCTTGTCGAGCAGCTCATTGCGCTCGGCGCCCTGCTCGCGCATGGCCAGGGCCGAGGCGACCGCGTTCTCCTTGATCGCCTCGTGCGCGACCTCACGGCCGACACCCGCGCGCACCGCGCCCATCAGGACCTTGGTCGTGGCGAGGAACGGGAGGTAGCGGTCCAGCTCACGGGCGACGACGGCCGGGAACGCCCCGAACTCGTCGAGCACCGTCAGGAAGGTCTCCAGCAGACCGTCGAATGCGAAGAAGGCGTCCGGGAGCGCCACCCGGCGGACCACGGAGCAGGACACGTCACCCTCGTTCCACTGATCGCCCGCCAGCTCGCCGGTCATCGACGCGTAGCCGCGCAGGATCACCATGAGGCCATTGACGCGCTCGCAGGACCGGGTGTTCATCTTGTGCGGCATCGCGGACGAGCCGACCTGACCCGGCTTGAAGCCCTCGGTCACCAGCTCGTGCCCGGCCATCAGACGGATCGTCTTGGCGACCGACGAGGGCGCCGCGGCCAGCTGGACCAGCGCGGTCACCACGTCGTAGTCGAGCGAGCGCGGGTAGACCTGGCCGACCGAGGTGAAGGCCTGCGCGAAACCGAGGTGCGCGGCGATGCGCTGTTCGAGGTCGGCGAGCTTCCCGGCGTCGCCCCCCAGCAGGTCGAGCATGTCCTGCGCGGTGCCCACGGGGCCCTTGATGCCGCGCAGCGGGTAGCGGTCCAGCAGATCCTCGAGCCGCCCGTACGCCACCAGGAGCTCGTCGGCCGCGGTCGCGAAACGCTTGCCGAGCGTGGTCGCCTGCGCGGCGACGTTGTGGGAGCGACCGGCCATGACCAGCTCGCGGTACTCGCCCGCCAGCTTGCCGAGCCTGGCCAGGACCGCCACCGTGCGGTCGCGCATCAGCTCCAGGGAGAGCCGGATCTGAAGCTGCTCGACGTTCTCCGTGAGGTCCCGGGACGTCATCCCCTTGTGGACCTGCTCGTGGCCGGCGAGGGCGTTGAACTCCTCGATCCGGGCCTTGACGTCATGCCGGGTGACCTTCTCGCGCTCGGCGATCGAGGCCAGGTCGACCTGGTCGATGACACGTTCGTAGTCGGCGAGCGCGGCGTCCGGCACCTCGATCCCGAGGTCCTTCTGAGCGCGCAGCACCGCCAGCCACAGCCGGCGTTCCAGCTCTACCTTCTGCTCGGGGGACCAGAGGACGGCCAGCTCCGCGGAGGCGTAGCGGCCGGCCAGGACATTGGGGATGCGAGGCTTCGCAGACACAGCAGTCACGTGTCCAGAGTTTACCTGCCGTTTTCAGCGGTTCGTGAGCGCCCACAGAGTCCATAAGGTCCAGGTCAGAGGCGCCTGGACCACCCTCTCACGCACGGCGTGCGAGACGCGCGGGACGAAACGGCCCCGGCCGGTGATTCCAGCACCGCGGGGGCCTTGAGCCGAAGCCCTTCCGATCAAGGAAGCCGAACCCGTGCAAGACCGTCGCCCGAGCGCCGAGCCGGGCGGCCTCCTCGCGGCTGTCCTCGATGCGCTCGCCGGTCAGATGCGCTCGCCGGTCCCAGGAAGACATCCGTCCGCATTCCGGCCGCGTCGTGCACGCCCGGGTGGAGCGGCTCCGGCAGGGCGACGACTCTGGTCGGCCCGCGGACCACCGCGGGCCCGTCCTGCGCGGCACCCCTCCTCCGGGTACTGCCACCGGGGCGCCGCGGAAAAGGAGGCAGGCAGGCCGACGCGCGCGGCGTGCGCTGTCACGATGCCGCCCCTCGACCACGGCCCGGTCCCCCTCACCCGCCCGGCTCGGTGCGCCGGACACACCGAGCACCCGGTCGAATACCGGGCCGTCCTCGCCCACACCCACGCCGGCGGCGAGGGAGAGGACGACCCAGTGCGGGACGACGAAGCCCCGCCGGACATCCGGCGGGGCATCGTGGCGCGGCGGGCTGCGAAGGGGTGCGGCGTCCGGGGCGGGCACCGTCGTACTGCGGCTCTCCGCTTTCGTGTACGTGGAGCAACGAAGCGGTGACGACACGTGTGGCGCGGATGTGTGAAGGGCTGCACCGGGTGCCCTGTACCTCGTCAGTAGGACACGGTCCGAGGTCCGAGGCCCGCCGACGACGGCGTCTCCTCCTTCGGCGATGTCGCAACGGGTCGGTGCCTCGGCGTCCGGCCTGCGCGCTCCGTCACGTTCCGAGAACGGCGGACCCGGACGTTCCGAGAACGTCGGACCCGGGCCCTGCGCCACCGGTCACCGGCACCGAATGCGCCCCGTCACCCTGCTGCCGGGAGTGCCGATAGTGCAGGACCTCAACGCCGCCCGTAGTAGGCCGATAGTGCAGGACCTCAACGCCGCCCGTAGTAGAGCGAGTCGTGCGCGGTGTCCGGGAGGTACAGAACATCGTTCCCGTCCGAGTCCCGTCGCACCGCGAGCCGGTCCGCGCTCACGCCCGGCGCGGCGGACTGCGAGGTCCACGTGCTGCCCGACTCGGTCGCGACGAAGACGCGGTCGGTGCCGGAGCCGGTCACGTAGTAGACCCGCTGGGCGTCCGTCCCGTCCCAGGTGATGCCGAGGGCCGCAGCGGTCTGGCCGCCGGCGTACACGGTCTGGCGGGCCCAGTCGCCGCCGCTCGGATACGCGTAGTAGACGCGGAAGTTGCCGCCGCTGTCGGCCGAGCGGTAGCGGTAGGCGACCTTCGGGGTGGAGCCGTCGAGGGTGAGCTTGGCGCTCTGCACCGCCGGACCCGTATAGGCGTTGTCGATGCTCCACTCCTCACCCGTGGTGAGTTCCTGGATCACGTCGGACGTGCCGGGTGCCACCGGGGTGGTCACGGCCGCGCCCGCGCTGTCCGCGAAGGCGCCGGTCGACGGGTCGTAACGCAGGTACGAGAGCTGGTGCCGGAATCCGGTGGCCGGGGCCTTGGCCCACTCGTACAGGAGGTGCACGCGCCCGGCGGCGTCCACCGTCAGGTCGTCGGGGTACACGGAGCGGTTCAGCGCGCCGGCGAAGGTGGCGACCACGCTCCAGTGTGCGGCGGCGTTGTCCCAGCGGTACAGCTTGCCGGGACGCTGGTCGGCGCCGGCACCGACGCGGGCGGCCAGGTACAGATCGCCGTTGGGCGCGGTGGCCACGATCGGGTAGGTGATGCCCACGCCCTGGTCGGGCAGTTCGGCCGCGTGGTCCGTGACGTCCCCGCCGGCGGCCTCGGTGCGGAAATAGCGCCAGGCATTGGCGTGCATGGAGGCGAACACGTGCAGGCGGCCACTGCCGTCGCGCGCGACGGACGGCTGGTTGTGACCGTTGTCGTCGGCGAACTCGGCCTGCTGTCCGCTCTTGTCGAGCAGCGGCAGACGGCTCCAGACCCCGTCCGGGTCGCGCCGCGCGATGGCCGGGCGGTGCGTGGCGGCCGTCGAGCCGGGCTCGTTGAAGGCGAAGTACGTGTACTGACCGCGGCCCTTGTACGTGGCGGCCGGCGTCCACCAGGCGGCCTGGTTCGACGAGTCCATCGCGTACGGAACCTTCTCGATCACCGTTGCAGTTGTCGTGAGGTCCGTGCTGTCGGCCTGGGCGGCCGGGACGAGCGTGAGCAGGGCGGCCAGGGCCGCGGCCGAGGCGGCGTACGCGCGTGCCGTGGGACGTCGCAAGGTGAACTCCTTCGCGGGCGTGATGGTGAGGCGAACGGGAGCGGCCGCGCAGGTCGGTCCACCCTCTCCGCTGCGCCGGAACTTACAACAGATCCCAGATTGTGAATAGAGATTGCGCAATGCGGATGCGAGATACGTCTGAGGGGAAGCGTGTGCAACATGACGAGGGGCCCGGTGAAGGCCGTTCTGCCTTCACCGGGCCCCGGACCGCCGTGCGCCGACTCAGCGCTTGATGAGGTCGGTGACCTCCTCGGCGGCCTTCTTCATCGCGTCCTTCGGCTTCGACTTGCCTACCAGGACGGCCTGGACCTGCTTGGCCACGGCCTCCTCGATCTGGGCGTTCTGCGCGAACTGCCAGAACGGGCTGCCGGTCGCCGTATCGGTGATCTTCTCGGTCCACTCGGTGGTGAAGGTGTCCTGCGCGACCTTCGGGTCGTCCAGGCCCGCCGTGGTGGACGGCGGCAGGGCGCGGGCGGCGAAGTACTCGGTGGTGGTGGCGCGGTCGGAGGTGGTGTGCAGCGCGAACTCGGTCGCCGCGTCCTGCCCCTTGCCCTTGACGATCGCGATCACACCGCCCCACAGCAGCGCCTGCGGCGTGTCACCGGAGCGCAGCACCGGCCGCTTCATCGGCTGCATCGCGTCGGCCAGCGTCTTGTCCTTGGACTGGGCCGCGGTCACGCCCTTGCCGATGACGGCGTCGTCGTAGAAGGCGGCCTTGCCCTGCCCGAACAGGGCACGCGCGTCGAAGCGGTCCACGTCCGCGGCGATCAGCTTCTCGTCGTGCAGCTTCTTGTACCAGGTGACGGCGTCGATGGAGGCGTCGTCGCCGATGGTCACCCTGTCGTCCTCCAGGAGCGTGCAGCCGAAGGTCTGCATCCACGGGAAGATGTCCTTGAGCTGCGCGACCTTGGTGGCGGCGGCGTACGGCACGACACCGCCGCCGAGCCCCTTCAGCTCCCGCAGCGCGCCCTCGAACTCCTCGACGGTGGCGGGGTGCTTCTTGATGCCGGCCTTCTCCAGAAGCTTGGAGTTGGCGATCACACCGATCGAGCCGGTGTTCCACGGCAGGCCGTACTGCTTGCCGTCGTACATACCGCTGTTCAGCGCAACGTTCGTGTAGCCGCCCTTCAGGGCCACGGAACCGAGGTCGGCGAGCTTGCCCATCTGCGCCACCGCGGCGAGCCAGGCGATGTCGAGATGCACCGCGCCGGTCGTCTCCCCGCCCCCGAGCTTGAGGGTGAGCTGGCTCAGATACTCGTTGTACGGGTACGAGACCGCGCGGACCTTGGAGCTCTTGTCCTTCTCCCACGCCGCGATGATCTTCTCGATCGAGGGCTTGGCGGCCTCCTCGTTGAGCGACCAGGAGGTGAAGTCGAAGTTCTTGGACTTCGTGTCGCCGCTGTTGGAGGAGGTGCCGGCGCCGGACGGTGCGCAGGCGCCGAGCACGCCGGCGCCGGCCACACCGAGCGCGCCGATGCCGAACATGCGCAGCGCGCCGCGCCGGCTGATGCCAGAGGTGGTCATGGTGTCTCCATGGGGGAGTGGGCGGAAGGGGACGTGCGTGGGGGAGGGTGCGGGCGGATCCCGCGTGCTCAGCTCTTGACCGAGCCGGCGGTCATGCCGCCGACGAGGTAGCGCTGCAGGAACATGAAGGCGACGACCACCGGCGCGGACACCACCAGCGAGGCGGCCATCAGCTCGGGCCAGGCAGTCTGGAACTCACCGATGTAGGTGGAGACGAGGCCGGGCGGCAGGGTCTGCTTCTCCTTGTCGGCCAGCGTCACGGCGAAGATGAAGTCGTTCCAGCCGCGGACGAAGGCGAACAGTCCGGCGGCGATCATTCCGGGCGCGGCCAGCGGCGCCACGATGGAGTGCAGCGTCCGCCACCGGGACGCGCCGTCGATGGATGCGGCCTCCAGTAGGGCGTCCGGGATGGTGTCGAAGATGCCCTTCAGCATCCAGACGCAGAGCGGCATCGTGAACGTGGTGAAGGACAGCACCAGGGCGGTGTACGTGTTCAGCAGGCCGAAGCTGGAGAACACGGCGTACAGCGTCACCAGCAGGAGCGCCTGGGGGAACATCTGGGAGGCCAGCACCATGTGCATCAGCGACCGCCGCCCGCGGTAGCGGAACTTGGAGAACGAGTAGCCCATGTACGTGGCGACGACCACGCTCAGCACGGCGGTGATCGAGGCCACGATGAGGGAGTTGACCAGGTACTTGATCAGCTGGTCGTTCTCGGCGAGGGCCGTGAAGTTGCTGAAGGTGATGTCGGTGGGTATGAGCTTCGGCGGGAACCGGAAGGTCTGCTCGGGGCTGCTCAGGGCGGTGGCCAGCAGCCAGTAGACCGGCAGCATGCCGAACGCGCCGATCACCAGGATCGCGGTCCAGGCGGCGATCCGCGAGCGCAGCAGGTCCTTGCGCATCCGACGCCGCGAGGTGCGCCCGGCGGACGTGGCGGACGGCCTCAGCCGGTCGGTGCCGGACAGCGGGGTGGAGGTCGTGGAGGTCATCGGGCGTCGCCCTTCCGCTCGGTGATCCTGAGGTAGACGGCGACCAGGATGAGCAGGAGCACCATCCACAGACCGCCCAGCGCGGTCGCCCGGCCGATGTCGAAGCCCTTGAAGGCGGTCTGGTACACGGCGGTCGCGAAGGTCTCGGTGGTGCCGGCCGGGCCGCCGCCGGTGAGCACGTAGATGGTGTCGAAGTGCTGGAAGTTCCAGATGAACTCCAGGAGCAGCACGATCGAGGCGACACCGCGGACCTGGGGCCAGGTGACGGCGAAGAAGCGCCGGATCGAGCCCGCCCCGTCCATCGACGCCGCCTCGTGCAGTTCCTTGGGCACGGTCTGCAGACCGGCCAGGAGCATCACCATCATCCAGGGGAAGCTCGCCCAGGTCTTGGTGACGATGACGGCGAGCATGGCGGTGCCGGGCTGGCCGAGCCAGGAGATGGACTCCTCGATGATCCCGGCCTTCATGAGGATGCCGTTCAGCACGCCGTAGTTCGCGTTGAAGATCCACATCCACAGGAAGGAGACCACCACGCCCGGGATCACCCACGGGAAGAGGAACAGTCCACGCAGGAAGCCACTGCCCTTCAGGCCCGAGTTCAGCGCGAGCGCGAGGGCGAAACCGACCACGAAGGGGACGAGCGTCGCACCGAAGGTGAAGATCAGCGTCTGCTTGAGGATCGTGAGGAACTCGCCGTCCAGCCAGTAGCTGAAGTTCTCCAGGCCGACGAACTCCCGGCCCGGCAGACGCAGGTCCTGCTTGAAGAAGCCGGTGAACAGGGCGGACAGCAGCGGATAGATGATGATCGCCGCGAACAGGGCGAGCCCCGGTGCGGTCAGCAGCAGTGCGAACGCGCCGTTGGAGAGCCGTCCGCCGGACCGCTCACGGCGTGGAGCGGCCTTCTGCGGAGGTGCGGCCGTACTCATGGGTGTGTCCTCTCGAACGGGGCGGGAGCGGTGGTGCAGGGCGTGGCACGGGAGGCCGTGCGCCGGTGGACGGACCTGACGTGGCCGGGCGTGAGCGGCGAGCCGCGCCGTCCCCTGCTTCGACCGAGGCCCTGTGTGAATGCCATGCATGCTCCGTCGAACGCAAGTTGCAGCATGCGGGATCGTTCTCCATATCGTGCGACGGCGTCAACCCTCTTGGTCGGTGAATCGCCGGTTCCGTACAGACCGGCGAAGGCGCCGCACATGCCATGAGCTTGGCTGTTGGCCCACGGCGGCGATGTCGTCGGCTGCGCTGGAAATCTACAACACATCCCACTGTCCGAACAGTAGTTGCACAATATGGATGTGATGTACGTTCAAGGACGCTCCGCTGCGGCGGAGAGCATCCGAGCATCACACCAAGGAGGCCGCACCGTGCGGGAAGAAGAGGTCCATTTCGACATCGCCGTCATCGGCGGTGGCCTGGCAGGGACCTGCGCGGCCATTGCCGCGGCCCGGCTCGGCCGACGCGTCGCCCTGGTCAACAACCGGCCCGTCCTGGGCGGCAACGCCAGCAGCGAGGTCCGCGTCTGGGTCTGCGGCGCCACGGCCCACGGCGTGCACCGCTGGGCCCGCGAGACCGGCATCATGGGCGAGCTGTACACCGAGAACCAGTACCGCAACCCCGAGGGGAACCCGTACTACTGGGACCAGGTGGTCCTCGACGCCGTCCGGGCCGAACCCGGCATCGACCTGTACCTCAACACCGACGTACGGGAGGTCGACGCGAGCGGCCCGGACGACGCACGCGAGGTGCACTCCTGCACGGGCTGGATGATGGGCTCCGAGCGGCGTATCACCTTCCGCGCACGGCAGTTCCTCGACTGCACCGGCGACGGCCTGCTCGGTCACCTCGCCGGCGCCCACCACCGCATCGGCCGCGAGGCGCGCTCGGAGTTCGGCGAGCCCTGGGCGCCCGAGGCCGGGGACGAGGCGCTGCTCGGGTCGACGATCCTGTTCCACACCAAGGACACGGGCCGGCCGGTGAAGTTCGTGCCGCCCGACTGCGCCCGCGACCTCACCACCACGCCCATCCTGCGCAACCGCGTGCTGCGCACCGGCGACAACGGCTGCGACTACTGGTGGATCGAGTGGGGCGGCGAGCTGGACACCGTCCACGACAACGAGCGCATCCGCGACGAACTCCAGGCCGTGATCATGGGCATCTGGGACCACATCAAGAACTCCGGCGAGTTCCCGGACGCCGAGAACCTGACGCTGGAGTGGGTCGGCAGCCTCCCCGGCAAGCGCGAGTACCGCCGCTTCCTCGGCGACCACATGCTGACCCAGCAGGACATCCTGGAGCAACGGCAGTTCGCCGACCGCGTGGCCTTCGGCGGCTGGTCCGTCGACCTCCACCCGGTGCAGGGCATGTACGCCGACGAGCCCGGCGCCCGCCAGCGCTACGCGGACGGCATCTTCCACATCCCGCTGCGCTCCCTGTACTCGGCGAACGTCACGAACCTCCTGTTCGCCGGGCGCAACATCTCCGCCACCCACATAGCCTTCGGTGCCACCCGGGTCATGGCCACCTGCGCCACGCTCGGCGAGGCCGCGGGCACGGCCGCCGCGCTGTGCGTCGCCGAGGGCCTCAGCCCGCGCGTACTCGCCGCCGACCACCCCGAGCTGGTGCGCCGTGCCCTGCTGCGGCAGGATGCCTCGGTCATCGGCCTGTACGACGACGACCCCGACAACCTGGCGCGCACGGCCCGCGTCAGCGCCTCCTCGTACCTGAGCCGCCTGGCCGCCGAGCCCACGCCGGCCGCGCCCGGCGAGCCGTACCCGCTCACCCGCGACCTCGCGCTGCTGCTGCCGGTGGACCCGGCACTCGACACGGTCGACCTGCTCGTCCACGGCGCCCCGGGTGAGCTGCCGAGCGAACTCACCGTGGAACTGTGGAGCACCGGCCGCCCCGAGAACGCGGTCCCCGTCGACCACATGCTCACCACCACGGTGACCGTGCCGGCCGGCGGCCCTCACTGGGTCACGGCCCGCTTCGACCACCGCCCGGACACCCCGGAGAACGTCGTGCTGATCGTGCGCGCCTGTCCGGGCGCGGCGCTGGTCCTCGTCCCCGAGCGCACCGACGGCGTCCTCGCCCTGCGCAGCAGGGCCGAAGGGGACGCGGCCGTCGACCACGACATCCCGGAGGAGGAGGGCCAGTTGGTCCTGGAGTGGCAGGCCCGCGGCCTGCGCCGCCGGACCTTCGGCTTCCGTGCGACCCCGGACACCGCCGCGTTCCTGCCCGAGCGGGCCGTCGGCGGATTCCAACGCGCCTACGGGGGCCCGCAGATGTGGTCGTCCGAGCTGCTGCCCGACCCGGACCGGGCCACGCAGTGGCTGCGCCTCGACTGGGACAAGGAGCAGCAACTCACCGAAACGCGCGTGGTGTTCGACGACGATGTCGACGAGTACCTCAACAACCTGCACCGGCACCGCACCCCGTTCGAGGTCATGCCGGAACTGGTCCGCGACTACCGTATCCAGGGCCGCGAGCCCGACGGCACCTGGCGCACGCTGCTGACGGTGACGGACAACCGCCGCCGCCACCGCGTGCACGATCTGAACGGCGCGGACGGCGGGCCCGTGCGCACCGACGCGCTGCGGCTCGTGGTCGACGCGACGCACGGGGCGCGGCACGCGCACGTGATCGCGTTCAAGGCATACGGCGCGTAGCCGCGCGGCGAAGGGGCCCGGTGAAGGCCGAACGACCTTCACCGGGCCCCTTCGCCGCGTGTTTCAGATGGCGCCGAGTGCTTGGCTGATGGCGTCGGCGGCTTCGATGACCTCGCGGGTGAGGGCGAGACGTTGCCCTTCGGCTTCGGTGTGGTTGCCGAGGAGGGAGGTGGGGCCCCACAGGGAGATGGCGGCGACGACGTCACCCGAGGCGTCGCGGACGGGCGCGGCGAGGGAAGCGCGGCCAAGGGCGCGTTCTTCGGCTTCGATGGCGTAGCCGGTGCGGCGGACGGTGTCGATCTCGGTGTCGAGGAGGTCGTGGCTGGTGGTCGTGTAGTCGGTGTGCGCCTCGAGCGGTTCGGGAAGCAGCTTGCGGCGCTCCTTGGGCGTGAGGCCGGTGAGCAGGCACTTGCCGATGCTGGTGGCGTGCAGCGGGGCGGTGTGTCCGGCCTGCGTGTAGGACTTGGGGGCGCGGGTTCCCTCGAAATTGCACAGGAACATCAGCTCGGTGTCGCGGCGGATGGCGACGTTGGCTCCGAGTCCGGTGCGGGTGGCGAGGTCCTGGAGGACCATGCGGGCGGCGCGGTGCACGGGGTGGCGATTGGTGGCGGTGGCGGCGAGCGGGAGGATGCCGAGGCTGAGGCGGTAGAGGTTGCTGACGGGGTCGCGTTCGACCATGTCGAGGCGCTCGAGGGTGGACAGGAGGCGGGAGGTGGTGGAGGAGCCCAGTCCGGTGAGTTCGGCGACGTCGGAGACGCGCAGTTCCGGACGGCCGGAGTCGAGTGCGCGCAGCACCGAGACCGCTCGTTCGACGCTCTGGTTCGTCCCGGCGTCGGTCGCCCGCGTGGCCATGGCCCTCCTCATTTTGCAAACGGCTTGCACAATCTGCATCAGCATATCGCGTGAGCTGAGGGTTGTTCTTGGAATCCGTCGGCTCGCGGCCGGAACGTATACGGGTAGGATCGGTCGACGGTGAAGGTGATCTTTCCTGGGGAACCGGCCCAGCCGGCGCCATGGCCACGCCGACCGGCTGGGTCAGGAATCGACGGAGCCCTCGGCCGTCAGCCCGGAGCGCCGTGGCTGCCGAGACCCGGTTCACAGGACGAGAGGCCCAAGCCGGTGCGTCGGCGCTCCTCAAGGAATTCGATGCGCCGGGCCTGTTCGTCGGTGATCACGTCGCACACCCAGTCCCAGTGCAGCGCCACCCGGTCACCGGCGGACAGCCCGTCGAGCAGCGTCAGCCCACCGGCCGAGCAGCGTACGGTCTCCTCCTGCCACGCTCCCTCGGCCAGCCCCGCACCATCCCAGTACAGCGGGCGTGACCGCACGGTCGCGAGGTCTCTGTCGGCGGCCACGACCACTCCCGTACGGATGCGGCACTGGTCGAGCACGGACAGGGCGGTCGGATGGCCTGCCGACCGCAGTATCGGGGCCCATGGATACACCTCGAACACCTGGAAGCTGTGATGGGCCAGGGCGCGCCGCCCGGCTTCGCGCCAGGTGCCGCCGAGCTGCCCCCGGAACCGGTCGGTCATGCGCTCCACCAGAGCGGCGGGATCGGCCCGGTCCAGCAGTTCGTTGCCGATCCAGTACGCCTCGACCACCCGCACGTCGAGCGGGTCCGCCAGCCTGGCCGTCTCCGCGAGGAACTGGAGATAGCACCAGGCCCCCTCGAACTGCCGGGCGCGCCGCTCGATGTCGGCGGTCGCGTCACGGCGCAGGAGGGCCGCCGCGTCCGCGGGGCCGCAGTAGCCCAGCTCGTTGGGCGGGTAGGCGTATCGCGCGAACAGCAGCGCGCCCTCGGCACTCACTCAGCAGATCCTCGGTAGTTGTTCGCCGATCGGCAGCCCGATCACCCGGCTCCCGCCCAGCCCCGTCCTCGCCACGACCATCCCGGCGTGATCCGGGACGCAGTTGCCGATCCGGCAGGCGGAACGGCCCAGGGGATGGGCCTGCATGGCGGCCAGCACCCGGTCCGCGTCCTCGGCCGGGACGATCGCGATCAGTTTGCCTTCGTTGGCCACTTGGAGCGGGTCGAGCCCGAGCAGGCTGCACGCGTCGCGCACCGTGGGCGGCACGGGAAGCAGCCGCTCGACCAGTTCGATGCCCACGTCCGAGGCACGGGCGATCTCGTTCAGCGAAGCCGAGACGCCCCCGCGCGTGGGGTCCCGGAGCACATGGAGGTCGGTACCGGTGGCGAGCATGGCGGCGACCAGTCCGTGCAGCGCGGCGGTGTCGCTCTCCACCGTCGTACCGAACTCGAGGCCCTCCCGGCAGCTCATCACGGCCACACCGTGCACGCCGATGTCACCGCTGACGAGCACGGCGTCGCCGGGGAGCGCCCGGCGCGCGTGGATGTCGACGCCCGGAGGGATCACGCCGATGCCCGAGGTGTTGAGGTAGACGCCGTCACCACTGCCGTGCTCCACGACCTTCGTGTCCCCGGTGACCAGGCGTACGCCGGCGTCCTCGGCGGCCCTGCCCACGGCCCGCGCGATCCGGCCGAGGTCGCTCAGCGCCGTGCCCTCCGCGAGGATGAAGGCGGTGGACAGGAACAGGGGCGTCGCACCCGACATGGCCAGGTCGTTGACCGTGCCGTTCACCGCCAGGTCACCGATCGACCCGCCGGGGAAGAACATCGGCTTCACCACGAACGAGTCCGTGGAGAAGGCGAGGCGGGTGCCGGAGCCGACCGTCAGGACGGCCGAGTCACCGAGGTCGGCGGCGGCCGCGGCACCGTACGCGGGCAGGAACAGGTGCTCGATCAGCTCACCGGACATCGCACCGCCGCCCCCGTGGCCCATGACCACGGACGGGATGTCCCGCAGCGGTACTGGGCAGGCCCACCCCTCGATGTCGAGGTCGGGCACATCGTTCACCACGGAGGTCACGTCCTGCATCGCGTCAGTCACTTCGCATCGACCAGTTCCAGGCGGCGGTGGGTGTAGTACGCGGCGCACGCGCCCTCGGACGACACCATGGTCGCGCCGAGCGGGTTCCTCGGCGTGCACTCCTTGCCGAACGCCTCGCACAGGTGCGGCTTGATCAGACCCTGGAGGACCTCGCCCGAGCGGCAGAGAGACGACTCGGCGGTGCAGATGCCCGTCACGTCGAACCGCTGCTCCGCGTCGAACGCCCGGTACTTCTCGGAGAGCCGCCAGCCGCTGCGGGGAATCGCCCCGATGCCGCGCCAGGTCCGGTCGGTCACCTCGAAGACATCGGCGAGCATCTCCATGGCGGGCACATTGCCCTCCTCGCGCACGGCCCTGGGGTAGGCGTTCTCCACCTCGTGCCGGCCCGCCTCCAGCTGGACGACGGTCCGGCGGACCCCTTCGAGGATGTCCAGCGGCTCGAAGCCGGTGACCACGATCGGCACCTTGTACTTCCGGGCCAGCGGCGGGTACTCGGCCGTCCCCATCACACTGCACACGTGGCCTGCGGCGAGGAACGCCTGCACCCGGCACGTCGAGGACTCCATGATCGCGGCGATCGCGGGCGGCACCAGCACATGGGACACCAGCAGGGAGAAGTTCCGCACCCCGAGCCGCTGGGCCTGGTACACCGTCATGGCGTTCGCGGGGGCGGTGGTCTCGAACCCGATCCCGAAGAAGACGACTTCGCGGTCGGGGTTCTCCCGGGCGATTCTCAGCGCGTCGAGGGGTGAGTACACGACGCGTACGTCACCGCCGGCGCTCTTGACGGAGAACAGGTCCTGGCTGCTGCCGGGCACGCGCAGCATGTCGCCGAACGAGCAGAAGATGACGCCGGGGCGGGCGGCGATCGCCAGCGCCCGGTCGATGGTCTCCAGCGGGGTGACGCAGACGGGACATCCAGGTCCGTGGATCATCTCCACACCGTCCGGCAGCAGTTGGTCGATGCCGTGCCGGATGATCGAGTGGGTCTGGCCGCCGCAGACCTCCATCAGCGCCCACTTCTGCGTGGTGGCCGCGTGGATCTGGTCGAGCAGCTTCTTGGCGACATCGGGGTCACTGAACTCGTCGAGATACTTCACCGGACGGCTCCTTCGGGAGAGGCACCCTGCTGGGCTGCGCGTTCGAAGCCGTCCCCGAACTCCTCGGCCAGGATGCCGAGCCGTTCGAAGTCGGCAAGGGTGTCCAGGGCCGACCGTTCGTCGAGGCGCTGGATGGCGAATCCGACGTGCACGATGACGTATTCACCGACGGTCGCATCGGGGATGTACTGGAGGCACACCTCCTTGCGCACCCCGCCGAAATCGACCTCGGCCATCACGGTGCCGTCGACTTCGGCGGTACTGAGGACACGCCCCGGAACAGCCAGACACATGGTCCCTCTCCTCTGTGGATCCCTCTTGAGGTACGGCGGTAAGGCGGTACGGTCGTGCGGCGGCGTCAGCCCGACGCGGCGATCACGAGCTGGCCGAGGGCGATTCCGCCGTCGTTCGGGGGGAGCAGGCGCGGCCGCAGGACGGTGAAGCCTCGCTCGGTCAGGCCGCGTTGCGTCGCCTCGAGCAGCACGGCGTTCTGGAAGACACCGCCGCCCAGCGCCACGGTGTCGAGGCCGGTGCGCGTGCGGCAGAGGTCCGCGAGGCGGGCGGTCAGAGCGGCGACGGCGGCGTGGAAGCGCGCGGCGACCAGCCCGGCCGGAACGCCGTCCCGTACGTCGGACACCACGGCCCGAACGACCGGGCCCGGATCCGCGACGGCGGGTTCCTCCCCCTTCCCGGGCCGGATGCCGAAGCGGTAGCCGTCCTCCGGTGCCGTGGGGCCGGCTGCCGCGGTACGGGCCAGCCCTTCCAGTTCCATGGCCGCCTCCGCCTCGTACGCCACCACGTGCCGGACGCCGGCCAGGGACGCGACCGCGTCGAAGAGCCGGCCCATGCCCGACGTGGGCACGCAGCCGAATCCGGTGGCGAACTGATGGGCCAGCACGTTGCGTTCCGCGGGCGGGCAGGCACGGACCGGGGGCATGTCGTCGTCCCAGGGGATGCCGGCCGCGTGCAGATGCGCGAGGGCCATCCGGTACGGCCGCAGCACACTCGCGTCGCCCCCGGCCAGCGGTACGTAACCCAGGTGCGCGGCCCTGCTGAACGACGCGTAGCCGGCTACCAGGACCTCGCCGCCCCAGGCCGCCCCGTCGGCACCGTGGCCGGTGCCGTCGAAGGCGATGCCGATCACGTGCTCGTCCGCGCCCAGGCCGTGCTCCGCCATCACGGACGCGATGTGCGCGTGGTGGTGCTGCACGGTGCGGACCGGCCGCCCGGCCGCATGGGCGCGAGCCCAGTCGCCGGAGTGGTAGCCGGGGTGGCGGTCGGCCACCAGCCGGGTGGGCGCCACCCCGGTGAGGTCCTCCAGATGCTTCTCGGTCCGGGTCAGAGCGTCGACCGTGGACAGGTCGTCCATGTCGCCGATGTGCTGGCTCAGCCAGGCGTAGCGGCCCTCGGCCAGCGCACAGGTGTTCTTCAGGTCGGCGCCCACGGCGAGCGTCGGGGGCACGTCGAAGGGCAGCGCCAGCGGCAGCGGGGCGTATCCGCGCGAGCGGCGCAGCGGCAGCTCGGCACCGGCGGCCCAGCGGCTGACCGAGTCGTCGCACGGCACATGGATGCGCCGGTCGTGCCGTAGCCAGGCATCGACCAGCGGTGCCAGAACGGCCAGCGCGTCGCCGTCGTCCGTGACGATCGGCTCGCCCGACAGATTGGCCGACGTCATCACGAGTGCGTCCGGGCCCGGATCGTCGTCCCCGATCCCGAAGAGCAGGATGTGCAACGGGGTGTACGGCAGCAGCAGCCCGAGGTGGGGGCTGCCGGGCGCCACCGCGTCGGACACCCCCGCCCCGGGCCGGGCGGCGTGACGGGGGAGGAGGACGATCGGCCGGCGCCCACCGCCCAGGAGCTCCTCCTCGTCCGCCGTGAGAGTCACCAGCTCACGCGCGACGTCCAGGTCCGGCACCATCACCGCGAACGGTTTGCCGCCGCGCCGCTTGCGTCGGCGCAGCTCCGCCACGGCCGCGTCGTCGCGGGCGTCGCACACCAGGTGGTAGCCGCCGAGGCCCTTGACCGCGATGATCCCGCCCTCGGCGAGAAGCTTCCGCGCGGTCCGCAGCGCGTCCGCGTCGTGCGACGGGACCACGCCCTCCTTGCCGACGAGTTCGAGCCGCGGTCCGCAGTCGGGACAGGCGATCGGCTGGGCGTGGAAGCGCCGGTCGCGCGGGTCCTCGTACTCCGCCCGGCAGGCCCCGCACATCTCGAAGTCCGCCATCGTGGTGGCGGCGCGGTCGTACGGAAGGCCGGTGACGATCGTGAACCGGGGGCCGCAGTGCGTGCAGGTGATGAACGGGTGGCGGTAGCGCCGGTTCGACGGGTCGCCCAGCTCCTCCAGGCAGTCCCGGCAGGTGGCGATGTCGGGCGAGACCAGCGTCCTGGCCCGGTCGGACGCGCTGGACCGCTCGATGGTGAAGCCCGTACCGCCGCGCGTCGGCTGTTCGCTCGTCCGCACGTCCTCGACGACCGCGAGCGGAGGGGCGTCGGCGCTCAGACGGCGGCCGAATTCCTCCACGGCCCCGGCCGTTCCCTCGACCTCGGCGAGCACCCCGTCGCCGGTGTTCGTCACCGAGCCCGTGAGCAGCAGCTCCGAGGCGGTGACATAGACGAAGGGCCGGAAGCCCACGCCCTGCACGACGCCGCGCACCTCGAATCTGCGCCGGATCCGCTGCTCCCGGCCGCGGCCCATCATCTCCAGCCCCGACAGGGCCTCCCGGGCCTTCGCCCGGTCGATGAGCTCGACGGCGAAGCCCATATGGAGAAGCACCCAGTCGTCGCGACCGGGTGCCTCGTCGAGCATGCCGATGTTGACGCGGCGCCTGGCGCCCTCCACGTCCACCAGAGCCAGCTGGCCCGCATACCCGTCCACGAGCTCCACGACGCGGCCAGGAATGCCTAGGCACATGATCAGGATCTCCGGGGTTCGGTGCTGTTCACGGACGCGGTCGGTACGGACGGCACGAGCTGCCGGACCAGGGTGTGCACTGCCTGCATCGCCTCGGGCACCATGCTGCCGACGGCTTCGCTGAGCCCGATGCCCTCCTCGACTCCGGCGGGTGTGCAGCCGACGAGGTAGGTGAGCGGCAGCGTACCGCCCAGTTGATCCAGACTTGCCAGGACAGCAACCGGATTCATCCCATGTGCATCGAATTCACCCGAACCGAGGTCATCCACACCGATGCGGAGCACCGTCACCTCCCCGGGGGCGCCGCCCCCCGGGTACGCGTCGACCAGAACCAGCGCGTCGTACCCGTCGAGCAGGTCGTACGCGAGATGCATGCCGCGGATGCCGTAGTCCACCACCCGGACCTGCGGGGGCATCCCGCCGTCGCGGGCCAGCCGGCGCACGACCTCCGGGCCGAAGCCGTCGTCGCCGAGAAACAGATTGCCGATGCCCGCGACCAGCACCCGGGCGGCCGTGTCAGGTTCCGTCGTCATCCTCGGCTCAGCCGCCCCCGGACCGGAAGCCGGGCGATTCCGGTTCCTGAGTCTTCTCCGGCGTCTCAGCCATGGGGTGCTCCTCACTCACTTCACTCGAATCGGGATTCACATCGAACGGATGCGCAGGTAGCGGCGGACGTCGGGGACCGACTTGATCCCGACCGCCACGGCGACGAGCGCCGCGGCCGTGGCCGCTGCGGCGGTGATGATGCCCAGGGTCTTCATGATCGGTTGTCCTCTCGGTGCTGCGCCGTCTCCTCGACGCTCAGGGGTGTCAGCTCGTCGGGCGCGAAGTAGAAGTAGCGGCCGTACCAGTCGTGCAGGTCCGACGCGGGGTCGTCGACGAGGACCAGGGCGATGTGCGTACCACCGTCCACGTCGGAGAGAACCGCGGTCACCCGGGCCACCTGGCCGGCGAAGAACAGATCCTGCGCGTCCGCCCGCCGGGAGGGGTGGACGCGGACCAGACTGCCACTGGCAACCCGGACCCCGTCGATCACGACCGCGTCGCTTTCGGGCCGTACCGAGGCGTCGGCCGCCGGATCCCACCAGGGGGCGCCCGCGGTGTCGAAGGCGGCGGGCTCCACGTCCCGGACGTCGGCCGCCGGTCCCGCGGGAGCCGCGGGCTGCGGCGGGTGCGGGTCGCGCAGCAGGCCGTGCAACTGCTGGAGGCCGGCGGGCGACATGCCGTCGCACCGGTCGATGATCTCCCGGGCGCGGGGGTCGGTGGCCCTGGCCTCCGCCTTCTCCTCCTCCGTCATGGTCATCACGCGGAGGGTCAGGATCTCGTCGATCTCGGTCGAGTCGAACAGGGCGCCGGGGCTCTGCTCGGCGACCTCCGGGTAGTCGTACAGGATGATCGGTGCACCGAGCAGGGTGTCCGTCGTCCCCTTCGGGCCGGCCAGCACGGGCCAGCACCTGCGCTGCCGGCAACGGCCGGCGGCCGCTGCCGCCCCGGCGGGCGGTTCGAGCAGCGAGACGAACTCGGTGTCGTGCGCCCGCAGCAGCAGATGCGCGCCGATCAGCGAGGACCGGATCGCGGCGTCCTTGGTGGCCACGGGCTCCGGATGCTCGTTGCGCACCGCCACCGAGAGGTGCACGTATCCGTCGTCGACGACGGCCCGCGTGCGGACCCGGACCGCCAACGGCAGCCGCCGCCGCACGATCCGGCCCACCACCACGCCCCGTGCGTCGGTCACCGGCTCGGTGTCCTCGCCGCCCGGGACCTCGTGGACGGCGTCCGTCACCTCCCCCAACGGCAGGGCGGTCAGAACGACTTCGCGCTCGACGGCCTCGTCCCAGGACATCACCGACACCCCGTCGACGGTGAGCTGCTCGACCGGTACGTCCACCCCGTCCTCGCTCGTGCTCCGCACCTCGCGGACCTGGAGCTGGAGGAAACGCAGATGCACGGTGACGGCCGCCGGCCCGTCGCGCGGTGCCAGCAGGCACTGCATCTCCATCTCCGGCTCCTCGCCAAAACTCGCCGCCGTGGCGTGCGGCGGACCGAGGACCCCGAACTGCCAGCGTGACCGGTTCTTGTGCGAGCTCGCCCGGTACGGGTACAGGAGGTACCCCTCGTACAGGACGGCGTCGGCGATCGAACGCACCTGGTCAAGACTCACAGGACCACCTCGTCGTGCTCGGCCAGGAGGGCCTGGACCGTCTCGTCCCAGCTGATCAGCCCGCGCCGGGCCCGGAAGTCCGCGAAGCGCGCCAGCACCTCGTGGTCCAGCCGGATCCATCCGGTGCTCGGGTAGTGCGCCGCCACCATGCGCCGCCACACCTCGACCGGCATCGGATGCCGGGCCTCGCAGTCCCACGGCACCTGCTCGACCCCGAAGCCCTTGCTGCCGCGGGTGAAGACCGTGCCGGAGAACATCAGGGCGAGGGGCACCGACCCCTCGCCCAGGGCGTGCAGATAGCGGGAACCGATCACGTCGAAGTCGTATGTGCAGGGCAGGGCGAGATCGACCTCGGTCGCACCGCTGAACCCCTGCACGGTGGTGTCGCAGCTCATCCACTGGAACGGCTTCAGGGTGTCCGTCCAGCGGTCCCGGCCGCCGAACAGCGCCACCAGGCCGCTCTGTTCGGCCTCGTCGTAATGGCGCCGCTGCGGCTCGATGCGGACCTGGCAGTGCAGCGCGATGGCATGGATCCGCCGGCCCGTCCGCTCCTCGATCCGCAGCCGCGCGGTCAGCTGCGGAGCGGCCGCGTACGGCTCGGCGACGACGTCGAGCACGGAGAACGCGAAGTCGTTCACGGCGCCCCGATCCCCGCGGCGGGCCGGCTGCGGTCCGCCACCCGCGCGAAGAAGCCGTCCATCGCGGCACGGGCCTCGGTGCCACCGTCGAACCCGCGCCACAGTCGGCGCAGTTGCCCCACCAACTCGTAACAGGCGTCGATCGGCACCAGATGACACGACCCCTCGCTCTCCTCCGTACGCCGGATCAGCAGCGCCTCCACGTCCGGACGCAGCACGGCGAGCTCCGGGCTCGACTCGACGACGGCCGCCCAGGCGTCCAGCGGCAGTTCCGACTCGGTGGCCCCGGCGGGCCCGGGATAGAAGGCGACCATCCGGTCCTGGACGGAGTTGCGGAACAGGAAGGCGAGCCCCACGGGAATCTGCAACTCGTCCCAGGCGCGCCCGTCCACGGTCAGCCCGGCGAAGTGCAGATAGCGCTCGGGGACCGCCCGGTAGCGCAGCTCCGCGTTCTCGTCGGTGAACAGCAGATAGCAGGCCCGGCACCCGCACATCAGGGCGCGACTGTCGAGGTTCACCACATGGGGGTGGCTCTCGCCGATCGGTTCCGCGCACATCTCGCAGCGCTCACCGACGGGCGGCCGTGGCCGGTTGCGGGTGAGCCGCAGCAGGGTGGAGGCCGGCGAGGCGGAACGGCCGGCGGCGATCAACGCGCCACCGCCGCGGGGACCGAAACCGAGACCGTGGCCCCGTCCGACAGCAGGGGCAGCGGGGCCAGGTGCACACTGTCCCCGTCGAGGCAGACCCCGGCCCGCCGTACGTCGTAGTGCGCACGGCATCCGGCACAGCGCAGGATCGCGTCCCCGGAACGGCCGCCCAGCCGCCGCGCCAGCGTGGCACCCTCGAACGGCCGCTCGCAGCGCGCGCACCGGTCCTCGAAGGCGAAGAGATCCGTGCCCACCCGGCAGGCCACCACCCGCATCGTGCCGACTCCGACCCGGGCCACGGTGCCGGGCTCCAGCCCCGACAGCTGCGGTACGACCTCCCACGTCGCGCCGTCGCCGGCCGTCCCGGACTCCGTGTGCAGCCGGGCGAACAGCGAGTCCACCGGAACCAGCGGCCCCGCTGCCCCGGTGTCCTCGTCGGCCGCGGTCTCGACCTCGATCGAGGTGATCTCCGGCGCCGCCGCCTCCACCGCACCCTGCACGGCCAGCTTGAGCGTGACCGAGGACGACGGGCAGCCGTCACAACTGCCCAGCAGCCGCAACCGGACGGTGCCCTCGTCGGTGACGGCGAGCAGCTCCACATCACCGCCGTGCGACCCCAGATACGGTCGTACGCTCTCCAGCGCCCGCTCGACCCGGGTCTCCACGCCGTAGGGATGCAGCCCGTGCACCAGCAGGACGCCGGCCACCAGCTCGTCGTCGGCCAGGGCGGCCAGGACGTCGTCGTCCAGCCGCCCCTGTTCGTGCACGAGGTCGAGCAGCCGTTCCAGCCCGGCACCGTAGAAGTCGGCGACGAGCCGGACCAGTTCCTCGCTGCGCTCGCGGGCGACCGCGCCGCCCGAGCCGCTGGCGGCGATCAGGGTGTCGATGCGTTCACCGGTCGTCCGCCAGTCGGGCGGGGCCGGGGACTCCTGCCGCGCCATCATTCACTGCCCGCGGACTGGGTGGGGGAGTGCAGGAGTTCCAGCTTCTTGCCCTCGCCGAGATACATGTGCACACCGCAGGGCAGACAGGGGTCGAAGCTGCGCACCGTGCGCATGATGTCGATGCCCTTGAAGTTCTCCCGGTCGTTCTCCTCGAAGATCGGCTGTCCCTGCACGGCGTCCTCGTAGGGACCCGGCGTGCCGTACGTGTCGCGGGGGCTCGCGTTCCACGGAGTCGGCGGGTACGGGTGGTAGTTGGCGATCTTGCCGTCCCGGATCACCATGTGGTGGGAGAGGACACCGCGGACCGCCTCGGTGAACCCGCAGCCCACGCCCTCCTCGGGCACCTCGAACTTCTCCCAGGTCTTGGTGTTCCCGGAGCGGATCTCCGCGAGCGCCTGCTCCGCGAAGTGCAGCGCACAGGCGGCCGCGTAGGCCTGGAAGTAGCTGCGTGCCCGGTTGCGCTCGATGGTGTTGCTCCACTTCGGGACGTGCCACTCCAGCTCCACCGGCCCCTTGAGGGCGGTCTTGGGGAGGTTGATCTTGACGCTGTGGCCGGTGGCCTGGATGTAGCCGATGTCGACCAGACCGGCCAGCGCGGTGGTCCACAGCCGCGCGAGCGGCCCGCCGCCCGTGTCGAGCGCCAGGTAGTCCTTGCCGTCGAACCACCGCGGTGACATGACCCAGCTGTACTTGTCGTCCAGGTCCCGCTTCTGCGGCTGCGGGTTGGTGTGCTGGTTCCACGGGTGGCGCCGGTCGACCGGATTGCCGAGCGGGTCGTGGGAGACGAAGGTCTCCTGCTCGTCCCAGTCGTTGTAGTACGACGAACCGAGCAGGATCCGGATGCCGAGGTTGATCTTCACCAGGTCGGTGGTGACCAGCTTCCCGTCGACGACGACACCGGGGGTGACGTACATCTTCCGGCCCCAGTCGGTCATGTCCTTGTACTCGAAGTTGCAGTGCTCGGGGTCCTGGAAGGAGCCCCAGCAGCCCAGCAGGATGCGCCGGTTGCCGACCTGCTCGTACCCCGGCAGGGCCTCGTAGAAGAAGTCGAAGAGATCGTCGTGCATCGGCACGACCTTCTTCATGAACTCGACGTACCGCTGGAGGCGGGTGATGTAGTCCGTCATCAGCTGGACGGTCGCCACGGTGCCGACCCCGCCGGGATAGAGCGTGGAGGGGTGGACGTGCCGGCCCTCCATCAGGCAGAACATCTCCCGGGTCATCCGGCTGACCTGGAGCGCCTCGCGGTAGAACTCGCCGGTGAACGGGTTCAGCGACCGCATGATGTCGCCGATCGTCCGGTATCCGTGCGCGTCGGCGTGCGGGGATGGGGTGCGGTTGGCCTGTTCCAGCACCCCGGGATTGGTCTCCGCGACCATCTTCTCGCAGTAGTCGACCCCGACCAGGTTCTCCTGGAAGATGTTGTGGTCGAACATGTACTCCGCGGCCTCGCCGAGATTCACGATCCATTCGCCGAGGTGCGGCGGCTTCACCCCGTACGCCATGTTCTGCGTGTAGCAGGAACATGTGGCGTGGTTGTCACCGCAGATTCCGCAGATGCGACTCGTGATGAAGTGCGCGTCGCGCGGGTCCTTTCCCTTCATGAAGACCGAATAGCCTCGGAAGATGGAGCTGGTGCTGTGGCACTCGGCGACCACCTTCTGCTTGAAGTCGATCTTCGTGTAGATACCCAGGCTGCCGACGATCCGGGTAATGGGATCCCACGCCATTTCGACCAGGTCGTTCTTGCCCTGGCCGCCTCCGGCACCTTTGTGCTGCGTCGCGGTCATTGGCCGTCTCTTCTTTCTTTCCGTTGCTGTGATGTACGAGGTCACTCACCAGGTGCGTGTGGCGCCGGTCGTGAGTTTTCCGCCGGGCCTACGCCATTTCGGTTCGCGGTCCAGGGTGTGGGTGGTGAGCTGGCGCAGCCGCCGCATCGTCGACCCGTACAGCCCGACCGCGTTGGTCGAGAGCTTTCCGCCGGGGGGCTCGTCCATGAACGGCATGAACTTGTCCGGGAACCCGGGCATGGTGCAGCCGATGCAGATGCCACCGACGTTGGGGCAGCCGCCGATGCCGTTCATCCAGCCGCGCTTGGGCACGTTGCACTTGACCGCGGGGCCCCAGCAGCCCAGCTTGACGATGCACTTCGGCGAGCCGTACTCCGTCGCGAAGTCGGCCTGCTCGTAGTACCCGGCCCGGTCGCAGCCCTCGTGGACCGTCGACCCGAACAGCCACGTCGGCCGCAGTGCGTCGTCGAGCGGGATCATCGGGGCCTGGTCGGTGGCCATGTAGAGCAGGTAGGTGAGCGTCTCCGAGAGGTTGTCCGGCTGGATCGGGCACCCGGGGACGCACACGATCGGGATGTCGGCCTTGGACTTCCAGTCCCAGCCCAGGTAGTCGGGAACCCCCATTGCGCCGGTCGGGTTGCCCGCCATGGCGTGGATGCCGCCGTACGTCGCGCAGGTGCCGACCGCGACGACCGCGGTCGCCTTCGGAGCCAGCCGGTCGAGCCACTCGCTGGTCGTCATCGGCTGGCCGGTGGCGGGATCGTTGCCGAACCCGCACCAGTAGCCCTCGTCGTGCAACCGCTCGTTCGGAATGGATCCCTCGACCACCAGGACGAACGGTTCCAGTTCTCCGCGATCGGCCTTGAAGAACCATTCGAGGAAATCATCGGCGCCGCCGTTCGGGCCGCTTTCGAAATCGATGAGCGGCCAGTGGACAGCTACCTGCGGAAGTCCCGGCAGGGCGCCGAGCGCGATTTCCTCGATGCTCGGCTGCGTGGCGGCGGTCAGGGCGACGGAATCACCGTCGCAGCTCAGTCCTGCGTTGATCCACAGCACGTGGATCAGTGTGTCCTCCGCCTTTACCGCTTCCTTTGTCGGCATGGCTGTGTCGCCTTTCAGGATGACGGCCCAACCGGCCATCGGCCCCCACCGGTGGGTACGCGCACATTGCTACCATCACGCCTCGATTCGCGGGCACCGGCAACAGGGGAATTCGCCGTCCCGCCGCGTCACCGGGGCCCGAATGACGGCATACGGTGGGCCGCTCGGGTGGTCCGGGCGGGGAACCGGTCCCGTCGGGCGGCGCCACGGTCCTCCCGTGGCCCTACGGTCGGAGCCACCCGCGGAAGGACGAGGCACCGGTGCACGAGCTGGCCATCACACAGAGCGTCGTCGACTCGGTGTGCGAACGCGCCGGGGGGCGTCCGGTCCGTTCGGTCCGCGTCCGCGTCGGCGTGCTCACGGCCGTGGTGCCCGACTCGATGCGGTTCTGCTTCGGCCTGGTCACGGAGGGAACGGCCGCCGAGGGCGCGCAGTTGGAGATCGACCAGCCGCCCGGCGCCGGCCGCTGCCGTACCTGTGCCGTCGAATTCACCCTGACCGACCTGATTCTGCTGTGTCCCTGCGGCAGCGCGGATGTGGAGATCACATCGGGACAGGAACTGCAGATCGTCTCCATGGAAGTGGGCTGAACCATGTGCGGTACCTGCGGCTGTGCCGAGGAGTCCGGCGGGACCAGGATCGTGATGCTGCGGGAGGAGGATGCACCGGACCACGGGCACCCGCATCCGCACCAGCACCTTCGTCCGCACGAGCGTCGTCAGCCGAGCGGAGCCGGTGAGACGGTCACCATCGAGCAGAAGGTGCTCGCCAAGAACGACCTGCTCGCGGAGCGCAACCGGACGTGGATGACCGACCGCGGCGTCGTGGCCGTGAACGTGATGAGCTCGCCGGGCGCGGGCAAGACCACCCTTCTGGAACGCGCCGTCACCGACCTCGGCGGCCGTCGGCCGATGGCCGTCATCGAGGGCGACCAGGAGACGAGGCTCGACGCCGACCGGATCAGGCGTACGGGCTGCGCCGTGGTGCAGGTGAACACGGGGGCGGGGTGCCACCTCGACGCGGAGATGATGCGGGACGCCCTCACGGCGCTGTCCCCGGCCGAGGGCTCGCTGCTCATGGTGGAGAACGTCGGAAACCTGGTGTGCCCCGCCCTGTTCGACCTGGGGGAGCGCAGCAAGGTCGTGATCATCTCGGTCACCGAGGGCACGGACAAGCCGCTGAAGTACCCGTACATGTTCGCCGCGGCCGACCTGATCCTGATCAACAAGTCCGATCTCCTGCCCCATGTCGACTTCGACGTCGAGCAGTGCACACAGCACGCGCGCTCGGTGAACCCGGACGTGCGCGTGCTGACGGTCTCCGCGACCACCGGCGAGGGCCTGGCCCACTGGTACGACTGGCTGGCGGAGCAGCGGTAGCCCTCCGCCGCCGCACCGCGGTCAGCCCCGGGCAAACGGGAGCTGCGGGACCGCGGTGCCGGGTGCCGGGCGTTCCTTGCGGACGAAGGCCCGGCGCAGCCCGTGGTACGGGTGGTGCGGGTCCGCGAAGATGCGGTGCATGCGGACGAGTTCGGCCTCCCGGTACGGGGCCAGGTCGACCCGGTCCCGCTCCTCCTTCTTCGCGTGGATCCGGGACTGCGTCGCGGGCAGGGCTGCCAGGCGGGTCGCCAGGGCGCCGACCTCCGAGTCGAACGACCGGGGGGCGCACGGGATCACCCGGTCGACCAGCCCGAGCCGATGGGCTGCGGTGGAGCTGACCGGCAGGGCGTCCCGCATGAGCCGGTCGGCCGCCGCCGCACCCACCCGCCGCGGCAGCGTGTACGTCCAGTACTCCGATCCGTACAGCCCCATCAGGCGGTAGTGCGGATTGAACACCGCGCCCGCCCTGCACCACACCTCGTCGGCGGCGACGGCCAGCATCACCCCGCCCGCCGCGGCGTTCCCGGCCAGGGCGGCGACGACGAGCCGGTCCGTGGTGGTCAGCACCGCCTCCACCAGGTCGTCCATGGCATTGATGTTGGCCCAGGACTCGGCGCCGGGGTCGGCCGCCGCCTCGATCACGTTGAGGTGGATGCCGTTGGAGAAGAAGTCCCGACCGCCGCCGACGACCAGCACCGAGGTGGGCCGGGAGCAGGCGAACCGGTAGGCGCGCAGCAGGCGTTGGCACTGTGCCGTGCTCATCGCCCCGCCACGGAACGAGAACGACAGGAAGCCGGTCCCGGCCTCCTCCCGGTAGCCGGTCTCGGACCAGGTGTCGTCGTCCCCGGTCCGGTGCAGCGGAGCCGGCCGCTCGGGTACGGCGGACAGCCGCCCGGCCAGCGCCGAGGTGGCGGGGAGCTTGAAGGTGGCCGGGCCGCCCGGCGCCCGCCGTGGCCGCAGTTCGGGGATCCACACCGCGCCGTCCGTGGTCGCCCGGCAGATCGCGCCGTCCCGGGTGGCCACCACATCCCCCGGACGCCCGCCCAGCCGGGACTCGGGGTACCCGCCGTGCTGGAACCACTCGCCGCCCAGCAACTCGTCGAGCACACCGGGCTGGGAGTCCGCCGCCCTGAGCCTGCGGACCACCGTCGCGGTGGAGTCCGACTGCCAGTCGATGCGGCGCAGCGACTGGCGGAACAGGGGGCGGCAGCCTTCGCCGGCGCCGGAGGCCTGCGGCGCCGGGGTGTACGTCCCCGACGCGAAGCGTCCGACCGCCAGAAGCACCGCCTCCACGGCGGCGTCCGAGATCTCGTTGCGGTACAGGTCGCTCTTGCCCACCGGGGGCAGCGGACAGGACACGGACGCCCAGACGTCGCCCGCGTCCATCTCCGCGTTCGCCTGGAGCACAGTGACGCCCCAGTGGTCCGCTCCCTCGTGGACGGCCCAGTCCAGGGAGGAGGGCCCGCGGTCGCCGACCGGCCCCGGATGGACGACGAGACAGGTGTGGACCGACCAGACGTCCCTCGGGATCGCGGTCTTCAGGTACGGCGCCACAACAAGGTCCGGGCCCTCCCGGCTGACGGCTTCCCGGACCGGGCCTTCCTCGTGCGCGAGTTGCACGGCGACGGAGTGCCCGTGGTCCCTCAGCTCCGCCTGGACACGTTGGGTGAGGCTGTTGAACGCGCTTGCGACAAGCAGGATGTGCACGGCGATCTCCCGGTGGCTGCGATCAGTCCTGACCGAGCGTGGGCGTGGACTCCCGCTCGGCGGAACCCACTCGGCGGGAACATGCCGGAAATTCACTCGAAGCGGCTCCTCCGCGAGCACGCCTGCCGGCTCATGCGTGGGCCGGAGATGCGAAGGGCGCGACTCGGCGAAGGGTGTGACTCCGCGAAGGGCGCGACTTCGCGACGCGCGGCACTCGCGGCTCAGTCACCCCGCCGGGGAGCGGTGCGCGGGCCGGCGCCGCGGTCCGGTTCGTGGGCTGCTACGGGAGCGGAGCCGGGTCGACCCGGCGCCACGTTGCCACGGGGCCGGGGTCCCGGGCGTCCTCGGGGGTGACCCAGAACGCCCTGCCCAGTTCGGAGCTGTACTGGGCGCCCGTCCGTCCGTCCCCGGAGGAGCGGCCGGTCAGCCGACGGCCGATCCACGGCATCAGGTGCTCGCGGGCGAAGCGGACGTCATCGACGCGTCGTCGGGCCCACCCGGGCGGTACGGCGGTGGGCAGTGCCGTCCCCCAGTCGTTCTCCGGAGGCAGCCCCAGCGTCTGCCAGACCGCCTCGGCCACCCTGCTGTGTCCGTCGGCCGTCAGATGCAGCCGGTCGACGTCCCACAACCGGGGATCGCCCAGCGCCGGTGCTCCGTACAGATCGACGACCAGCGCTCCGTGCCGGGCCGCCAAGTCGTCGACCAGGGCGAACAGCTCCTCCATCCGCGGACGGAAACGCTCCATCACCGGGCCGTTGCGCCCCGGGCTACGCATGAGCACGAGCTGCTTGCACGAGGGCGCGAGACGTTCCACCGCCTCTTCGAGCCGTCCGCGGACCATGCCCATGTCGCACTTGGGCCGCAGCGTGTCGTTGAGCCCGCCGACGAGTGTGACGACATCCGCCCGCAGGGCGGCCGCCACATCGACCTGTTCGTCGACGATCTGGCCGATCAGCTTGCCCCGCACGGCGAGATTCGCGTAGCGGAATCCCGGCGTACGGACGGCGAGCCGGCCGGCGAGGACATCGGCCCAGCCGCGGTACGAACCGTCGGGCAGCAGGTCCGACATGCCCTCGGTGAACGAGTCGCCGACCGCGACAAGACTGCTGTAGGAGGCATTTATTTCCATGGCGATGCGCATCGTATCGCGGTGGGTCCGGCGCCTTCCGGCGTCCGCGGTCGCTCGGCTCCGACCGGGCCGCCGGCCCAGGGGGCGCGGCCGGAAGCCGCACCGCGTCCCCTGCACCGGTCAGTGTGCCTTCGGGCGCCCGACCAGTTCGCGGAGCACGTCCTCCATGGTGACCATTCCGGCCAGCCGGTCGTCCTCGTCGAGAACCGCCGCCAGATGCGTACGGCTGCGCCGCAGCGCGGTCAGGACGTCGTCCAGCGGAGTGCCGGCCCGGACCCGGGCGATGGGGCGCATCGCGGTCACCGGGAAGGGCACATCGCGCGGCGTGGCATCGAGGGCGTCCTTCACATGGAGGTAGCCCAGGATCCGCTCCTCGCTGTCCATCACGGGAAAGCGCGAGAACCCGCTCTCGTACGAGAGCTGTTCCAGTTGCTCCGGTGTGGTCCCGATCCTGGCGTACGTGACCTGGTCGACCGGCATCACCACGTCCCGCACCGGGCGACGGCCCAGTTCGAGGGCGTGGTGCAGTCGCGCGGCCGAGCGGTCGTCGACCAGCCCGGCGTCGCCTGCGTCCGTCACCAGCCGGGCCAGTTCGTCGTCGGAGAACGTGGCGGACACCTCGTTCTTCGGCTCGACCCGCAGGATCTTGAGTATCCCGTTGGCGAGGGCGTTGATCGCGAAGATCACCGGGCGCAGCGCCCTGGCCAGGGCCACCAGCGGGGGTCCGAGCACCAGCGCGGCGCGGACGGGCTCGGCCAGGGCGATGTTCTTCGGCACCATTTCGCCGAGGAGCATGTGCAGATACGTCGCCACGGACAGCGCGATCACGAACGAGATCGGATGGATCAGCCCGTGCGGCATGCCCACCGCATCGAAGACGGGCTCCAGCAGATGCGCGAAGGCCGGCTCGGCGACGATGCCGAGCACCAGCGTGCAGAGGGTGATGCCGAGCTGAGCCGCCGCGAGCAGTGCCGATACGTGTTCGAGGCCCCAGACGACGCTTCGCGCCCGCCTGTCCCCGGCCTCGGCCGCGGGCTCGATCTGGCTGCGGCGTACGGAGATCAGCGCGAACTCCGCCCCGACGAAGAAGGCGTTGACGACCAGGGTCAGCAGACCGATCAAGAGCTGGACGGCGATCATCGTGCGTCCTCCGTCTGCTCGTCGTCACGTGGCAGCGGAGCGTGCAGCAGGGCCCGCGCGGCGCGGCGCCCCGACGCGTCGACCACGTCGATCCGCCAGCCCGCCAGCTCGAGAGAGTCACCCACGGAGGGGATGCGGCCGACCTCGGTGGCGACGAGCCCGGCGAGTGTTTCGTACGGTCCGTCCGGCACCCGCAGTCCGATCGTCTTCAGCTGGTCGATGCGCGCGGCGCCGTCGGCCGACCACAAGGTCCGTCCGTCGGCGTCCTCGCCGGCCGGCGCGAGGTCCGCGGTCTCGTGCGGGTCGTGTTCGTCACGCACCTCACCGACCACTTCCTCGACGATGTCCTCCAGCGTCACGACTCCGGCCGTGCCGCCGTACTCGTCGATGACGACGGCCATGGCGAGCTTGCCGGACAACCGGTCCAGGAGCCGGTCCACCGTGAGGGTCTCCGGCACGAGCAGCGGTTCGCGCAGCATCTCCGAGACGCGCGTCCGGGACCGCAGTTCGGCGGGGATGGCCAGCACGTCCTTGATGTGGGCCACACCGACGACGGTGTCCAGGCTGCCGAGATAGACGGGGAAACGGGACAGGCCCGTCGCCCGGGTGGCGTTCGCGACGTCCTCGACCGTCGCCTGCGCCTCCAGCGCGGTGACCTGGACCCGGGGGGTCATCACGTTCTCCGCCGTCAGCTCCGCCAGGTTCAGCGTGCGGACGAACAGCTCCGCCGTGTCCGCCTCCAGCGCACCTTCCTTCGCGCTGTGCCGGGCCAGCGCCGCCAGCTCCTGCGGGCTGCGCGCGGAGGCCAGCTCCTCGGCCGGTTCCAGGCCGAGGCGGCGCACGATCCGGTTGGCGGTGTTGTTCAGGTGGCTGATGAAGGGCCGGAAGACGGCGGTGAAGGCCCGCTGCGGCGTGGCGACGGTCTTCGCCACGGCGAGCGGGGAGGAGATCGCCCAGTTCTTCGGGACGAGTTCGCCGACGATCATCAGGAACACGGTGGACAGCGCGGTTCCCAGGACGAGGGCCACCGAGGACGCCACGCTCGGGGACAGGCCCACCGCCTCCACCGGACCGCGGATCAGCTTCGCGATGGACGGTTCGGAGAGCATGCCGACCACCAGGTTGGTGACGGTGATGCCGAGCTGAGCGCCGGAGAGCTGGAAGGTGAGGCTGCGTACGGCCTTCATGGCGCTCGCCGCGCCCCGCTCACCCCGCTCGACGGCCCTTTCGAGCTGGCCGCGCTCGACCGTCGTCAGAGAGAACTCGGCCGCGACGAAGGCGCCGCAGGCCAGGGAGAGCAGTACTGCCACGAGCAGCAGGAGCACTTCGGTCATCGGTTCACCTCCGTCCCATGATCGGGCAGGGGCAGGAGGATCGCTCGGTGCCGGCGATGCCGGCTACTGGGAGGCTCGCCCATGGGCGGACGCTCACACCTTTCGGAAGGATCGGACAGAGGAACATCCATCGTAAAGGATCGGCAAAGTCGATCGATCTCCCGGTGATCTTCTCAGCCCGTGAGCGGCTTCACCCAGCGCCGCCAGTGGTCCTCGCGGTGGTAGCCACCCGCGGCCCATGTGCGGTGCGCCCGCTCGTTGGCTTCCAGGACCATGGCGTCGACCCGCCGCCCGCCGAGGCTGAGGAATCGCTGTTCCGCCGCCTCCGTCAAGGCGGTGGCGATGCCTTCCCGGCGGTGGTCGGGGTGCACGGCCAGTCGGTAGGCAGAACACCGCCAGCCGTCGAAACCGGCTATGACGGTTCCCACGAGACGACTGCCGCGCTCCGCCAGAAGCAGGGCTTCGGGGTCTCTCGAAATGAGCCGGGACACCCCGTCGTGGTCGTCGCTGATGCTCGTTCCTTCTGCGGCTTCGAGCCAGAAGCTCAATACGGCGTCGACGTCGCCGGGACCGGCGCAGCGGATGTGGAGATCACTCATGGGGCGAGCCAAGCAGAGCGCCGATCCGTTCGGCGAGCGATTTCCGCGCTGCGCGCTGTCTGTGGCGATTCGGCCGTATCACGGTGCCGTGTGCCGGTACGAATCCGTGGCTCAGTAGGCGGAGTTGACGTTGTCGATGGATCCGTAGCGGTCGGCGGCGTAGTTGGCGGCCGCGGTGATGTTGGCGACGGGGTTGGTGAGGTCGTGGGCGGTGCCGGCGACGTGGTAGGCGCTGAAGGTGGGCTGGATGACCTGGAGCAGGCCCTTGGAGGGGGTGCCCTTCTGGGCGTTGATGTCCCAGCCGTTCTGGGCGGTGGGGTTGCCGCCGGACTCGCGCATGATGTTTCGGTGCAGTCCTTCGTAGCTGCCGGGTATGCCCTTGGCCTTCATGATGGCCAGGGATTCCTTGATCCAGCCGTCGAGGTTGTTGGCGTAGCCCTTGCCGGTCTTCTGGGTGTCCTGGACGTCGCCGGTGGGGGCGGTCCGGACGACGGGGGCGCTCTGCTTCGTCTCGGCCGCCTGTGCGGAGGTCGAGGTCAGGGTGAGGGCTGCTGCGGCTGCGCCGGTGGTGGCGAGGGCGGCGACGGACAGGGTGCGGATGCGGGCGATGCGGCCGGTGCGGGTCTGCGTGGTCATGCGGAAGTGACTCTCCTGTGGGTGTGGTGTCGCCGTCCGGTGCCGGAGGCGTGGTGCGGGGCGGGGCCCTGCGTGGTGCGGGAGGGGGCGAGCGGCCCGGCGGTGTCCGTGCGGTCCGGTCGCGGTTCCCCGCAACGACAGCCATGGTTAGCGGCGGCCGGGGTGGGGGTCAATGATGTGACGTACTACCCCAATACGGAACAATGTCCGAAATGAACCATTCTGGGCCGATTCCATGCCGTTCGAGCGGCCCTGCTCCTACTACCCTCCCTAGGATGTGACCTGGCCCCTATGGGGGGCATCACATCCACAAGGCCGTTCCGGGGCCATTTCGAGGTCATCGGCCGGGCTGCCCGCGTACGGCTTTCTGCGCACCGGGACCCGTGTACGGGGCACCGGTGGGCTCCTCTTGCCGGTGCTAGCGCACCCGCGCTAGCGTGTTGCTGTGCCCAAGACTCAGCTGAACGTGAGAGTGGACGAGGCCACCGCCGAGGCCGCGCGGCAGCGCGCGCTACAGAGGGGGATGAGCGTGAACCGTTACATAGAGGAGCTCGTGAGGCAGGATGCGGGCGAGGTCGGACACACCTTCGTCGAGGCCGCGGCCGACTTCATGAAGCAGTACGAGTCGGTGTTCGCCGAGGAGTTCGGCCCGGAGCGCAAAGGCACGCGTTGAACCTCCAGATCGACCTTTCCTGGCTGCTCATGGTGGCCGAGCACAAGACCCCCGGTGATCCGCAGGTCGTCGACTGGGGTGCGCTCGTGGCGGCGGTGGCCCGTCATGAGGCCGAGATCTTCGGCAGCCCCGTCTACAGCGACCCGCACTCCCGGGCCGCTGCCCTCCTGCAATTGCTGCTCCACGTCCCCGCGCTCGAACACTCCAACGCGATGTTCTCCTCGGCCGTCGCGTACGGATATCTCGTCGCCTCCGGACTCAAGGTCATCACCTCGCCCGAACAGGTGCGCGACCTGGCCCGACTGGTCAAGGAGGGCAAGGCGGACGTCCGGGCCATCGCCGACGAACTCCGTCAGTGGAGTCTGTGACAGCCCCGGCACGCGACGGCGGGCCGGAGTGCGTCAGTCCACCGCGGCCGGGCGCCGGGCCACACCCAGCACGCAGGCCGACGTGGGCAGCCGGACTCCCCACTCGGGCATCCTGACCCTGCGGTAGGTCTCCACCACGAATCCGGCCCTCTCGATGGCGGCCAGGGTGTCGCGCGCGGTGTGACACCCGCCCGTCACCAGCGGCCAGACCGTACGGTCCAGTGCCCGTTGCGCTGCCGCCATGGCCCGGTCGTCGGCCCGCACGTGCTCGAAGAAGCGCAGCTCGCCGCCGGGCCGCAGCACCCGCACGATCTCCGCGAGCGAACGCTCCACATTCCGTACGGTGCACAGCACCAGCGAGGCGACGGCCCCGTCGAACGCCTCGCTCTTCACCGGCAGCGCCTCCGCCGTGCCCGGCACCACATCCACCGGGAGTGCCGCACGCAGCGCCGACCGCACCGCCAACTGCCGCAGGCTGCGCTCGGGTTCGATGGCCACCACCTCCGACACCGTGGGCGGGTAGTGCGCGAAGTTCAGGCCATTGCCCGCACCGATCTCGATGACCCGGCCGGTCAGGCCGGCCAACAGCTCCGAGCGCACCGCGGCCAGTCCCGCCCTGGTCTCCGCGGCCACGCTCATCCGGGCGTAGAACCGGGCGAAGACGGGGTGGTGCACCGCGTCCTCCGGGATTCTCGTGTTGCGCGGACGCATGACGGACCTCCTCGACCGGGCGCTCGGACAGAAAGTACGGGCTACTTAGATTCTCCCCCGTCCCGCACCGCTCAGCCGCTCAGTCGGCGGGCCGATTCCCGCCCAGTTCCGCGGCGAGCCAACTCCTGGCCCGCGCGCGGAAGTCGGCGGGATCCAGGGACCCCGCACCGGCACGCACCGCACCCAGCAGCGGGGCGCCCGCCGCCACGGGGAGGTCCGCCAGATTGCAGCGCGCCGCGAGGTCCGGCTCGGCAGGCATGCTGCCCACCACCACGCCGAGGCACTCCAGCCCCCGGGCCCGGAGCGCCTCCGAGGTCAGTGCGGTGGTGTTGAGCGTGCCCAGACCGGCGGGCGTCACGACCAGCACCGGGGCGGCCAGCAGCCGGGCGGCGTCGGCGAGAGTCGAGCCCTCGTCGTCGAACCGTACGAGCAGACCGCCCGCGCCCTCGATCAGCACCAGATCGTGTTCGGTCGCCAGCTTCTGCGCCGCATCGGCGATCTCGTACGGCCGTACCGGCGGTAGGCCTGCCCTCCGGGCGGCGGTGGCAGGCGCCAACGGTTCGGGGAACCGGGCCAGTTCGACCGCGGTGACATGGCCACCCGCCAGCCGGACGACCTCGGCGGCATCACCCGGCTCGCCGGGGGCCAGCCCCGTCTGCGCCGGCTTGAGCACCGCGACACGGCGGTCCGGGCACGCCGCCGCCACGGCCGCTGTCACGACCGTCTTGCCGATCTCCGTGCCCGTTCCCGTCACTACCAGAACCGTCATCTCATCCCTCTCGCGCAGCCGCGCACACGGCACGGCAGATCCGCGCCACGTCATCGTCACCCGTCACATACGGCGGCATCGTGTAGACGAGGTCGCGGAACGGCCGCAGCCACACCCCTTCCCGTACCGCGGCCCGGGTCGCGGCCGCCATGTCCACCTCGTGATCGAGCTGTACGACGCCGATCGCACCCAGCACCCGTACATCCCGCACCCCGGGCAGCTCCGCCGCCGGGGCGAGACCCTCCCGCAGCCCCGTGCCGATCCGCCTCACCTCCCGCTCCCAGTCCTGGCCGAGCAGCAGATCGATCGAGGCGCTCGCCACCGCGGCGGCGAGCGGATTGCCCATGAACGTCGGTCCGTGCGCGAGCACCGGCACCTCGCCGCGCGAGATGCCCTCCGCCACCCGGGAGGTGCACAGCGTCGCCGCCATCGTCAGATAGCCGCCGGTCAGCGCCTTGCCCACGCACATGACATCGGGCGAGATCCCCGAGTGCTCAGCGGCGAACAGCTTCCCGGTACGGCCGAAACCCGTGGCGATCTCGTCGAACACCAGCAGCACGTCGTGCTCGTCGCACGCCTCGCGCAGCACCCGCAGATACGCGGGGGAGTGGAACCGCATCCCGCCCGCGCCCTGCACCACCGGCTCCACGATCACCGCGGCCAGCCGGTCGGCGTGCTCCGCGATCAGTTCCCGCAGGTGCCGGACGTACGCGGCATCCGGGTCCGCGTCGAAACCGGCCGGGGGCTCGTCGGCGAAGATCTGGCGGGGCAGGACGCCCGACCACAGCTCGTGCATGCCGCCCTCGGGGTCGCACACCGACATCGGCTGCCAGGTGTCCCCGTGATAGCCGCCGCGCCAGGTCAGCAGCCGCTGCTTGGCGGGCCGCCCGGCCGAGCGCCAGTACTGCAGGCACATCTTGACCGCGACCTCGACGGAGACCGACCCCGAGTCCGCGAGGAAGACGTGCCGCAGCGGCTCCGGGGTGATCTCGACCAGCCGGGTGGCCAGCCGCACGGCGGGCTCATGGGTGAGCCCGCCGAACATCACATGGCTCATCCGGCCCAGCTGACCACGGGCCGCCTCGTTCAGCACCGGATGGTTGTAACCGTGCACCGCCGACCACCAGGACGACATGCCGTCGACCAACTCAAGCTGCCCGTGGGCGGGTTCCGCCAGTCTCAGCCGCACCCCGGACGCGGACTCCACGACCAGCGGCTCCTGGCGCCCCGGCATCGGGCCGTACGGATGCCAGACGTGGGCCCGGTCCAGGGACCGCAGCTCGGCCGGGGAGAGGGCCTCAGGCATTGGGGGCGAGATCCGTTCCCGCGCCGCGACGGCGGACCGCGACCAGATCCGTACGGGCGGCCGGCGCTTCCTGGGACTCGGCCTCGGCCTCTGCGGGCGCTTCACCGCAGGGGGCGCATCCGCCGTCGTGCGAACCGCATCCGCCGCCCGGCTGTGCCCGGTGCGTGGGCAGCGTCGTCGTTCCCGCGCCCTCCACCTCGAAACCGGCGTCCGCGATCATGTCCAGATCCGTCTGGCCCGCCTGCCCCTCACTGGTGAGGTAGTCGCCCAGGAAGATCGAGTTGACCAGGTGCAGGGCCAGTGGCTGCATCGAGCGCAGATGCACCTCGCGTCCGCCCGCGAGCCGTACCTCCACATCCGGGCAGACGAAGCGGACCATCGCCAGAATGCGCAGGCAGCGCTGCGGGGTGAGGTTCCACTCCTTGGCCAGCGGAGTTCCCTCGAACGGGATCAGGAAGTTGACCGGAACCGAGTCCGGGTCCAGTTCGCGCAGCGAGAAGACGACATCGACCAGGTCGGCGTCGCTCTCACCCATCCCGGCGATCAGCCCGGAACACGCCGAGAGCCCGGCGGCCTGCGCCTGGTGCACGGTCTCCACCCGGTCCGCATAGGTGTGGGTGGTGGTGATGTCCCCGTACGTCCCCTCGGACGTGTTGAGGTTGTGGTTGTACGCGTCGGCGCCCGCAGAGCGCAGCCGGTCGGCCTGACCGTCGGAGAGCAGACCGAGGCAGGCGCACACCTCGACGCCCTCGTTCTGTTCCTTGATCGCCTCGATGGTCTCCGACACCCGGTCGACGTCGCGGTCCGTCGGACCACGACCGCTCGCCACCAGGCACACCCGCTTGGCCCCGCCCGCCACCCCGGCGGCGGCGGCCTTCGACGCCTCGTCCGGTTTCAGCCAGGTGTACTTGAGGATCTCGGCCTTCGAGCCGAGCCGCTGCGAGCAGTACGAGCAGTCCTCGGGGCAGAGGCCGGACTTGAGATTGACCAGGTAGTTCAGTTTCACGCGTCGCCCGAACCACTGACGGCGCACCTTTCCGGCCGCGGCCACCACTTCGAGCAGATCGTCGTCCGAGGTCGCCAGTACGGCGAGGGCTTCTTCGCGGGTCGGCAGCTCGCGCCGCAGCCCCTTGTCCGCCAGCGTGTTCAGGAGGTCCATGGCGAAGATCCTGGCCTACCGCACGGCTCCCAGCCAAGGAGGAACCGGACAACAGAGCCTGCCAAGGGTGTGTGTATTGCCACACCATGACCTGCTGCGCCCCCGGTTAGGGTCTGTGAGCTGCCTACAAAAGGGACCGCTCATGTCCTTCGACCCGTTCGACTGGATCGACGAGGAGGCGCGCCGCCGCGCCGACGCCGGACTCGTCCGTACTCTGCGCCCCCGGCCCGCCGCGTCCGGACTTCTGGACCTCGCGAGCAACGACTACCTGGGGCTGACCCGGCACCCCGACGTCACCGCCGCCGCGGCGGAGGCCGCGCGCAGGTGGGGTGCGGGCGCGACCGGATCGCGACTTGTCACCGGCTCCACCGCGCTGCATGCCGAACTCGAAGGCGAACTGGCCGAATTCTGTGGCTTCGAGGCGGCCCTGGTGCTGTCGTCCGGCTACGCGGCCAACCTCGCGGCCGTCACGGCGCTGACCGGTCACGGCTCGCTGATCGTCTCCGACGCGGGCAACCACGCCTCGATCGTGGACGGCTGCCGGTTGTCCCGTGCCGGAACCGCCGTCGTTCCGCATGCCGATCCCGACGCCGTACGCAAGGCTCTGCGGTCGCACGAGGGACGGGCGCTGGCCGTCACCGACTCGGTCTTCTCGGTCGACGGCGACGCGGCACCGCTGCCCGGACTGGCCGATGTCTGCCGCGCGGAGGGTGCCGCACTGCTCGTCGACGACGCGCACGGCCTGGGCGTGCTGGGGGAGGGCGGCCGGGGCGCGCTCGCCGCGGCCGGCCTGGCGGGCGGCGAGGGAATCGTCACCACGCTGACCCTCTCCAAGTCCCTGGGCAGCCAGGGCGGAGGGGTCCTCGGACCGGCCCGGGTCATCGAACACCTCGTCAACACGGCCCGCACGTTCATCTTCGACACCGGTCTCGCGCCGGCCGCGGCGGGCGCGGCACTGGAGAGCCTGCGGCTGCTGCGCCGCGAGCCGGAGCGGGCCGGCCGGGCCCGCACGGTCGCCACCGCGCTGTACGAGCAGCTGACCGCGGCCGGTCTGACCGCAGTGCGGCCCGACGCGGCCGTGGTCTCGGTGCGTGCCCCCTCGGCGGACGCGGCGGTGCGCTGGGCGGCCGACTGCCGCAAGGCCGGAATCGCGGTCGGCTGCTTCCGGCCCCCGTCGGTGCCGGACGGGGTGTCCCGGCTGAGGCTGACGGCGCGAGCCGATCTGACCGAGGAACAGATCGCCACCGCGGTGTCGATCGTGCGGCGGACCGCTCCCGTCAGCTGACCGGGCTCCGGTGCAGACCGGTGACGAAGGAGGTCCAGGCCGCCGCGGAGAACCGCAGCGGTGGCCTGGACACATCCTTGGAGTCCCGCACGGCCAGCCGCCCGTCACCGGACGACGCTGTCTCCACACAGTTGTTCATACCCGTGCTGCGGCTGCTGCGCCGCCACCGTAAGCCGTGCTGTGCGAGGCATTCCGACATGAGGCCCCCTCGGGCGGTCCGTGGTCACCGACCGTCGCGGTCGATCGCGGCGATGAGGTCCAACGAGTGCTCCGGCGACAGCGCGTGTGCCTGCATCGTGCGGAAGGCCGAGCTGTACGCCTCAAGGTCTTCTTTCCGCTCCAGATAGAGGCTACTCGTCAAATGGTCAAGAACGACCACATCCAGATCAGAAGTGCTCGGAAATGAGAAGATAACGAAAGGTCCGGTGAGGCCGGCATAGCCGCCCACCGAGAACGGCAGCAACTGGAGCTGCACATGCGGAAGTTGAGCCACCCGGCTCAGATGGCGCAGCTGCTCCCGCATCACCCGGCACCCGCCGACCTCGCGCCGCAGCACCGCCTCGTCGAGCACCGCGCTCAGCCGCAGTGGCGGATCGGTCCGCAGTACCCCCTGCCGGGCGAGCCGCACCTCCACCAGCGAGTCCAGCTGGCCCGCGGGCAGCCCGTCCAGCGAGGCCCGGGTCACCGCCCGCGCGTAGTCGGCCGTCTGGAGAAGCCCGGGTACCACCGAGGTCTCCAGCGTGCGCGCGGTCCGCGCCTGTGACTCCAGACTGATGAAGTCGCGGTACTGGGGCGGGATCAGACCGCGATAGGCGTGCCACCATCCGGTGCCGCCACCGCCCGCCGAACCCGCCAGCGTGGCCAGCAGATCCCGCAGCTGGGTGTCGTCCACGCCGTACGTGTCCAGCAGCCGGGTCACATCGGCCGGCCGCACCCCGCTCACCCCGGTCTCGATCCGGCTCACCTTCGACTGGTGCCAGCCGAGTATCCGCGCCGCGTCCCGACTGGTCAGTCCCGACGCGTGGCGCAGGCTCCGGAGCTCCTCCCCGAGCTTGCGGCGTCGAACCGCAGGGCCGTGCTGCATCCGCGGCCTCCCTCCCTCTTCTGCCGAGCGGACAGTGTGCCGCCCACATACGGTCTTGCGTGGCAGGGTTCACCGCATTGAGCGACAGATATATGCATATCTTGGTGGATCGCCGTCGCAGAGGGCAGCATCAATGGCAATCTGGCGCGAAGCGCAACCCGGACCGATCGCGGGTCGGTCCGGGTGGGAAAGGGACGGCTCGCCATGGCAGACCATCAGGAAGCAAACGTCACTCTGCCGAGCGAGCCGGTCTCGGTCTCGGCAGCCCGCAGGTACGTGGCCCGGGTGCTCGGCGACTGGGGCCTGGCCACCGACACCGATTTCGCCGACAGCATCCAGCTCATCGTCTCGGAGCTCGCGACCAACGCCGTCCAGCACACCTTCGGACAGTCGCCGACCTTCACCGTGGACCTCCGGCTGGAGCGGGAGGAGCACCTGCATCTGGGGGTGACGGACAGTCACCCCCGCTGGCCCAGGCGACTGCCCGCCGCCGTTCAGCAGGACAACGGGCGCGGCATGGTGATCATCCGCTGTCTGGCCAAGCAGTGCGGGGGCCGGCTCACCGTCACCCCCACCGCCGACGGCGGCAAGACGGTGTGGATCGCACTTCCGTGGAGCGTCCCCGTGCAGAGCTGACCGACGCGTTCCGGTGGCCGACCGCCCGCGCGGTCACCCGGCTTCCGCGCCCGGCCGCTGCGCCGACCCCGCCCGCCCGAACCCACTGCGCAACAGTGCCTGGAGCGTCGCCGCCGCGGCGCTCGCCCGGTCACCGCGGTGCACCACCGAGATCGTCCGCCGGAAGGAAGCGGGATCCAGTCGCCGTACGGACAGTGGCGTCGGCGACATCGCGGCGACCATCTCCGGGACGACCGCCATCCCGATGCCCGCACTGGCCAGGGCGCACACCAGTGCGTAGCCGGGCGACTCGCAGACCACGGCGGGTGTCGCCCCGGCCTCGGCCAGGGCCTGCTCGACCCCGCGGCGCGGCGGATGGGTCGGCGCGCTGCTGATCAGCGGCCGTCCCGCCAGTTCTGTCACCGGCAGCCTTCCGCTGCCTTCGGAGAGCATCTGACCGACCGCCGTGATCAGGACCAGCTCCTCGACCAGCAGCGGTTCGGCGAAGACCCCGGTGGGCAGGGCCACCGGGGCAGCCGGCTCGTACTCGTGGGTCAGCGCCAGATCGACTTCGCCCGCGGCCACCGCGGCGACGCCCTGAGGCGGTTCGTACTCGGTGACCGTCAGCTCCACGTCCGGGTGGGCGCGCCGAAAGGCGGTCAGCACCGGCGGCAGCAGGTGGATGCCCGCCGTGGTGAACGTGCCGACCCGCAGGCGTCCCCCGGAGAGCCCGGAGAGACGGGCCAGCTCATGGCGGGCCTGGTCCATCTCGTCGAGGACGCGCCGGGCGCGTCCGGCCAGCAGTTCGCCCGCGGCCGTGAGCCGGGCCCCTCGGTGGTGGCGCACCAGCAGCGCGGCGCCCGCCTCCCGCTCCAGCTTGGCGAGCTGCTGGGAGAGCGCCGGCGCGGTGTAGCCCAGCCGCGCGGCGGCCCGGGTGATCGATCCGGCCTCCGCGACCGCCACCAGTGCCGCCAGCCGTGTCGGGTCGTACATTAAGCGTTCCTTTTGGCAGACCCAGAAGATTGCAAGTACATGCTAAAGGCCCGGCCGGGTCAGGGTGGACCCATGGACGCACAACTGATCGCCTTCACCGGGGTCGCCGCGGGAATGGTCGCGCTGCCGGGCGCGGACTTCACCGTCGTCGTACGCAACGCGCTCGCCTCCCGGACCGCGGGCGTGGCGAGCGCGCTGGGTGTGGCCGGGGGACTGCTGGTGCACACCGCCCTGGCCGTCGCCGGGCTCGCCGCCGTGCTGGTGGCGGTGCCGGCGCTCTTCCGCACCGTGCAGTTGCTCGGCGGGGCCTACGTCCTGTACCTCGGCATCAGCGCCCTGCGCGCGGTGCGGCGCCGCACCCCGGAAGCGGACGGGCCCGGGGACCGGCACGCGGACCAGGGACGCGTGCGCGCGCTGCGTCAGGGCTTTCTGACCAACGCGCTCAATCCCAAGGCGCCGGTGCTCTTCCTGAGCTTGCTGCCGCAGTTCGTCCCCGACGGGCAGCCGCCGCTGCCCAGGACCCTGCTGCTCGCGACGATCGTCGTGGTGCTGGCGCTGGTCTGGTTCCCCGCCGTGGCGCTCCTCGTGGACCGGCTGGGCCGGTGGCTGCGCCGGCCGCGTACCGCGCGCACCATCGAGGGCGGCAGCGGTACGGTGCTCACCGCGTTGGGTCTGGTGCTGGTGACCGGTCCGCTGCTGCACTGAGCGCGGGAGCGGCCGGCGGCCCGGCGCCGGATCCTGTCCGGCGGAGCACGGCCGGGGGCGCGGCCCTGATCCGCCGGACAGGAGCCGCCTCAGCGGACCCGTCCGTAATAGACGCTCTTGGTCCAGATCTTCTCCAGCCGGACCACCGCGCCGGTCCTCGGCGAGTGCCAGATCTTTCCGTTTCCGGCATAGATCCCCACGTGGTACACGCTGCGGCCGGAATGGAAGAAGACCAGGTCGCCGCGTTGCCTGTGGGAGGCCGAGACATGGCGGGTCCGGTTGTACTGCTGCTGGGCGGTGCGGGGGAGCTTCTTGCCCGCTTTCTTGAACGAATAGAGCGTCAGCCCCGAGCAGTCGAAGCGGTTGGGGCCGGTGGCCCCCCACCTGTACGGCGAGCCCTTCTTCGATGCCGCGATGTTGAGCGCCTTCATCGACAGGGTCGCCGCCTGGGCGTCCGTCGCGGCGCCCGGGGCGAACATGGTGCCGCCGACGGCGGCGAGAGTCAGAACCGAGGCCGTACCGGCCCGGACGAGCAGAGACGGGACATGAACCTGCGCAGTCATGCGCAACCCTTCGTCAGCCGCCTGTGAAGGATGACCTGTCGGGTTCGGGCTGGCGAAGTTGCCCGGCCGCGTTCGGCGGCTTCACCCCGAGGGTCGACCGGTGTTCAGGTCGACCCGTTGTGCTCGGGTCCTCCACTCCTGCCGATCCACTTCTGTCGACCAGACATCCGGACGGCGGCAGGACTCGGCGTCCGCCCGGACCGCCCCGCCGCGGTGGCGGGGGCTTGTCGTCCCAGGGATCTTGACTTACCGACTGCCGGATTTCCGAGCTGAAACAGGGATATGTGAGGCTCCTCACGACTGATCCGTTTGGGTGGGCATGGTGATCTATGAGGCTCTGCCGGTGATTCGGGCCGGTGCCGTACCAGGGGCGGAAGGGCGGATTCCGTCCACTGGCCACGCGGAAAACGCAAGTTGAGGAGTCCCTCGCGAGGGGGACTTCCTACGCCGAACGAGCGAGAAAATTCGATCGGCCCGCCGGGCGTGTCGGGTACGGGAGTTGGGTGAGCACGGCCGGACCCCGGAGCAGAGGGAGTTGGTCGAACCCCGCCGCCGGCGCGGACGGCGGAGGTCGATCAACTCGCCGGAGCGGGGGGTACGGTGATGCGTCCGGCCCGCCGTTCCCCGTCCAGTACACGCAGCGCTCGGGCGAGCGTGGCGGCGTGGATCTGCGCCTCGCCGCGCTCGTGCATCAACGCGAGGGCGTCCCGCAGCGCGCCCGCGTGCGAGGCCAGCGCCTGCGCGGCACGCAGTGCGCCGTAGGTGTCGCTGCCGCGGGCCGGGTTGATCCGGCCCACCTGGTCGAGGACTTCGAGGTAGCGGTCGATGAACTCCCCCTCGGCGCGCGTCAGTGCGGGGAGCGGCGGGAACTCCGGCGACTGCATCGGGTGTTCACCTCGCGCCGTGCGGCGGGAGCGAGGTGTTCCGGTTCGTCAGGACGTGGTCCACCAGACCGTACGCCTGAGCGCCCGCCGCGTCGAGAATGAGGTCGCGCTCGATGTCGTCGGCGATCTGCCCGGCGTCGCGGCCGGTGTGACGGGCCAACAGGGCGGTGAGCATCGTGCGGACCCGCTCCAGCTCCTGTGCCTGGATCTCCAGATCGGACGGCTGGCCCTGCACCGGTTCGGTGAGCTCGGGCTGCCGCACGACGACCCTCGCGCCGGGCAGTGCGTGCCGCCGGCCGGGAGCGCCCGCGGCGAGCAGTGTGGAGGCGCAGGAACCGGCCTGGCCGAGGCAGTAGGTCTCCACCTCGCAGGTGAGGTACTGCATCGTGTCGTAGATCGCGGACATGGCTCCGAACGAGCCGCCGGGGGAGTTGATGTAGAGCTGGATGGGCCGGTCCGGGGCGGCGTGCTCCAGGTACATGAACTGCGCGATCAGATCGGAGGCCGCCGTGTCGTCGACCGGGGTGCCGAGGAAGACGATCCGTTCGGCGAGCAGCTTGGAGTACGGGTCGAGGGTGCGGGTCCCGTCGGTCGTGCGCTCGGTGAACTCGGGCAGGACATGACGGGCGGTGGGACGGAACAGCATGGTGATGCCTCTCCTCCGGGGTCTGTACGGGGGCCTGCATGGCTTCCGTGAAAAATGTACAGGACGTACAGAAGGTCATGATGGGGGCGTGATCCTAGTGATCCACTAAAAGTTCCAGGTCAGAGGCTGTTTTGGCTGTTCGCCGAGGGCGGATATCTCGCAATCTTCCTCCCGGCTTCGGTGCCCTGGCCGGAGGCGGGGACGCTGGTGGAGGTCTTGATGCTCTGCGCGTCGATCACGCAGGCCGACGGTTCGGCGTCCCGCCCTTCCTTCTGCCGTAGGAGCTGCCTGAGCAGGCCGTTGAGCTGGACGAACTCGCCTTCCTTCATCCACTTCGCGAAGTATCCGTAGACCGTTCCCAGGGCGGGAAGTCGTGCGGAAGGTAGCGCCACTGGACCCCCGGTGCGGTCCACATGCAAGATCGCGTCCATGGTGTCGCGCAGGTCGTGCTCGGGTGGGCGGCCGAAGTCCAGGGCCCTGCCCCGGCGCTCGAAACGCCAGGCGGACAGCACCGGCTGGATCAACTCCCAGCGGGCATCGGACAGATCACTCGGATGCGGACGTCGCTTAGCCTCAATACCGTTCAGTTAAGCGCTTCTGGGTTATCGTGGGGGGATGCCGCGTTCTGGTTGGGTGAAGCCGTCGTCTGATGTCCGGTTGTCGGATTTGGTGTCTGTGGGATTGCTGACGCGAGTGTTTCCCGCAGACGTGGTTGACGCGGTGATCGAGGAGGCGGGGCGCACTGAGCGGCGTCACCGGTCGTTGCCCGCGCGGGTGATGGCGTACTTCTCGATCGGGATGGCGCTGTATTCGGATGGCTCCTACGAGGATGTGTTCGCGCAGCTCACGGACGGGCTGTCGTGGGCGTCGGGGTGGTCGGAGACGTTCACGCCGCCCTCGAAGTCGGCGATCTTCCAGGCCAGGTCTCGTCTGGGGTTCGAGCCGGTGCGGGATCTCTTCGCTCGGGTTGCGCGTCCGCTGGCGGGGCCTGGCACGCCGGGGTCGTGGCTGGCCGGGCGTCGTCTGGTGGCGATCGACGGGACGTGCCTGGATGTGGCGGACACGGCAGCCAACGCAGACTTCTTCGGGCGGCCCGCTTCCAGCCGGGGGGAGCGGGCCGCGTTTCCGCAGGCCCGCCTGGTGGCATTGGCGGAATGCGGCACCCATGCGGTCTTCGACGCTGTCACCGGTCCGTGCAGCGTGTCGGAGATCGAGTTGTCCCGGCAGCTCGTCGGGCGGCTGGAGCCGGGCCAGTTGGTCCTGGCCGACCGGGGCTTCTACGGGTTCCGCCTCTGGCAGCAGGCCGCCTCCACGGGCGCGGATCTGCTCTGGCGAGTGAAAACGAACCTGCGGCCCCGGTATCTGGAAACCCTGGCCGACGGGTCCTGGCTGGCCCGGATCGTCCCGACGTCGGGCATGAACCGGGCCACGACGGAGCCGCTCACGGTCAGAGTGATCGACTACACGGTCGATGACGGCCAGGGCAACGCCGAGGAGTACCGGCTGTTGACCACGATCCTCGACCCTGCCGAGGCCGGCGCCGAGGACCTCGCAGCCGCCTACGCCCAACGGTGGGAGATCGAGACCGCCTTCGACGAGCTGAAAACCCACCAGCGCGGGCCCCGCGCGGTACTGCGCTCGAAAGCCCCCGAGCTTGTCCAGCAAGAAATCTGGGGACACCTGTGCTGCCACTTCGCCATCCGCACCCTGATGGCTGACACTGCCGCACACGCCGGCCACGACCCCGACAGAGTCTCCTTCGTCAAAGCCCTCCGCATCGCTCGCCGTTCAGTCGCGCAGAGCGCATTTTCCCCCTCCGGGCACTGACACGGCCGACACGATCTGGCATCACGCCATCCGATGGCTCACCCAACACCTCAACCCAACACGCCGAAAGCGCTCACACCCCCGAGTCGTCAAACGCAAGGTCCTGAAATGGGCCGCGAAACGCTCCCACCACGCACACTGGCCCCAGCCCAAACACAGCCCCCACATCACCATCCAAACCACTAACTGAACGGTATTGCGCTTAGCCTCGATCCGCCGACGTGGTCTGGAAGTGATCTTCTGACGGGCTTCTGAGCCGGTTTTGGGTCGACCGATGGGCATGGGCGTGCTGCATCCGCTGGTCTGCCCAGCTTTTCCACGGTTTTGGTTCCGGTCGGGCCCTGGCGGGCGGGGTGGGCAGAGACTGTCAGGCGGGTTCGGGTGGGCGGTGGACGGTGTCGAACAGGTGCGTCCAGGCTTTTTGCCAGCGCCAGTTGCGCGGAAGGTGCAGGGTGACGCGCCGTGCGGAGCGGGCGATCCGGGCCGGGACCTGGACCAGGTGGGCGCGGAGGGTGGCGGTGGTGGCCTTGGCGTGGAAAGCGGAGGTCAGTGCCCCGGCGGCCCGCAGCAGGTTGTAGGCCATCGCCCACTGGATCAGCCAGGCGGCATTGGCGTGGAAGTGTCCCGACGGCAGGTGGGCCAGGGCGGAGGCTTTGCTGTCGGCGATGACCTGCTCGACGACGGCGTGGTGGCGGTGCTCCCGCTCGGCCTCGAGCGTCGGCGCGGGGGTGTCGGTGAAGAACGGGTGGTGGCGCCAGACCGGGAACAACTCGCCCTGCTCGCCGACGACGGCGGGTTTGGCCAGGTCACGGACCCGGCGCACGATCAGGCGGGCCGTGACCCGCTCTCCTTTCTTGCGGCTGGCGAAGGCGGTGTAGGCGGGCATCTCGGCAACCTCGGCGTCCGAGATGAGCTCGCCGGTCTCAGGGTCGGGCACCGCGGTCGGGTAGGTGATCTGCTGCCACGCGGTGTCGGGGATGCTGTGGATGGCCCGTTTGATGGAGGGGTTCATCCCGGTGGTGAGGGAGAAGCGGGCGCCGGACCGGTGGCAGGCGGCGATGACACCGGCGTTGTAGAACTGCGAGTCCGCGCGCAAGATGCGCATGCCGGTGCAGCCGGCCTCGACGGCGGTGGCCAGCGCCTCGCTGACGAACTTCGGGGCGCCCCGGGAGTCGGCTGCTTTGCCGCGGCGCATCCGCACGGTGGCGATCACCGGGCGGGAGGTGGGGGTGCAGATCGTGGCGAGCAGAGGGTGCAGGGTGCGGATGCCCTTGAACCGGCCGTACTCGCCACCCTGCTTGGTGCGGCCGTAGACGCGTTTGTGGGTGGAGTCGACGTCGATGAACGCCGTTTGCCCCGCGCCGGGCAGCAGCGGGGTGTGCGCGGCCAGTTCGCCGAGGAACCTTCGGTGTACCGCGTGCAGTTGGAGGGCGTGACCGTGGGTGAAGGAGCGGAGGAAGGTGCCCAGGGTGGACGGGGCACGGACCCCTTCGAACACGGCCGACATCGCACCGTGGCGCAGAACGTCGAGGTCGTCGATGCTGTCCGCCCCTGCGGCCATGCCGCCCACGATGCCGGTGACCTTGGCGTCCGCCGAGGCACCCGCGCCGTTCTTCGTCCCGGTCAGCCTCACCTTCTCCCTCACCAGCCGGGGCAGACCGCACCGCTCGGCCAGCCGCATCACCGGAACCAGCCCGGCATGCGCGATCAGGTTCGCGTCATCGAAGGCAGCGGAGACCGCCGCCCGCGTGTGGGAAACTTGCATCTCGGAAGTGCCTTGCTGATTGTGCGTGCTGGAAGCCTGAAGAACTCCCATCATCGCAGGTCACAAGGCACTTCTTCGTTTTCCGAGACGTTATCCACAAGGCACGGGTCGGTGGATCGAGGCTTAGGCATGTTCCTCGCGTACCGCCCCGGACCGAGTGCGCCCAGGCGTGCGGCAACAACGACGGAAGCACACAGCCTCAGAGGTCGGGCTTTCTGGGATGAGACGGGCACAAGCGGTTGTCCGTACCACCTGTCACCCCACCCGGCCAACAGGTCTCAACCGCACCTGCGGCCCCATCGCCACCGCAACCCCACACCCGGAGAATTAGCCAATACAAGGGCATCAGGGATGAAAGCGACCTCTTGGCTTGTTCTTAATCTTCCGGCCTCGAATGGCGTCTCGAACTGAGTCGCTCACCTGGGGATTCGCCGGACGTGGGGGCGGCCCTCGTCTGATCATGTGCTCCGACCAAGGTGCAGGTGACCAAGACGAAGGCCGTGAGGGTGAGTCTGCTGCCTGATGCTGTCCGGAGGGAAGCGTTCGCGGAAGCGTCACGCTTCCGGGGAGAGTTCTACGAGTGTCTGAGCGCCCGGCGCGATGAGTTGTTCGAGCTGGTGGATGCGGTGCTGTGTGCGGACGGTGCGGTGAAGTCCCCGGTGGGCCTGACGCTGTTGCCCGAGCATCGTCGTGGGCACGGAGCGATGTACGGTGGTCTGAACCACGGCCGGATCGACATCGATCGGCTGCGGACGGTGCTGGCCGGGCTGTTGCTGCCGCGTTTCGACCGCGGGCGCCTGATCCTGGCGGTCGATGTGTCGCCCTGGCTTCGTTCGGACGCGCCGTGCTCGGCGGAGCGGCTGTTCTGCCACGTCTACGGCCGTGCGAAGACGGCGTCGCAGTTCATTCCGGGCCGGCCCTACTCCTTCGTCGCCGTGCTGGAGCCGGGCGCCACGTCATGGACCGCGATCCGGCTCGGACCGGCGGACGACGCGACCGCGATCACCGCCGACCAGCTCCGAGGAGTCGTCGAGCGGCTCATCGCCCGCGGGCCAGTGGCAGGCCGGGGACCCGCATATCGTGATCGTCAGCGATGCCGGCTACGACGTCACCCGCCTGGCCTGGGTCCTGCGCGACCTGCCCGTCGAGATGGTCGGCCGGGTCAGGTCCGACCGTGTCATGCGACTGCCGAAGCTGCCGAGGATGCATGGTGTCAACAGCCGGCCGCCCAAGCACGGCCCGGAATTCCGTTTCACCAAGCCGGAGACCTGGACCGAGCCCGCGATCACCACCGTCACCGACACCACCAACTACGGCAAGGCCGAAACCCAGGCGTGGGACCGGGGCCACCCCCAGCTCACCCACCATTCCTCCTGGCTCGACCACGAGAGTGAACTTCCCTTGGCCGAAGGTACGTTGATCCGGCTGAAGGTGGAGCACCTGTCGAAGCAACGATGCCCTTCTGGCCATCGGGCGCACTCGTCGCGGCGCGCGGATCGTGGTAGCCGAATGCGCGCGGCGCCCCGGGGAGGACATGGAACCTCCACCAGGTGCCCGCCTTCACGGCCGGAGGTCACCAGGTCGTCAGGTTCGACCGCCAGGCCGCCGCCCTGGGCCCGCCCGTGCGCCCTGGAGAAGTAGCCGCCGACGTAAGGGACTTGATTTACGGCCCGGGCCTCGGCCCCCGCCACCTCGTAGGCGTCTCACTGGGCGCTCAGACAGTGCAGGGCCTGCTACTCACGGACCCCGCCCTGGCCGTCCGGGCTGTGGTCGCGGCCACCCGGGGCCGTCCTGATCCCCTGAGCACCGTGATGGCGGCGGCCGAACGGGCCGCCCACGACAGCGGACTGCGGCTTCCCCCCCCGCCTACGAGGCCTTCCTGCGCCTCACGCAGAACCTCTCCCCGCGCACCCTGGAGGACGAGGCCGCCGCCTCCCAATGGCTGGACCTGCTCGAACTCGCCGCCATGGCGGGTGATGGCGCTGCCCACGCTTCGCAGGAGCCGCTCACCGACCGCCTGGCGGACTACACCGCGATCCGCACCCCGCTCCTCGTGATCAGCTTCGAGCACGACGCCCCCACACCTGCCGGCGCGGTCCGTATCCGCGCCAAGATGGCCCGTGCCGTCGAGCTCGCCACGGTCATGGGCTCCGACAGCGTTGATCAGGCCCTGGGGCTGGCCGCGACCGCCGGACGCTTCGCCGACGACGACCTGCTCTCCACCCTGGAGCATCTCGCGGCGAACAGACCCGTCGGCGAGTTCGCGCGCGCGGACGAGGCGCACTCCGTCCAGAGCGGCACGATCGGATGGAAGGCCCTGGGCCAGTAGGCCACAGTCCCAGGGCAGTTGAAGACCAGCCGATCGGGGTCAGTCGCCGAGGAACCACAGATACAGGTGCAACCCGCGCTCGACGACCTGGCACAACTCGCGGGCCTGCACGACCCAGTCACCACCACAGGCGGCGGGAAGCCGGTCGAGTTCCGCCAGCAGCAGCGGCAGCTGCCGCTGGTTGAACACCGCGTCCCCATACGGAGTCAGGGCCCGAAGCATCGGGAAGTCCGCCGGGTCCAGGTCCGCGAAGGCAGCGGTCCACTCCACCCCGGCCTTGGCGCGAGCCACGATGTCCCCGCTGTCACCACGCACCGCCATATTGATCACTCGCCGAGCCTATCGGCGCCCATCCCGACCAGCGAAGAACGACCTCCCGGACCACGCGTCGCGCAGCCACCGCACCGCCGCGCAGGGCCGGGCCGTGTTCGCCGACTGGCAGGAAGCCCGCGCCACGCCATGGCACGCACCATCACGGCCCCGACCACCGCACCACCGCTCGCGCCGGCGCATGACGTGGCGAAAGCCGACGCCGACGGCCCGCAGCGGGCGCCGCAGGGGCCGCGGACGACCCATGCGTCCGCGCAGGGAATGCCGCCCACGAATAACCTGACGAGTCGTCACCACGTGGGGCCCGGCCGGGCCCCACGTGGTGAAGCGTTGTTACACAACGATCATTGAGTGCCTCCGAGCGCCCCCGGAATACTTCAAGTCCTCGGGGCCGCACGAGTATTCGAGAGCGCCCCATGCGGGCCGGGCCCTCGCCCGCCCGATTCACTCCTGAGCAGGGGCAATCTTGCGTAAACGATCAAAACAGGCGTATGCCGTCGTGGCCGCGGCCGCCGTCGTCCTGACGGCGGGCATGACCGGCCCGGCATCGGCGAGGACCAGCAGCGGCCCGGACCCGGCATTCCCGGTCGTCGCCAAGGACACGGGGACGGTCGGCAAGGCCGTGCGCACCGTCACCCTGATCACCGGTGACCGGGTCCTCGTGGACTCCCGTGGCCGGGTCGGCGGTATCCAGCGGGCGAAGGGCAGACAGGACATTCCCTTCTTCACCCGGACCTACGACGGCCGTACCTATGTGGTGCCGCGTGATGCCCGGCGGCTGATCGCCGACGGCACGCTGGACCAGCGGCTGTTCGACATCACCGGACTCACCGAACCGGAGAGCCTCAAGGCCAACCGGGCCGGCCTCAAGGTGATCGTCGGCTACCGGGGGTCGGCGGCCGGGTCCGCCCGCGCCGAGGTACGTTCCTCCGACGGCACCACCGTCCGCCGGACCCTGTCGGCCCTCGACGCCGACGCCGTCACCAGCACCACCGACAGTGCGGGTTCCCTGTGGGACGCGCTGACCCGTCGGCGGGGCGACGGTTCGGCGGCCACGACCTCCGGCATCGCGCGAATCTGGCTGGACGGCGTACGGAAGGCGTCGCTCGACCGCAGCACCGGCCAGATCGGCGCTCCGGCGGCCTGGGCCCGCTCCTACGACGGCACCGGTGTGAAGATCGCCGTCGTGGACACCGGAATCGACGCCACCCACCCGGACCTGACGGGCCGGGTGGTGGCGGAACGGAACTTCAGCGGCTCCCCGGACGCCCGGGACCGGGTCGGACACGGCACGCACGTGGCCTCCATCGCCGCCGGTACGGGGGCCAAGGACGCCCGGTTCAAGGGCGTGGCGCCCGGGGCCCGGTTGATCAACGCCAAGGTGCTGGACGATCAGGGCAACGGTGACGACTCCAGCGTCCTGGCGGGGGTCGACTGGGCCGTCGCCCAGGGGGCCGACATCATCAATATGAGTCTGGGCAGCCCCGACACCCCGGGGATCGACCCGCTGGAAGCCCAGGTCGACAAGCTCTCCGCCGAGAAGGGCGTCCTGTTCGCGGTGGCCGCGGGCAACAGCGGGCCGGGCCGGGGCACGGTCGCGTCCCCCGGCAGCGCCGACGCGGCGCTGACGGTCGGTGCCGTCGACGACGACGACCTGATCGCCGACTTCTCCAGCGTCGGGCCCCGCATCGGGGACGGCGCCGTCAAGCCCGACATCACCGCGCCGGGCGTGGACATCACGGCGGCAGCGGCGAGCGGCACGCCGGACCAGAACCCTCCCGGATACGTCAGCAAGAGCGGCACGTCGATGGCGACCCCGCACGTCGCGGGCGCCGCGGCGATCCTCAAGCAGAAGAACCCCGCCTGGACGGGCGCACAGATCAAGGCGGCCCTGACGGGCTCGGCCAAGGGCGGCTCCCACTCGGTCTTCCAGCAGGGGGCGGGCCGGCTCGCTGTCGACAAGGCGATCGACCAGACGGTCGTCTCCGAACCGGCCTCGGTCGGCCTGGGTACCCAGCAGTGGCCCCACACCGACGACACACCCGTCGCCAAGCAGGTGAGGTACCGGAACAGCGGCACCACCGACGTGACGCTGGACCTGTCGCTGGAGGCGCCCACCGGCGGGGACGAGAAGCTCGCCCCGGCCGGGTTCTTCACCCTCGGGGCACAGCGGATCACGGTCCCGGCCGGCGGTACCGCCGCCGTGGACCTGACGGCCGACACCCGGCTCGGCGGTACGGTCGACGGTTCGTACTCGGTCACGGTCGTCGCGTCCGGAGGCGGCCGGAGCGTGCGCACCGCGGCATCGGTGGAGCGCGAGGCCGAGTCGTACGACGTCACCTTCAACACCGTCGGACGGGACGGTGCGGCCAGTACCAACTGGCAGGCCGACCTGAAGGGCTACGGCGGGTCCGCCACGGGCCGTCGGTTCTTCCCGGACCTGTCGTCGGGCTCCGCCACGGTCCGACTGCCGCGAGGTACCTACAGTCTCGCCGCCGACATGCTGGTCGACCCCACTGCCCCGGGCAAGGGCGTCGACCTGATCAACAACCCGCGGTTCTCGGTGACCGGTCCCACCACGGTCACCCTCGACGCCCGGACCACCCGGCCCGTCGCCTTCGAGGTGCCGGACGCGGCCGCACGCTACACGCGCGCCGGAATGATGTACACCGTGAGCACACCCGAGACCCTCATCATCGAGGGGGGCGAGTTCGGCAGCTTCGACCATCTGCGCACCGCGTACCAGGGACCCGAGATGGGCGACGGCGCCCTCGTCCAGCAGTGGTCCGCGCACTGGCAGCGGGGCAGTAACGAGTACAACGTCCTCACCGGCGGCCCGGTCAAGGAACTGGCCACCGGTTACAGCAAGACCTACAAGCCCGGGGACATGGCCCTGGTGAAGGCGAAGGTCGGATCGTCCGTACCGGGCCTCGACGGCGCCCTCGCGGCACACGGCGTACTGGACTACGGAGGCGGCGTCGAGGCCCCCTACACCGTGCAGCCGGCACCGGGAACGCGCAACGTGTATCTGTCCACGGCCGACGGGGCCGCCTGGAACATCGTCGCGGGAGTACTGGGCGCGGCGGATCCCTCGGGCCAGCGGAACTTCGATGCCCTCTACGGCCTCGACGAGCCGCGGCGGTACAAGGCGGGGGAGACGTACACCGAGACCTACAACGTCGGTGCACCGGGGCCGCGGATGAACGAGAACGAGGGGATCGTGCGCGACGGCGACACCATCTTCGGTTCGCTGCCGCTGGTCAGTGACGGGGCGGGCCATTTCGGGATCGCCCGGTACTCGGGCGCGAGCACCACCGTCCACCGCAACGGTGAGCTGCTCGTGAAGAAGGACGTCGCCATCGACCAGGAGCCCTTCGCGCTGCCGTCGGAACCCGCCACGTACACGGTGTCGACCACGATCCGCCGGAACCCGGAGTTCAACCGTACCGGAACCCGGATCGACGCCTCGTGGACCTTCGACTCGGCCCGCACCGAGAGCCCGACCATGCTCCCGGTCTCCACGGTCCGCTTCCTGCCGCGGCTCGCGCTGGACTCCACCGTTCCGGCAGGCGGCAAGCAGACCGTCCCCGTCGAGGTGCAAGGCGCGGCGGCCGGCGCCAACCTGAAGACCCTGCGGGTCCTGGTGTCGTACGACGACACGACGTGGCTGCCCGTCCCGGTCACGGCGGACAGGGTCACGGTGAAGGCCCCGGCGAAGGGCAAGGCGATCTCGCTGAAGGCCGTCGTCACTGACAAGGACGACAACGAGTCGACGGTCACCATCCACAACGCCTTCTTCGGCAGGTGAGGCGAGACCGGGCCGACAACCAGGGGCGCCGCGCAACCCGGATGAGAGACCGACGGGCGGAGCACGGCCCCGGGTGAGCCGGGACGAGCGACCCGCCGGAACCGATGTTCCGGCGGGCCGCTCCTTTCCGTGCCGCCGCCACCCGGGGTCGGTGCGGGAACGATGCCGACTCGTCCGCACTATACGGAGGCCGGCTCCTCGACCGGTGCCGGGCCAGGCGCCCGCCCGCCGCCACGGCTCAGCGTGTCGGCACCCGGACCGGTCGAACGGGACAGTCGGCCGGGGCGAGGCGCCCGTCCTGCCCGACCAGGGTCACGGACACAGCCCCCTGCGCGTGCGCCGCGAACGCGGCCGTGCAGACGATCTGGCCGCGGGCGGCGGCGGTCAGCCCTTTCACCCGCAGACGCAGCATGACCTCGACGGTGCGGTCACCCATGACGATCCGGTTCGCGGCGGACGCCGCACGAGACAGCGAAGCGGCATTGTGGAACCCGGCCCGCCGTTCGGCCTTTTCCGGTCCGGCGAGCAGGGCGGTGACGGCCGCGAGTGGCGAGGGGGACTCGCTCGTCCCCGCGCCCGGCGGGGACGAACCGCCGAGGCCGTCCCGTCCGGGCGGCTCGTCCGGACGGGGCGACGCGTCATCCGACCCGGCGGAGCCCGCGGTTCCGTTCTGCCACGGTGCTTCGACGGTTCGTGGCACGGGCAGCAGTTCGTCGTCGGGGGAGAGGAAGAACAACAGCATCCGTTCCTCGCGCGGGGGAAGCAGATCGGCGACAACCGGCCTGCCGGCCTCGATCACGGCCGTCTCCTGGATGCCGCAGCCCACGAGCGGGCCCCCGGCGAGCATCAGCAGCGCGGTGAGTCGGACCGTCCGACGCCCACGGAACGGCGACTTCTTCACGCGATGGTCTCCGTCCGGTCGCGGCTCTCCGCCGGCCCCGTGCCACCGTGCGCGCGTGACGGACCGTCCGGCGCGCCGCTCCCGGACGCGGGCCCGTCGAAGGGCAGCTCCACGGTGAACAGGGCGCCGCCGCCGGCCGCGTTCCGCGCGTGGATCGTGCCGCCGTGCAGTTGCACGTTCTCCTTGGTGATCGCGAGCCCGAGGCCGCTGCCCGACGAGCGGGAACGCGCGGCGTCCTCCTTGTAGAAGCGGTCGAAGATGTGCGGCAGAGCGTCCGGTGGGATCCCGGGGCCGTTGTCGTGCACCTCGGTGATCAGCGCGTCCCCGCGTGCCGACAGCCGCACGGTGACCGGTTCGGCACCATGGCGCAGGGCGTTGCCGACCAGGTTGGCCACGATGACGTCGAAGCGGCGCGTGTCGAGGCGGATACGCAGGCCGTCGGGGAGCTCGGCGCGGACCCGGCCGAGCCACTGCCTGCCGGACAGGGTGTTGCGCACGGCCTCCGCCGCGTCCACCTCATCGGTGTTGAGTTCCGCCGCGCGGGCGTCGAAACGGGAGATCTCCATCAGATCCTCCACCAGCACGGCGAGTTTGCCGGTCTCGGCGCTGATCAGGCGCACCGCCCGAGCGGTGTTCGGGGCGAGCGTCCCGGCCTCCTCGTCCACCACGTCCGTGACGGCGAGCATACCGGCGAGCGGGGTGCGCAACTCGTGCGAGACGTCCGAGGCGAAGCGCCGGGCCCGTGCTCCGGCTTCCCGCAACTCCTCCACGGAGCGTTCGAGGCGGGCCGCCGACTCGTTGAACGTCCTGGCCAGGTCGGCCATCTCGTCCCGGCCGCGTACGGTGATACGTGTGTCGAGCTGCCCGCCGCCCATGGAGTGTGCGGCACGCCGCAGTTCACGGACGGGGCGCAGCACGCTGCGCGCCGCGAGCAGTGCGGGCACCAGGGCCACGGCCAGCCCCGGCAGGGCGCCGTCGCGGGCAGCGGTCACCAGGGAGTCGATGTCCACGTCCTCGTTCGTCATGGGCATCACGGCGAAGAGAACCAGGCCGCTCGGCACCGCGGCGCCACCGGCGACGACCCGGGTCATCACCGGCATCCCGATGGTCAGATACGCGTTCCCGTCCTTGACGACCCGCTCGAAGCTGCCGTGTGCCGAGGTGAGCGTGGTGCGGCGCAGTTCCGGGGTGAGAACACCGGAGACGGGCCGGTCACCCGAGGAGACGCGCAACGAACCGTAGTCGGCGAAGACGATCCACGGATGTGGTTTGGCGCGCGCCGCGATGTCGTAGAGGTCCCACCGCAGCGCATCCGGATCCAGGGGCAGGCGGGGGACGAACTGCTCGACCTCCTCGCGGAAGGAGGTGACGGCCGTGTCCTGCGCACGCACGAGAACCGCGTTGCGTGCCTGCCGATAGGTCAACGCGGCGGTCGTGACGGCGCTGACAGCGGCCACCAGCAGGAACGCGATCACCAGCCGGGTGCGCAGCCCGAACGCGGCGGCCGCGCCGGGCATCCTCACAGCGGACCGAAGCGGTAGCCGTAGCCCCGCAGGGTCTGAATGTAGCGAGGATCGCGGGACGGATCCTCGATCTTGGCGCGCAGTCGGCGCACACAGGCGTCCACCAGGCGGATGTCGCTGTGGAAACTGTGATCCCAGACCTCCTTCAGGAGCCGCTGCCGGCTGAAGACCTGTTCCGGTACCGCGGACAGGTGCAGCAACAGCTTCAGTTCGGAGGGCGCGAGGGCGACCGGGGCGCCCGACCTGAGGACGGTGTGACCGGCGCGGTCGATGTCGAGTTCACCGTGGTGCTCGACGGCGGGCCTTGCGTCGATCGGGCTCTCGGCGCGGCGCAGCACGGCACGTATGCGGGCCTCGATGACCTCGGTGCGGGCGGGCTTGACGATGTAGTCGTCCGCGCCCGCCTCCAGGCCGACGACGATGTCGACGTCGTCGCCGCGCGCGGTCAGCATGATGATCGGTAACTGGCTGGTCTCGCGTACCCGGGAGCACACCTGGACGCCGCTCATCGCGGGGAGCATCAGGTCGAGCAGCAGGATGTCGGGGCGAAAGGCACCCAGCGCCTCAAGGCCCGCCTCGCCGGTCACGGCGGCGTGGACCTGGTGCCCGCGCTGGCACAGCCCGATCTCGACGCCCTCGCGCACGGAGGGGTCGTCTTCGACGAGGAGGACGCGTGGCATGGCGGTGTCTCCGGGATCGTGGGGAGCGGTGGGTCGTCAGGGTTTCGGCGACCGGGGGAGGGGAGGAACCGGCGAGCGGATGACCGCGTGCGCGACGGCCCGCGTGCTGCGGGTCGTCCGACATCCCGAGTCAGTGGTCCGGGCGCGGACCTGTCCGGTGCGGCAGCGCGTCCGGCGCGGTCGGCCGCGGAAGCCGTGCCGGCCGTGCGAACGCGGCGGCGACCGCCACCGACGCATCGGTGGTCCCGGCGAACGGCTTTCCCGGCTCTGCCCCGTCCGGCGCGCGGGAGACCAGGAGCATGAGATCGCGACGGGGCATGTCGTACTCCAGGAGGTGGGGCAGCGGTGGCTCCCCATACTCTCAGGCGTGCGCGAGGCGATGACGGGCGGTCAGTTGTCCCGGGTGTGACCGGTTTCGTTACGGGCCGGGGTGAACGGGATGCGTGGATCGCGCCCCTCGCGCCGTCGACGGGCACAATCCGATCAAGCCCGCTTCACCACCGCCCACCCCACATCTGGTCTGACAGCATCACGGGAAGGTCTGAGCAGCGGTGACAGCAGTGGCGTGGGGGAGTCGACTGACGACGTACGGGGGCGTTCGGCGCGTACCACGCTCGTCCTGGCCAGTGACGACGGTGGAACCGACGCCCGTGTCCACCCAGAGCAGGGCGAAGTTCTCGGCCAAGGTCCCGCGCTCGTCCTGCTGCTCTGCCATCGCGGCCAGGTTCGCGCGGTGCCCAGGGCCTTCCGCAGCAGCGCCAGCATTGCGGGCGTCTCCCACCTGGGCAGGCCCGGGGTCTTGACCAGACCGCCCCGTCGCGGCCCACCGGGCTCGGCATGCCGATGACGGTGCGGTGGATGCGGCGAGGTGTCAGGCCCGTCCGGCCGAGGGTCGAGGCGAACGCCTCGTGGACGGTGCGGCACGAGGACTTCGCCGATTCCTCGGGCAGTGCGACGGATGCGGTGGACACGACCCGGCCGAGGATGTCGACGATCCTGGCCTCCGCTGTCCGGGGCGTCACGTGGATGCCAGCGGCGTGGGACAGTCCGGGCACGACGCCGTACGAGTGTGGGGGCTGGGCGGATCTCCGCCCAGCCCCCGGTGCGTCGACGGGCAGGCACCCGCCCGGCAGGAGCTCCGTGCGGGCCCGCCGAGCGGGGCGTTCCGTCGCGCCGGAGACCCGCCACGATTCAGTGCGACCAGAAAACTCTCCGTCTCACCTCGTCTCACACGTCTCTCACAAACGAGAGCGCACGGGAGCACGCGAGAGCATCTGACCTGGATAATCGCTGTCGCCACGGACCACGGCGGACCAGGTGGACATTACATATGCTAGGGAGCATGGCCTACGAGATTCCGGTGACGCAAGCCCGAGCTGAGCTCGCCGAATTGATCAACCGTGTCGTCTACGGCGGTGAGCGCGTCGTCGTGACGCGGCACGGCAAGCCGCTGGTGGCGCTCGTCTCGGCCGCTGACCTGGAGCGACTGGAGAAGGGTGAGGCGGCTGCCGAGGAGCAGGTGATCAGCTCGGTCTCCTCGATCGGCTCCTCGGTGTCCGCTCCCGGCGAACGGCGGCGCTTCGGTATCGCGGCGGAACACAGGGGACACCACGAGCCGGGCAGCTGAGCGCCGCGCCGTCGGCCCATGACACGGGAAAGCCGGGTACCCCCGTCCACTGCGACGGGGGTACCCGGCATCTCCGGGCCGGGGTCAGCCCGCCAGTGCCGGCTCCCGGGTACTCGCGGGAAGCGCGACCGGGGGCTGTGCGCGGCGTCGACCGCCGATGAGCGCCGCGCCCAGTCCGAGCGCCGCCCACAGGGCGAGGGTGAGCAGCGGGCCGCCCGCGCCGCGGCCGTCGAAGAACGCGACCGACCACAGCAGTGAGCCGCCCGCCGCCGGCGGCATCAGCTGTCCGATCGCACCGACCGGTTCGGGCAGCAGTTCGGGCGCGCCGGTGACGCCCGAGAAGGGGCTGCCGAGCAGCACCATCAGCAGGGCGCCGACGCCGATGCCGGGCGGGCCGACGAGTGCGGCCGGCCCCGCGACCGTCCCTCCGATGGCCGGCACGGTGAGTCCCGGCGTCCCGGCCTCGGCCCACCAGTTGCCGGTGATCACGCCGAGCCGGTTGTCGGTGAGCGCCGCCGCGCCGATCCCGGCCGTCGTGGCCGCCCCGATCAGCGTCACCGCCGCCCGGCCCCCGCGCAGCCGCAGCAGCGTGACCGCCGAGCCCGAAAGGACGCCGACGATCACCAGCGGAAGGAAGCTCGCTCCGGTCTCGTCGCCCCCGATGCACGCCTGCTGCGCCGTGTCCTGGGCGAGGCGCTGGACGAACTGCTCGACGCCCCGGCGGGGTGAACACCGCCGGGCCGTGTCTCACGCCTTCCGGTCGTGCGCCTCCAGCCAGGCGTCCTCCGCCGCGTAGTCGAAGAGCTTCTTCCCGTACGCCCGGAGCATGGCGGGGAAGGCCTCCGTCCAGTCCCTGCCCTCCAGCTGCGCCGCGATCCACTCGACCGTCCCGGGAAGCGACCGCGCGTAGTCCGTGACCGGCCGGTACCCCAGCTCTCGTTCGGCGGCCGTCATGTCGTACACGATGGGGTGGGCGCTGCTCCATGGCGTGCCACCGACGCCGTCCTCTCCGGGCGCGCCCGCCATCAGCACGGTCTCCGTCGTGCGGCCGAGCGCCGCATCGACGGCCCCGCCGATCTCCGCGACCGTCGGCGCCTGCGGATCCCCGGCGTTGAGCACCCGCGAACCGGGCCGCAGGGCGGCCAGCCGGATCAGCTCGGCCAGGTTGGAGACATGGACCGGGTGGAAGCGGGACTCCCCGCCGAACGCGAGCACCCGCCGGGCGCGGCCGTCCAGGAGCCGCTTCACGAAATACAGCTCACGCGGCGAGCGGCAGTACCTGCCGTGGATCGCCCCGGCCCGCAGCAGCGTCACCGGCAGCGCCTCCCCGGCCGCCAGCAGATCCCGCTCCAGCTGTATCTTCCGCGTCCCGTACGTCGTGTCGCCGGCCGGCAGGGTGCGCTGCGACTCCGGGATCGGCAGCGGGTAGTGCGGCGAACCGTCGGGTTCGCCCTGCGTGTCGAAGCTGCGGCCCCGGTCGTCCTCGTACACCGCGCCGCTGGAGATCACCACCGCCGAACCGATCCGGTCCGCGAGACCGGTCAGCTGACGGGCGTGACCCGCGTCGTACGCCACCATGTCGACCAGTACGTCGCAGCCGTCGCCCAGCGCCGCCGCGAGCGCCCCGTCGGCGTCCCGGTCCAGGGCCGTCGTGCGCACCGCCTCGTCCCACCGCGCGTCCCGGCCGCCGCCGCGCGAGGCGGCCGTCACCTCCCAGCCGTCCTCGACGAGCGACTGCACGGCCGCTCGCCCGATCTGTCCCGTCGCACCCAGAACCCATGCGTTTCCCTTGCTCATGAGGGCCACGCTAGGGCCGGGCGGCCGCCCGTGCGGGCGACGTTCACCGAGCGCGGATCCGCCGTCGGCGTCGCAGTTTCGGGAACTTCTTCGACGGCCCGTCCTGTTCGGCCTGCGCGGCCTTCACCTTGACCGCGTACTCGTCGACGTACTCCTGACCCGAGAGCCCCAGGATCGCGTACATGATCTCGTCGGTGACCGCCCGGATCGCGGCCTTCTGGTTCTCCATACCGGCATAGCGCGAGAAGTCCAGCGGCTCACCGAAGCGGATGGTGACGCGCCTGATGCGCGGGACGACCTGCCCCGGCGGCTGGATCTCGAACGTACCCACCATCGCGCACGGCACCACGGGCACCTGCGCCTTGATCGCCATGACGGCCACGCCCACCTTGCCCTTGTAGAGCCGGCCGTCGTGCGAACGGGTGCCCTCCGGGTAGATGCCCAGCAGTTCGCCCTTGCTCAGCACACCGAGCCCTTCCCGGATCGCCGCCTGCCCCGCCTCCTTGCCGGAGCGGTCCACCGGGATCTGCCCGATGCCGCGGAAGAAGGCGGCGGTCAGCCGCCCCTTCACTCCCGGCCCGGTGAAGTACTCGGCCTTGGCGAGAAACGTGATGCGCCGTTTGAGGATCGCGGGCATCAGGAAATGGTCGGAGAACGACAGATGGTTGCCGGCGACGATGGCCGCGCCGTCCTCCGGGATGTGCTCCAGGCCCTCGATCCTGGGGCGGAAGAACAACCGTAGAAGCGGCCCGATGATGACGTACTTGAGCACCTGGTAGAACACGGGGCGGCTCCTGGGGTCCTTTGTCTGGATCATGTCCGGCCTGCCGGCGCACCTCTCCGGGAGGGCAGCCTATGCGCAGCCGTCGTCCGGTGTGACCGCCTTCCTGACGTAGTCCTCGACCGCCGCGTCGAGTCCGATGTCGTGCTGGGCCCGCTCGGACAGGTACCAGCGGTGTTCGAGGAGTTCGTGGTAGAGCTCGGCCGCGTCCATCCGGGCGGGCACGTGGTCGCGCGCCGCGCGCACGGTGGGGCGGAAGATCTCGCGGACCCAGCGGTGGGCCAGCACCTCGGTGCGGGCGCCGTGCCGGTCGCCGGGGGCGTAGTCGTCCTGGGTGGCCATCCAGCTCTCCAGGTCGTTGAGGAGCCGTCGCGCCTGGTTCTCCTCGGCGTCCATCCCGGTGAGGCGCAGCAGTTGGCGCTGGTGATGGCCGGCGTCCACGACCTTGGGCACGAACGTGACCGTGTTCCCGTGGTCCGAGTGCGATATCTGCATCTCGGCGACATCGAAGCCCAGGTCGTTGAGACGGCGGATGCGGCGCTCCATGTAATGGTGCTTGCCCGCCGGGTAGACGGAGGTGCGCGTCAGCTCCGTCCACAGCGCCCCGTAGCGCTCCTCGATCTCCAGACCGAACGCGATCGGGTCGATGGACGGGTGCAGCGCGCCGGCCGCCTCCAGGTCGAGCATCTCGCCGCTGATGTTGACCCGCGCGAGCTCGATGTCGTACGAGCGCTGCCCGTCGCTCAGCCGGGGGTGCAGCTCCCCGGTCTCGGCGTCCACGAGGTAGGCGGCGTACGCGCCCGCGTCCCGCCGGAACAGGGTGTTGGACAGCGAGCAGTCCCCCCAGGCGAACCCCGTCAGATGCAGCCTGACGAGGAGGACGGCGAGGGCGTCCATGAGGCGGTGCACCGTGCCGGGGCGCATGGTCGTCTCGAACATCGACCGGTAGGGCAGCGAACCGCCCAGATGGCGGGTGATCAGGACGGGTTCGAGCGGCGATCCGTCGGCCTCGGTCCGTCCGGTGACCACGGCGAGCGGATCGACGGCCGGTATTCCGAGACGGTCCAGCGTACGCAGGAGTTCGTACTCGCGCAGCGCGGGCCGCTCGGCGAGCTCCTTCACGGCCACGGTCTCCTCGCCCGCTCGCACGTAGCGCACGACGTGCCGGGAGATGCCGCGGGGGAGCGGCACGAGGTACTCGTCGGGCCACTGCTCCAGGGGTATGTGCCAGGGCAGTTCGAGCAGGAGGGCCGGGTGTTCGGGGTTGGTGGCGCTGATCTGCAGAGTCATGCGGTCACAGTCCCTGGGTCGTGCGGCGGGTCGACCGCGATCGGACCCCGAAGAGGCGGTGCGGGTCAAGGCCCCGGCCCGATCCGCACCGCCCCCGTGCGGTGTCAGTCCTTCAGATGCTCCAGGATCCGGTGCATCCCACTGTTCCAGTTCTCCTTGAGCGCCGCGACGGCCGCGTCCAGGTCGCCGCGTTGCAGGCACTCGGCGATCCGCTCGTGCTCCTCCGCGGATCGCTCCAGGATGTCCTGGTCGCCCAGGGCCACCCGCTCGTAGCGGTGCATCGTCACCTTCAGGGAGGTGATCAGCTTCATCAGGCGGTCGTTGGTGCAGCCGGACAGGAGCAGGTCGTGCCACGCGTCGTCGTAACGCTCTATGACGTCGTGCGGCGCCTGCGGGGCCGAGAACGCGCGCGCCTCCTCCAGGAGGCGGGGGGCCGTCGCCGCCAGGTGCTCGGGATCGCTGGACTCCAGGGCGAGCGCCTCCAGCGTCGCGACGATCGCGGACAGGTCGCGGAACTCCTGGGCGCTGAGCGGTGTGAAGCGGAAGCCCTTGCCCCGCTCGCTGGTGATGACACCCTCGCGCTCCAGCGTGATCAGTGCCTCGCGCAGCGGAGTGCGGCTGACGCCGAGTTCGGTGGCGAGCTGCCCCTCGTTGATCGGCGAGTTGGTCGCGATCGTGCCGCGCCCGAGGCGCTTGATCAGTTCCTCCTTGACCTGTTCGCGCAGCGGGCGGTTTTCGATTGGCATGTGAGGCTGCCCTCCCCTTCGGTCCGGTCGATTATCCGCTACCGGAAAGTCACGCGGTACCGGCGCCGTCGACCGGGATGACCGCTCCGCTCAGGAACGCCGAGGCGTCGGAGGCGAGGAACGCCACGGTCTGGGCGATGTCGCGGGGCTGCCCGATCCGGCCGAGCGGCCGGTCGGCGGCGTCGGCGTAGAAGGCGTCGGAGCTCTCGCCGAGCTGGCGGGCCTCCTCGGCGAGCATTCCGGTCGCCGTGTCACCGGGGCAGACACAGTTGACGCGGATGTTGTCGGGGCCGTGGTCGATGGCCATGGCGCGGGTCATGTTGACGACGGCGCCCTTCGAGGCGCAGTACGAGACGGCCCGGCCACCGCCGCGGATGCCCCACCCGGAGCCGGTGTTGACGATGGAACCGCCGCCCCGGGCAGCCATCCCGGGGATCACGAGGCGGCTCATCAGCATCACCGAGCGGATGTTCACGGCCATCACCAGGTCCCAGTCGTCCTCGGTGATCTCGCAGACCGTGGAGCGGCGGATGATGCCGGCGTTGTTGAACAGGACGTCCACGCCGCCGAACCGCTCCTGCGCCGTGTGCACGACGGCCTCGCAGTCCTCGCGCCGTGACACGTCGCAGCGCACGAAGGTCCCGCCGGTGTCCTTCGCGGTGCGTTCGCCGCCGTCCGTGTCGATGTCGGCGATCACCACGCTGGCGCCGAGCTCGGCGAGTACCTGGGCGGTGGCGCGGCCGATGCCGGCTCCGCCGCCGGTCACGATCGCGCGCTTGCCGTCGAGGGAGATCATCCTGGGCTCCTTCTGTCCTGGGTCGGGATGTCGGGGGGTACGGGGTCACCCGGCCAGGCGGTACAGCGAGGTGCGCCGCCTGCCGGTGATGACGGGAAGATGGCCGGACAGCTCCGCGTCGAGCGCGTCGTCGCCGGTGTCGAGGAGAAGGGGGCGGCCGCCGAGCGCGGCCAGTTTCGCTTCGGTGCACAGCACGAGCAGGTGCTCACGGCCGCCCGCCGCGCGCAGGACGCGCGGCGAGATCTGCTGGTTGCCGCGGCCCAGGAGGAAGCCCTGACCGCCGATGGGGGAGAGGGCGATCCAGGCAGGGCCGAGCGCGAGGAGGGCGTCCTCGCCGGCCTCGCGTGCCACGGTCCGGGGCGGGTGGCCCGGCCGCAGGGCGAGCACGTCGACTCCGGTGAGCGAGACGTCCGCGCCGAGCGAGGCCGCCACCGCCCGGGTGGTGCTGCCGGGGCCGAGGGCGAGCAGTCCGGCCCCGACGCGCTCGGCGACCTCGGCCGCGATCCCGCCGACGGCATCCGGTGCGGTGGCGGTGCTGCCGGTCTTGCGCTGCTGCACCCGGACCGGTACGTCGGGGACGGGCAGCCACCCGAAGAGCCGGGAGGTGACGCGCCCCTCGCCCAGGGCGTCCTCGTCGCGGTCCATCACCTCGGCGTCCCGCAGCCGGACGTTTCCGGTGCGGGCGAGCCACGCCGCCGCGACCTCGCCCGCGGCGCGCGGGCTGACGGCGAAGACGGCCGAGTGCATCTTCACGCCGGTCGGTACGCCGAGGACCGGGCAGGGTACGTCGCCGAGGGCGCCGAGCACGTCCCGCGCCGTGCCGTCACCGCCGGCGAAGAGCAGGAGGTCGACGCCCTCGGCGACGACGGCCCGCACCGCGGCGGCCGTGTCCTCGGCCGAGGTGTCCCGCCCGGCCCCGGCGGCGTACACGACCTGCCCCGCAAGCCCCGCGGCGGCGACGGAGTCGGCGCCCAGGGGACCGGCGGCGGTGACGACGAGGAGCCCGGAACCCGGCGCGGGGCACCCGGCCCGGGGCGGCTTGCCCGCACGCGCCGCCAGTTCGCCCAGGGCCGCGGCGGCACGCGCCCCCGCCAGGGGGCGTGCGCCCAGCGAGAGTGCCGCGCGGGCCCGGTCCGGGCCGTCGGTGCCGCCCAGGCCCACCCGGCCGCCGAGCCCGGCGACCGGGTTGACCACCAGGCCGATCCTCGTCACCGGCGGCCCGCCTCGCCCAGCACCTTGCGGCGGTAGGCGCGCCAGGAGACCGCCCATGTCGCGGGGTCGTCCAGGGCCTGAGGGCGTACCCGGTGGATGGTCGAACGGTGCGGCGCCGTGCGTACGGTCTCCGGGTCCTCGTACGCCTCGCGGGCGATCTCCGCGAGGATCGCCGCGTACTCGTCGAGGTCGGCGCGCGTGTAGGACTCGGTCGGCTCCAGCGTCATGGGTTCCGGCACCACGTAGGGGTGGTGGCTGGTCCAGTAGTGCGTACCGAAGTCCGCGGCGCGCAGGCCGATGTCCTCGGAGTGCAGGCCGGTGTCCTCGTGGAGCTTCTCCCAGCTGTAGCGGACCTGCTCGACGCGTGGGCGCCCCGCGGCGTACGGGACGGAGACGCCCGGGATCTGCCGGACCTTGTGGAGGAGGTAGTTGTTGTTGAGGACGGCCGTCTCGGCGGCGGCCCGCAGGCCCTCGGCGCCGAGCGACATGATCCACGCGTAGGCGCGGACGAGGTTCGGCACGACGCCGTAGAACGGCCGCATCTTGCCGACCGACTCGGGCCGGTCGTCGTCCAGCCGGTAGGCGCCGGTCTCCGGGTCCAGCTCGACGGTGGGGCGCGGCAGATACGGGGCGAGCTCCTCGGTGACCGCGCAGGCGCCCGCCGCCGGTCCGCCGCACGCGTGGGGAGTCGAGAACGTCTTGTGGAGATTGAAGTGGCACAGGTCGAAGCCCGCGTCCCGGGCGCGTGTGATGCCGAGGATGCCGTTCGCGTTGGCCTGGTCGTACGAGCACAGGCCGCCCGCCTCGTGCACGATCCGTACGAACTCCTCGATGCGCGGGTTGTAGATGCCCGTGTCCTCGGGGTTGGTGATGAGGAGCGCCGCCGTGCGCGGGCCGACCGCCGCCCTGAGGGCCTCGATGTCCGGGTAGCCGTCCGCGTCCGGGTGGAGGGTGATGACCTTGAAGCCCGCCGTCTTCGCGCAGGCCGCGTTGGACGGGTGGGAGAAGATCGTCGTGATGACCTCGTCGCGCTGCTCCCCTTCGCCTCGCGCGGCGAAGTAGGCGCGGATCATCGCCACGTTGGTGTAGATCGCGGCGGAGCCCGCGCCCGGCTGGAGCGAGACCCGGTCCATGCCGGAGATCTCCTTCAGGAGCTGCTCCAGGCTGTGGATGATCCCGAGGACGCCCTGGACCGTGTCCTCGTCCTGGAGGGGGTGCAGCGCCGCGATCCGCGGATCGCGGACGAACTGGTCGTTGACCTTGGGGCTGTACTTCATGGTGCAGGTGCCCTGGCCGACGTCGATGTTGAGATCGGCTCCCAGGTTCTCCTGCGAGAGACGCAAGTAGTGGCGCAGAACCTGCTGTTGGGACATCTCCGGCAGGGCGGGCGGTTCGGCGCGGCGCAGCGCGGCGGGAATCGCGGGCATGCCGAGGGACGGGTCCGCGGCCGGGACGAGAACGCCCCGCTCGCCCGGCGAACCGAGCTCGAAGATCAGCTTCTCGTCCCAGGACGCCTGCTGGAACCGGCGCAGGCGCGGCTTGCCGGCGATGCGCGCTTCCTCCGGGGAGACGGACACGGGCGCGTGCGAGGCGGTCACTTGACGATCTCCTTCAGGGTCGCGGCGAGCCGGTCGATGTCGGACCTGGTGTGGACTTCGGTGACGCAGAACGAGGCCTCGTGCGTGCCGGTCGGTGTGCCGCCGAAGATGCCCCGCTCCTTGAGCTCGGCGCGGATCTCGGCGGCGGTCCGGCCGCCCGTGTAGCGGATGGTGAAGTCGGCGAAGTGCAGGGCGTCGCCGTAGGGGACCTCGATGCCGGGCACCTCGGCCAGGCACCTGCGGGCGTACGCGGTGAGCGAGAGGATCGTCTCGCCGATCTCCCGCATGCCCTGCGGTCCCATCAGCGCGAGATAGACCCCGGCCCCGATGCCGTGCAGCGCGGCGGCCGTGCCGACCCACTCCTTGCCCTCCTCGCGCAGCGCGAACGAGGTCCGTTCGTAGGCGACGTCGCCGAAGCCGTACTCGCCCTCGACGGTCGTCGGCACGAGGCCGAACAGGCGTGAAGGGTACTCGGCGACCAGCCGCTCCTCGTCGCGGGTGGCGATGAAGCCCGCGTTGCCGCCGCCGAAGCTCTGGTGCAGGCCGAGCGGCTGGATGTCGCCGCACGCGATGTCGGCGCCGTACGCGGAGGGCGGTGCGAGCACGCCGAGCGTGAGCGGATTGCAGCCCACCACGTACAACGCCCCCGCGTCATGGGCGAGTTCGGCGAGGCGGGGGAGCGCCTCGTCGACGATGCCGAGCGCGGAGGGCGTGTCCGCGTACACCGCCGCGGTGTCGCCGGCGGCGAGCGCCTCACGCACCGCTTCGAGGTCGGCGCAACCGGTCTCCGGATCGACCGGGACGACTGTCACCTCGTGGTCGGGGCGCACGTAGTCACGTATGCGGGAGAGCTTGTCGGTGTCGATCGCGGTGGCGACGAGCACACGGCGGCGGCCGGTGATCCGGCCGGCCATGCGCAGGGCGGTTCCCGAGGCCTGGAAGCCGTCGTACACCGGGACGTTGACGATCTCGACATCGAGCAGCTCGGCCATCATCGACTGGTACTCCCACAGCGCCTGGAAGCGGCCGTGGTCCTCGTAGGGCTCGCCCGCGTAGGCCGTGAGGAACTCGCTGCGGTTGACCACCTCGTCCACGACCGCCGGTACGTGGTGCTGGTAGCAGCCGGAGCCGAGGAAGCTGAGCGCCTGCCGCGTCGAGGTGTTGCGGGCGAGCAACTCCTCCATGTGGCGGGTGAGTTCCGCCTCCGAACGCAGCGGGGCCGGCAGATCCAGGGGGCGGTGCAGCCGGATGCCGTCCGGGATGTCGGCGTAGAAGTCCTCGACGCCCGTGGCGCCGATCTCCTCCAGCATCGCCTGCCGCACGGCCGGAACGGCGTTCGGGATGTAGGGATGGGCGTAGGGGTGGACGGAGTCCTGGGGTGACGTCATGCCGCGCCTTTCGCGTGAGCCGACCAGTGGGTCGGTCGTGGACCACAGCAGCAAAAGTCTTTGGGTGTACACCTCTTGACGGCAGGCTCCGTCATTCAGTGTTCTGAATACAGCATTAGGCATTCAGGCTCCAGGAGGCAAGAGTGTCAACAGGACCCACCCGACGGGTTGTTCTGGCAACAGGCTTCGCGACCGCGGCATCGTCCCTGGTCAGTGGATGTGCCATGGGCGGCGCGGGCGGCGGCGAGGCCCGCGACATCGGCGGCAGGAAGGACGACGGAGGGGGCAAGGTCACCGGAAAGGTCACCGTCTGGTCGTGGGACGTGGCCGCCAAGGCCATGAAGCGCCTCGCCCGCACCTTCGAGGAACGCCACCCCGGCACCACCGTCGACGTCGTCGACATCGGCTACGACAACGCCTACGACAAGATCATTGTGGGCCTGCGCGGCGGCTCGGGTCTTGCCGACGTCCTCACGGTCTCGGGCAGTCACATGCCGCGCTTCACCGGCAACTTTCCCAGCGGCTTCTACGACCTGACGAGCCTCGGCGGCCGCTACGGAGGCGACTTCGACCGCGCCGCCTGGCGCACCGTCACCGGCAAGGACAGCGCGGTCTTCGCCCTGCCCTGGGACATCGGCCCCTGCGCGCTCTACTACCGGAGGGACCACTTCCGTGCCGCGGGAGTGGACCCCGCGTCGCTGGTGACGTGGGACGACTACGTGACGGCGGGCGTCCGCATCAAGAAGGCCACCGGCCGCAAGCTGCTCATCATGGACTCCACGGACGCCGGGATCCTGCCGATGCTGCTCCAGCAGCAGGGCCAGTACTACTTCAAGGGCGGCCGGGTCGCGGTCGACACCCCGGAGGCCGTGCGGGCCCTCGCCCTGATGAAGACCTTGCAGGACGAGGGTCTCGTCGACTACGAGAAGGGCTGGGACGGACTCGTCACCGGCACCAAGGAGGGCAAGGCCACCACCACACCCACCGCCGCCTGGTGGACGGGCACGCTCACCGACGAGATGCCGGAGCTGAAGGGCAGGTTCGGGGTGGTGCCGCTGCCCGGCTTCACCAGCGACGGCATCCGTACGTCCAACATGGGCGGCTCCACGCTCTGCGTCCCCGCGCAGAGCAAAAACCCCCGCCTCGCCTGGGCGTTCATCGAATTCCTGCTCACCGGCAAGGCCAACCAGGTCTCCATGCTCAAGCGCGAGGGCCTCTTCCCCGCCTATCTGCCCGCGCTCGACGACCCGTACCTGAGCACGAAGCAGGAGTACTTCGGCGGGCAGGCGGCCCTCGACGTGTTCGCCCGGCTCGCCCGCAACATCCCGCCGGTCGAGTACAACAAGGACGACGCGAAGGCCACCGACATCATGGTCTCCGCCGTCACCGGCGTGATGCTGCGCGGCAAGGACCCGCGCGCCGCCCTGGACTCGGCCGCGCGGCAGCTCGCCGCGGCCACCGGCCGCGAGAGGGTGAAGTAGCCCGATGGCCGTCCAGACCACCTACGACCGGCCGGTCGCCCCCGCCCGCGCCCCGTCCCCGGCACGCCGCAGACGCCGGCGCCCCACCGCCTGGCTCTTCGCCGGACCCGCGGCCGCCCTCTTCGCGCTCTTCTTCGCCTATCCGCTGGGCGCGAGCCTCCTGCAGAGCTTCACCACCGAGGACGCCGGAACCACCCACTGGGTCGGACTCGACCAGTACCGGCGCATGATCGACGACCCCGCGTTCCTGGAGTCCCTGTTCAACACCGGGATCATCCTCGTCGTACAGGTCCCCGTCATGATCGGCCTGGCACTCGTCCTCGCGGTCCTGCTCAACCAGTCCTGGCTGCGCTTCCGCGGCACCTGGCGAGCGGTCTACTTCCTGCCCGCCGTCACCACGCTCGTCGCCTACGCCGTCGTCTTCCAGGTCCTCCTCAAGACCGACGGCGGTCTCATCAACCAGATACTCGGCGCCGTCGGCATCGGCCAGGTCGACTGGCTCAACAGCCCCACCTGGGCCCGCGTCTCCCTGATCGCCTCCCTGACCTGGCGCTGGACCGGCTACAACGCCGTCATCCTGCTCGCCGGACTCCAGTCCATCGGCAAGGAGCAGTACGAGGCCGCGGCGATCGACGGCTCCGGCACCCTGTCCACGTACGCGCGTGTGATCCTGCCGCAGCTGCGCCCGGTCGTCCTGTTCTGCGTGATCACCTCCACCATCGGGACGCTCCAGCTCTTCGACGAGAACTACGTCCTCACCCGCGGCGGCCCCGACGACGCCACCCTCACCCCGGTCGTCTACCTCTACAAGGTCGGCTTCCAGCAACTCGACTTCGGCTACGCCGCCGCCATCGCCTGGGTCGTCGTGGCCATCATCGCCGCGGTCTCCGCCCTCCAGTACGTCGCCTTCGGAAGGGAGCGCCGCCGGTGACCGCCCTCCAGCAGGCCCCCGTACGCGTCCACCCGGCCCGGCGCGCCGGCCGCTACCTCGTCCGCCTGTTCCTCGCGGGCGGCGCCATCGTCAGCCTGGTGCCGTTCCTCTGGATGGCGATTGCCGCGACGCACTCCACGTCGGAGCTGTTCCACTCCCCGCCACCGTTCCTGCCCGGCGGACGGCTCCTCGACAACCTCGTCCGGCTCCAGGACTCCATCGGCTTCGGACGGGTCCTCCTCAACAGTGTCGGTATCGCCGTCGTCCACACCGCGCTCAGCTCGCTGATCTCCGCCATGTGCGGCTACGGACTAGCCAAGTACCGCTTCCGCGGCCGGGGCCTGCTGCTCGGCGCCGTGCTCGCCACGATGATGATCCCGTTCCAGGTGCTGCTCGTACCGCTGTTCCAGATGATGGCGAGCGTCGGCTGGATCGACTCCTACCAGGCGGTGATCCTGCCGTTCCTGGCGAACTCCTTCGGCATCCTCCTGATGCGGCAGAGCTTCGTCGACTTCCCCGACGAGCTCCTCGAATCGGCCCGGATCGACGGCTCCGGCGAGCTGCGCACCTTCTACCAGGTCGTGCTGCCGTGTGTGCGCCCACAGCTCGGCGCCCTGGTCATCTTCACGTTCATGGCGCAGTGGAACAGCTTCATCTGGCCGCTGCTCATGCTGAACTCCGAGGACAAATACACCGTGCCCGTCGCGCTCAACACCCTCACGGGGCTCTCCCATGTCGACTACTCGGGCCTGATGCTCGGCTCGCTCCTCGCCACGCTTCCGCTGATGCTCCTCTTCCTGCTCTTCCAGCGGCAGTTCGTCGCCGGACTCCTCGGCGGGGCGGTGAAGGGATGAGCCGCCTGACCCGTGTCCCCGGCGTCCTCTACGGCGGTGACTACAACCCCGAGCAGTGGCCCGAGGAGGTCTGGGCCGAGGACGCCGGGCTGATGCGCGAGGCCGGTGTCACGATGGTGACCGTCGGTGTCTTCTCCTGGGCCCGGCTCCAACCCGGCCCGGACACGTGGGACTTCGCCTGGTTCGACCGGCTCCTCGATCTGCTGCACGCCCACGGCATCGCCGTCGACCTGGCCACCGCGACCGCGTCACCGCCGGCCTGGCTGGTGCGCGCCCACCCGGAGATCCTGCCGGTCACGGCCGACGGCGTACGCCTCGAATTCGGCTCGCGCCAGCACTACTGCCCGTCCTCGCCCGTGTACCGCGCCGCCGCGCTCCGGCTCACCCGCACCCTCGCCGAACGCTACGCACACCATCCGGCCCTCGCCCTGTGGCACATCCACAACGAGTACGGCGACCATGTCACCGAGTGCTTCTGCGCCCGGTCCGCCGACCACTTCCGCACCTGGCTCACCGACCGCTACGGCACCGTCGACGGCCTCAACCACGCCTGGGGCACTGCCTTCTGGTCCCAGCGCTACGGCACGTACGAAGAGATCGAACCGCCGCGCACCGCTCCGGGACCCGTCAACCCGACGCAACTCCTGGACTGGCGGCGCTTCTGCTCCGACGCACTGCTCGAATGCCACCGCGCCGAGCGCGAGGCACTCAGGGAACTCAGCCCCGGCATCCCGGCCACCACCAACTTCATGTCGATGTTCAAGGCACTCGACTACTGGAAGTGGGCCGAGCACGAGGACCTGGTCTCCGACGACGCCTACCCGGACCCCGCCGACCCCCGCGCCCACGTCAACGCCTCCCTGAACTACGACCTGATGCGTTCCCTCAAGGCCGGCCGGCCCTGGCTGCTCCTCGAACAGGCGCCGTCCGCCGTCAGCTGGCGGCCGGTCAACGTCCCCAAGAAGCCCGGACTGCAACGCCTCTGGTCCCTCCAGGCGCTGGCTCGCGGTGCCGACGGCATCATGTACTTCCAGTGGCGCGCCTCCCGCGCCGGCGCGGAGAAGTACCACAGCGCGCTGCTCCCGCACCGCGGCACCGCGTCCCAGGGCTGGCGCGAGACGGTTCGCTTCGGCGCCGAACTCGCCCGGCTCGGCGAGGTCACCGGCGCCACCACCCCGGCGGACGTGGCGATCGTCCTCGACTGGGACTCCTGGTGGGCGCTGGAAGCCGAGGACCACCCCTCCGCCCGGATGCGCTGGCGCGAGCTCCTGCGCCCCTGGTACGCGGCGCTGCACGCCCGCACCGTCACCGTCGACTTCGTGCCCCCGCACGCCGGCCTCGACGGCTACCGCGCCGTCCTCGCCCCCAACCTCCACCTGCTGCGGCCCGAGAACGCCGCACGCGTCGCGGCCTACGTACACGGTGGCGGCCACCTCGTGTGCGGCCCCTTCTCCGGCGTCGTCGACGGCCACGACCACATCCACGACGGCGGCGCACCCGGACCGTTGAGGGACGTGCTCGGCGTGTCCGTCGACGAGTTCTGGCCGATCCCCGACGGTGCGGCGGTGCCCCTCGCCTCCGGCGCCGAGGCCACTCTGTGGAGCGAGTGGATCGAGCCCGAGGGCCCGGACACGGAGGTCGTCGACTCGTACGCGGCCGGCGAGCTGGCCGGCCGCCCCGCCGTCACCCGCCACCGCCACGGCACCGGCACCGCGTGGTACATCAGCGCCCACCTCGGCGACGGCATCGCGGCCGTGCTCGACGAGGCGCTGCGGGCGGCGGGCGTACGCCCCGTGCTCGACGTCCCCGAGGGCGTCGAGGCGACCGTGCGCTCCGGCGCCCGGGGCACGTACCTCTTCGTCCTCAACCACAACGACCACGACACGCGGACGCCACTGACCGGCCGCTACACCGCCGGTGGCACCGACCTGCTCACCGGAGCCGCCGTCCGCGGCCACCTCGGCCTCGGCCCGCTCGGCGCCGCCGTCCTGCGCATCGACACCGACTCCCTGGGAGAGACCGGGAAATGACCCGTTGGAGAGACCGACCCATGACCGCACGCCGCCCCCTGAGCGTCCTGACCGCACTGCTCCTGGCCGGCGGCGCCCTCGCCGTACCGCAGACGGCCACTGCCCACGGACATCCGGAGCCCTCGCCCTCGTACGCCGACGTCCTCGACCTGCACGGCACCCCCGCCGCCGCTCAGCCGGGCGACGACGAGGACAACAACCCCGTCAACGTCTTCGCCGACCGCGGGGCCTGGCACGCGTACGCCCTGCCGAAGGCCGGCGACAAGGATGCCTACGGCGGCTTCTCCGGGCCCCTCTACATCGCCCAGGAATACCCCTGGTGGCTCAGCAAGTCCTTCAGCCGCATCCGCCTCACCGAACACGGCCGCACCCTGGACCTGGCGGGCGGCGGCGCACCCCGTTCCACCTCGCTCCCGGGCCGGCTCCTCCAGTCCTACGACCTCGGCCGCGGCCTGCGCCTCACCCTCGAACTCCGCTTCGCCACCGACCGCACCGCCCTGGTCAGGGCCGAGGTCCGCAACACCGGCCCTGACCCCCGCACCCTGGGCGCCGACTGGACGGGCAGCCTGCTGCGGCCCGCCGACGAACCGATGCGCGACGCACCGTCGCTGACCGCCACCGGCTCCGGCGTCGGCGTCGGCTTCGCGAAGGTCCGCGAGACCTGGGACTACCTCACCGACGGCACGGAACGCTTCGAGGTCACCCACAAGGACCGCGTCCGCACGACGGTGGACGGCGACACCTACCGCACCGAGGCCGTGGAACCGGTGACCCTCGCGCCGGGCCGCGCGCACAGATTCGACTGGACCGAGTCCTACACCTTCACCGCCGCCGAGCGCACGAAGGAGCAGGCGAAGGTCCGCGACGTGCTGGCCCGCCCCGCAGCGGTCGTGTCCGCGTCCGACGCGCGCTGGCGGGGTTACGTCGCCGGGGTGACCCGGGGCGTTCCCGCCGACCGGCGGCGCACGGCCGTGAAGTCCCTGGAGACCCTCGTCACCAACTGGCGCAGCGCGGCCGGGCGGATCAAGCACGACGGGATCACACCGTCGATCTCCTACAAGTGGTTCACCGGCGGCATCTGGGCCTGGGACACGTGGAAGCAGGCCGTCGGCACCGCACGCTTCGCGCCCGAGCTGGCCGAGTCGCAGATCCGCGCCATCTTCGACTGGCAGATCCGGTCCGACTCGACGACCCGCCCCCAGGACGCCGGGATGATCCCCGACGTCATCTTCTACAACGACCCCGCACGCGGCGGCGGCAACTGGAACGAACGCAACTCCAAGCCCCCACTGGCCGCCTGGGCCGTGTGGGAGGTCTACGCGAAGACCGGGGACAGGGCCTTCCTGCGCGAGATGTACCCGAAGCTCGCCGCCTACCAGGCGTGGTGGTACCGCAACCGGGATCACGACCACAACGGTCTCGCCGAGTACGGCGCCACCGTCGACCCGGCCAACAACTCCACCGAGGAACGACGCCTCGCCGCGGCCTGGGAGAGCGGCATGGACAACGCGCCCCGCTTCGACGCCACCCTCGGTACCGGCATCGTCGCCAACAGGGCCGCAGACGGAACGCTCCTCGGCTACTCCATCGACCAGGAGTCCGTCGACCTCAACTCCTATCTGGCCGCCGATCAGGCCTACTTGGCGCGCATCGCCGGTGCGCTGGGCCGAGGCGCCGACGCCAGGCACTGGAAGCAGCGCTCCACCGCCACCTCCACCGCCGTCCGCACGACGATGTACGACTCCGCGGACGGCTGGTTCCACGACACCGCGCTCGGCACCGGCGCACCGCTCACGGCCCGAGGCCGTGGCATCGAGGGCGCTGTCCCGCTGTGGACCGGCACGGCATCCGCCGCACAGGCCCGCTCCGTGCGCGACAAGCTGACGGACCCGGCGGAGTTCGCCACGACCGTGCCCTTCCCGACCGTGGCGAAGAGTTCCCCCTACTTCTCGCCGACCGCGTACTGGCGCGGCCCGGTCTGGTTCGACCAGGCATACTTCGCCCTCGGCGGCCTGCGCCGCTACGGCTACGGCAAGGACGCGGACGCGTTGACGGACCGGCTCCTGACCCATGCGTCGGGCCTCGCGGGCAACGGACCGATCATGGAGAACTACGACCCGACCACCGGGGCACCGCTCAACTCGCCCAACTTCAGCTGGTCCGCGGCGCTGCTGCTGCCGATGCTGACAGGGGACGAGTAGGAGGCGGGGGGAAGCCACGGCGCGTGGGCGCCGCCGTGACATCAGGAGGGCCGGGTATCCAGCAACCGGAACCGCAGCCGACAGACCACCGCCTCCGTCTCGTGGCGTACGGCGTGGGCGACGACCGCGCCCCGCTGGTTCTGCAGGAGCCGCTGCCACACATGGGCCGGTTCGGCCTCGGGGACGAGGACGGTGATCCGGACCCCCGGATCCGCCGCCGTCAGTGCGCGTACGTACGCGGCGACCGGCCGGCCGACCGTGCGGCGGTCCGAGTCCAGCCGGACCAGTGGTACGCCCGGGTTCCACAACTCCCAGTCCCGTGCCAGGGATTCGGCCCGCGACAGGTCCTCGGAATCGGGGTGGCACACCGTGACGGCCCGGACCTCGTCGCCCAGCGACACCGCGGCGGTCAGGGCTTCGCTGGTGAGCCGGGTGAGGGAGGAGACCGGAACCACGACCAGTGAGCGGGTGCGGTACGGGGGATCCGGGATACGGCCGACGCCCAGTCGCTCCCCGATCCTGCCGTACGCCCGGTTCACGCACTCGAAGCAGGCGACCAGCAAGGGCAGGGCGACCACGATCAGCCAGGCGCCGTCATGGAACTTGGTGGCCGTGACGACGACCGCACCGACCCCGGTCAGCAGCGCGCCCAGGCCGTTGAGCAACGCCTTGCCCGCCCACTTCGGCCCGCGGACGCCGCGCCAGTGGACGACCATCCCGGTCTGGGCGAGGGTGAAGCCGACGAACACACCGATCGCGAAGAGCGGGACGAGGGTGTTGGTGTCGCCGCCGGAGAGCACCAGCAGCGCGGCGGAGACGGCCGAGAGGGCGAGGACCCCGTGGCGGTGTACCTGCCGGTCGGCCTTCAGACCGAACACATGCGGCAGGAAGTTGTCCCGGGCCAGCAGTCCGAGCAGCACCGGAAGCCCGCCGAAGGACGTGTTGGCGGAGAGCGCCAGTAGCACCATCGTGGCGAACTGCACGACGTAGAAGGCGAGATGGTGGCCGAACGACGCCTCGGTGAGCTGGGCCAGCACCGTGACGCCCTGCACCGGCTGCAAGCCGAACCGGGAGATGAGCACGGACAGACCGATCAGCATGACACCGAGCAGCACACCGAGCGCGACCTCCGCGCGCTGGGCCCGGCGGACGCCCGGGGCGCGGAACGACGGCACGGCGTTGGCGATGGCCTCGACACCGGTGAGCGCCGAGCAGCCCGAGGCGAAGGCCTTGAGCAGGAGCAGCGCACCGACCGCGGTGGCCTGGTCGGAGAGCGCGGAGGCATGACCGGCCGCGGCCTGGGCGCTCACCGGGGCCGAGCGGAAGAGACCGACCACGATCACCGCGAGGACCGAGCCGATGAACACCGCGGTCGGCACGACGAACGCACGCGCCGAGTCGGCGATCCCGCGCAGATTCACACCGGTGATCAGGGCCAGCACGGCGAGGCAGAGCCATACGCGGTCGTCGTGAAGACCGGGGAAGGCCGAGGTCAGCGCGGCCACTCCGGCGGTGACGGCGACCGCGACATTGAGGACGTAGTCCAGGACCAGTGAGGCGGCGGCGACCAGGCCGGTGCGGCGGCCGAGATGCGTCCGGGCGACCGCGTAGCTGCCCCCGCCGTCCGGGAAGGCGGCGATGACCTGGCGGTACGAGGCCACGAGGACTGCCAGGAGGACCGCGATCGCCAGTGTGACGGGGAGTGTGAAGCCGAGTCCGTGGCCGCCGGCCGCTGCCAGGACCAGGACGATCGCCTCGGGTCCGTACGCCACCGAGGCCATCGCGTCGAGCGAGAGCGCGGCGAGGCCGGTGAGGGAGGTGAGTTTGTGGCGTGCCCCGGCATCGGGGGGCTCCTGGGCGCTCGGCGCCGTACCGGGGGCTGAGGTCAGAACGGACATGTGAGGCGCGGTCCTTCGATCGGGTCCGCCCAGCGTGTGCCCGGGGCCGGCCGCCGGTGACGGGCGCTTGCGCGATCTTGGCGCGAAACGGTGAACTCTTCGCGGGTTCCTGACGCGCGGGGCAGGGACGGAGCGCCGGTTTCCCCGGCCTGCCGTGCCCCGTCCCGTCACACCCGCCCCGTCACACCCGCCCGGTCCGCAGCCGTACGGGACCCAGCAGGCCGCTGACACGCTGCCCGGGAAAGACGAAGTGGGTCGGGCTCGTCGCGTCCAGGTGGGGCGCCAGTGTCCCGAACACGGTGATCTCCACGGCATTGGTCCCGGGCACGACCAGACCTGTCAGGTCGAAGACGTACGGGGAGCACACCCGCACCCCCGCGGCGACGCCGCCGACCCGTACCTCCGCCGTTCCCCGGACCCGCCCGAGGTCCAGCCACACCTGTCCCGCGACGACCTCGGCGGGCACGGTCACCTCACGGCCGTACCGCACTCCGCCGCTGTACTCGGCGAGGCCCTGGTCCTCCCAGTCACCGAGCCGGATCCGCCCGGGGCCGACCGTGCAGCGCACCGGACCCGCCAGCGCGGCACCACCCTCGTACCCGGGGCGGGTCCGGACCCGCAGCGCGGCGGCCCGCGGCCCGCCGCGATCACCGGGCGGCAGCTCGACCGTCACGGTACGCACCCCCCGGGCGTCGACGGTGGTCACGCCGGGGTATTCGGAGCCGTCCACGTGGACGGTGACGTCGCCGTGCACAGAAGCCGTCAACCGTCTGGTTCCGGGCGGGAGTTCGCACCACAGCCACTCCACGCCGCCCCGGCGCCCCGGGACCGCGAACCGCAGCGGAACCACCGTGCCGTCATCGGCCTCCGGGTCCAGCCACGCGGCACCCGGCAGCGGATGAGGACGGCGGCGCAGACACAGGGCGGCGGGATCACCCACCGGCTCCCGGCGCACCCGGACCGGCCCGCGCCCCCGCGCCCCCTCGCCCCACCAGCGGGAGTCGCTGTGCAGCGTCGCGACGCACTCGCCGTGTTCGTCGTGGAGAACCGCGTCCACCAGGACCGTACGCTCGCCGTCGCCGGACGTCTCGACCGTGATGTCGTTGTCGCCGACACGCAGCGCCGCAGCCACGTCGTGCCGTCGGACACGCGGCACCGCGTGCTCGGCGTACGGGTCGAATCCACCCTGCCTGCCGATGAGTTGTCCGTTCACCCGCAGTGCGCAAGGCACCCGGGAAGCCACTTGGACGACAGCCCGGTCGGGGAGCGCGGAGAGGTGCAGGGTGGTGCCCATCGTCCCGGGCGCGTGGATCCACTCCGGGCGCCGGTAGCCTTCGGGATCACGAACGAGCGCGAAATGCGCCCGCAGGTCGCAGTGGTGATTGGGTGTCAGTTCCAGTTCGAGCAGGTGGGGTCCGGCCGTTGCCCGCACCGGGCCCATCGCGAGATGGCCCTCGTCGTGGAGAGCCACCGACGCGCCGTCGATCCGGGCCCGCTTGGCCGCCGCGGCCCCGATCGCGAGATGTCCGTCAAAGGCCTCGTCCAGGTGCAGTGCCACGCGCAGCCGCACCACCTCTCCGGCGACCGCGTGGCCGAGGTGCGCGAACTCCTCGGGCACATGCCCCTTCGGCCCCAGAACCGCGCGATGCACCGGGTCCTTGTACACGCCCAGGGTCTCGGACCATTCGAGCACCGAGGGGCCGCCTCGGTCGGGCCCCTCGCGGAGCACGACCGCGCGCGGGCCGAACGTCGCGTGGACCGTGGCGCACGCCGGACGACCGGGGCCGGAGGGCGCGGCCCAGCCGTCCCGGAGACCGTCCTCACCGACCGCCTCCACCCGGTGCCGGAAGGTCCGGCACTCGGTGACGGCCGTGCCGGTGGGCGGCCCGGTCGCGGGGCGGTCGAAATCGCCCCAGGTGTTGTCGAGCGTCGGGACGAGCACCATGTCCCACTCCGCGTCCGGGGGAACCTCCACGACGGTGCCGACACCCGGCCGGGAGCCGCGCGCCACGGGTGCGGCCGGTTCCCGGTCGCGGTCCGGGAAGACCAGTACGGCCGCGGGGCCCGTGTCGAAGGGGACATCGACCTCGACGGCCCGCGCGTCGTCGTCTGCGGGCAGTACCGGCAGCGTCCGCGGAGCACCGCCGAACGGGTCCACCAGAACGGCCGGGCCCGGAACGTCCCGGACCCGCACCCGGGCCCGTCGCGCGTAGCGGCCCGGGTCGAAGTCGTAGCGGGCGTCCAGCCAGCCCAGGGCGGCGCCCCGCTCGTCGGGGGCGGCGACGGACGCACGGGTCGCCCGCGGGGCGGCCGCGGTCAGGAACACCACCGTGGCGCCGTCCACCCGACGCGCGAGAGAGGGAACCGGTGCGCGGACGACCGGGTGCGCACCGCCGAGAGCGGCGGCGAGCGGATCGGCCGGGTCGTCCGTCATGGGGATGTGCACGGCCCGGCCGTCCGCGAAGCACTCCCGCAGCCCGGCCTCCGTGGCCGTGCCGGGGCCGACGAGCTGCTCGGGGAGGTCGCCCAGTGAGATCAACCGCCCACCGGTGGAGGCGAATTCGACGAGCCGCTGCGCCGTCTCCCGTTCGAGCACGGTGCACGAGGGCAGCACGATCGTGGCGTACGCCTCGTCCGCGACCCGCAGTCGTACGCCGTCGTCGAGCCGGGAGACCCGGGCGCGGGCCAGGGAGGCGTCGTCGATGACGTCGGCGTCGAGGCCCAGACGGTCCATGACGCCGGGCCGGGTGCGGAACCAGGCCATGTCCCCGACGAGTTCGAGATACACCGACTGGGCGCGCCTCGCCGCGTCGGTGACGCCGTCCAGGGCGGTGCCCGCCTGGGCGGTGGTGGTGGGCAGCAGGATCGCGATGTCGCAGAGATGGTGACCGAGGCTCAGGATCGCGCACAGCCGGGTCACGGCATCGGCGAAGACGTGGTGGTGTCGCCAGTACGGCTGGCGCCAGTCGGTCGCGGGCGGAGCCCATTCCCACCAGCCGCCCTTGGTCGTGTAGTACACGGCGTGCGGGTTGTAGAGCGTGGCGCCGGCGCGGAGCCATGGGAGCAGCCAGTCGAAGGTCTCCTCCAGGGTGCCGCCCCAGCCGGTGGAGTGGAAGGCCTCGACCCAGGTGCGGGGGCGGCCGTAGAGGTGGGCGAGCGAGGAGTGGATGCGGGCGTCCCCGTGGTGGTCGGAGCCGGGGGCCGAGAACCAGCGGTGCGTTCGCGCGTAGTCGGCGTACAGCTCCACGCCCGCGACCGGGTGTCCGGCGCGGGCGGGGTCCTGCTGGTCGCAGCCGATGAGCAGCCCGTGGCGCTCGTGCCAGGCGGCCAGCGGCCGGAAGAACGCGTCCTCGGCCAGTTCGGCCCGGGTCAGGTGGTAGTCGCGGCGGATCCGGTGGACGTCCGGATCCGCGCAGTCGTCGTACAGGGCGTCGAGCCGCTCGGCGATGTCGTACCCGCGAAGGCGCCGGAAGGCGTCGGCGAAGCCGGTGGACCAGGTGGGCAGGGACGGCAGTTCGTCCTGGAACGAGCCGGCGACGACGGATCCGAGCCGGTCACCGAGTCGGCGCTCGAACTCCCCGTGCACCCGGTCCAGCAGCGCCGCACAGGCGTCGGCGCCGAGGTAGTCGAAGCCGAGCGCGACATGGTGATGGAGCGTCAGACGCCAGCGGCCGGAGCCGGGCGCCCGTACGACCCCGTCGGTCACCGTCACCGTCACCGGGACCGCCGGACCGGAGCTCCGGCCGTCGTCGTCGAGCGGTTCGGCGCTGCCCGCGAGCGGCCGGCAGTGCGGCGGGCACCGCAGTTCGCCGGCCCGGTCCGCCGAGGACTCCACCACGGCCTGCACGCGGTCGAGCCGACGGCCGGCGTGGGCGGGGCACTCGTCGACGAGGCGTGCCTGCAGATCGGCGCCGGAGAAGCCGAGCTGGTCGTAGAACCAGAGGGCGACCCCCAGTTCACCCGCGTCGTCGCACACCCCGTCGAGCAGCGCCCACCACGCGTCGGACAGAAACGGCGGGTCGTCGGCATCGGAGCCGAACAGCGGCCCCGACGGTGCCAGATTGAGGAGCACGAGGTTGTGCACCCCACCCTGCGCGAAGCGCTCCAGCTGCGCACGCAGCCGGGCCCGGTCGAGCCGCTCCCCGCTCCACCACCAGATGGCGACGGGCGAGAAGGCACGCGGGGGCGTGGCGAGGACCGCCGCGATGCCCGGCGGGAGGAGCGGTCCGTCCTCCGGGTGTGTCATGAGAGCTCCTCAGCCCTTGAGACCGCCCGCGAAGCCCTTGATCACATACCGCTGGAGGACCACGAAGACGATCAGGATCGGCAGCGCCGCGAGCACCAGCCCGGCGAAGACGAGGCCGTAGTCCGAGACGTACTGGCCGACGAACGCGAAGATGCCCACCGGCACGGTCTCCTTGTCGGAGCCGCCCAGGTACAGCAGCGGGGTGAAGAAGTCGTTCCAGATGAACACCGCGTTCAGGATGATCACGGTGCCGGTGATGGGGCGCAGCAGCGGGAACACGATCCGGGCGAACGCCTGCCGGTGGTTGCAGCCGTCGATCAGCGCGGCCTGCGCGTAGTCCTGCGGCAGAGCACGGATGAAACCGGTGTACAGGAAGACGGTGAACGGCAGTTGGATGCCGGTGTAGAAGAGCACCATGCCCTGGTACGTGCCGAGCCAGCCGAGGTCGTCGACGAGTTTGTAGAGCGGGATCATGCCGAGCTGGAACGGCAGCACGATGCCCAGCAGGAACAGGATGTACAGCCCGTAGCCCAGGCCGCGGGCGCGCCGCGCGAGGTAGTAGGCCCCCGTGGAACCGAGGACGATGAGCAGCAGCAGACTGACGACGGTGATGACCGTGCTGTTGAGCAGGGCGGGCCCCAGCGACGCGGAGGACCAGGCGTCGCCGAAGTTGCCGAAGGTGGGCGGCGAGGGCAGCGAGAGGGGCGATTCGGAGATCTGCCGGGGGTCCTTCATCGCCAGGGTGATCAGGGCGTACACCGGGAACAGGAAGACGACGGCGACGGCGATCATGACCAGTTCCAGGGCGTACTGCCCGTACCGCGGCCCGCGGCGCCCACGTCCCGGTTTCGCCGGTCCGCGGACCGTTGCGATGCTCACGCGGTGACCTCCCTCGCACGCAGATATCGGAGCTGGACCAGGGAGACCGCGGCGACGAACAGCGCGAGGACCAGGGCCACGGCGGTGCTGTAGCCGAACTTCCCGTAGACGAACGCTTCCTTGTACAGGACGGTCGACAGCGTCTCGCTGGAGGTGCCGGGGCCGCCGTTCGTCGCGGCGTAGACCTGGTCGAAGAGTTTGAGACCTCCGATGGTCGACAGCATCAGGTTGATCGTCAGCGCCGGGGCCAGGAGCGGCCAGGTGACATAGCGGAAGCGCTGCCAGGAACCCGCCCCGTCGATCCGCGCGGCCTCGTGGAGTTCGGCGGGCACGCCCTGGAGCCCGGCCAGGAAGACGACCATCGAGTAGCCGGCGTACTGCCACACGACCATCGCCGCGACGGACCACAGGGCGAGCGAGGGATTCCCGAGCCAGTCCTGACGCAGTCCGCCGAGTCCGACCGCGCCGAGGAGACCGTTGAGACCGGCGCCGTTCTCGGGGTTGTAGACGTACTTCCAGAGGATCGCGACCATGACGGGGCTGACCACGGCCGGTGCGAAGAAGATCAGCCGCAGCACCGCGCGGGACTTGATGTTGGTGTGGACACCGAGCGCGAGCAGCAGGCCGATGCCGTTCTGGACGACGACCACGGCGATGGTGAGGAGCAGGGTGTTGCCGACGGACTCCAGGGCCCGGCCGTCGTCGAGCAGGGTGCGGAAGTTCTCCGTACCGGTGAAGGAGAAGCCGCCGATGCCGGACCAGTCGGTGAAGGCGTACATCACCCCGGCGAGGCTCGGATAGAGCACGACGATGCCGTAGACGACGAGCGCCGGTACGACGAAGAGCCAGGGCGGGACGGTGTGGTCGCGGCGCCGCACCGGCCGCTCGCGACCGGCCCGCGGACCGTCCCCGGACCGGTCGGCCGTGCCCGGGACGGTCTTCTCCGAGATGCTCGTCACGACTTCTTCCCGTAGGCCTCGTCCATCTGCCTCAGGGCGCCGTCCACGTCCTTCTTGCCCGCGAGGAGGTTCTGCACGGCGGCGAAATGGGCCGGCTGCACCTCGGCATTGGGCCAGCTCTGGTCCATGAAGGGGACGGCCCGGTTGTCGTCGATGAGAGGCAGGAAGCCGTCGAGGACCGGGTCGGTCTTCGTCGAGGCGCCGCGCTTGAACGGGATCGCGGCCACGGACTGCGCCCAGCGGTCGACGTTCTCCTGCTTCCCGAGGAATTCGATGAACGCCTTCGCCCCGGCCGACTTCCTGGACCGGGCGGAGACCCCGAGTCCGACGACGATGCCCGCCGGGATCCACAGATTCGCGGCGTCGTCACCACCGGGGAAGGGGAACATGCCCAGGTCCTCCGGATTCCGGGCGGCCTGGCGGAAGTTGGCGAGCACGGCGGACACCTGGACGGCCATCGCCGCCTTGCCGCTCGCGACCATCGAGGTCTGCTGCTCGTACGTCGTTCCGTTGGGGTTCTCGTTGAAGAAGCCCCGGCGCTGCAGCTCCTGGTACTTGCCCATCGCGTCGGCCCACCCGGAGCCGCGGAAGTGAGCCTTTCCGGAGGCCATCTCGGCGTCGAATCCGGGGTTCTTCGCATAGACGGCGTTGGGGACCAGCGCGTAGGTGATCAGCTGAGTGACCCAGGGCGTCTGCGTGCCGAGCGCGATCGGGATGATGCCCTTGGCCTTCAATTTCGCGCAGACATCGAGGAGTTCGCTCCATGTCTTCGGCGGCTCGACCCCGGCCTCGGCGAAGGCCTTCTTGTTGTGGATGGCGCCGATGACGCTGCTTCCCGCCGAATACAGATACGTTTTTCCCTGATGCCGGTACGCCGGGTGGAAGTTCGCCGGGACCTCCTTGGTCCAGGACTGCTCGCTGAGGTCGGCGAGCAGCCCGGCCTTGGCCAGCTCGACCATGGACATGGCACTGCCGCTGCCGGGATAGAGCACATGCACATCGGGGGCGTTGCCACCGGCGAGCTGGGTGCGCACCACCGTCTGCACCTGGTCCGTGGGCGCGAAGGAGGTGGCGAACTCGTCGTCGGGCCGGGACTTGCGGTAGAGGGCGACGAGCTCCTCTATCGGCTTCTGCTGGTCGGCGACGCCGACGACGCGCAGCTTGCCGGAACCGCCGGAATCGGAGCAGGCCGTCAGCACGGGCGGAAGGGCGGCGAGCGCCGCGACCCCGCCGCCGATCCGGAGGAAACCCCGGCGGCCGACCGTGCTGCGGTCCGGCCGGAAGCGAGAACCCGTCGTCATGGTGTGTCCTCCTCGTGCGAACGGGCGAACGATGGTTTCGCCGCCGCTTCTGATGTGCGTCGGCTCGGGGTGGGCGACGGCCGCGGCCGGTCCGCCTCGGGCGTTCCGGCATGGCCGTCCACCGGGGGATGGGCCGCAGTGAATCGGTAGGCGCCCGAGGACACCCGGTAGAGCACGTGGTCGGCGGCGGTCGAGACCGGAGTGATGTGGCGGTCGTCGGCGCTCGGCACCACGCCCGATTCGCGGACCGAGGCGGGGTCCGTGGTGGGCAGGTACACATCGGCGGTGGCGCCGGGCGGCACCAGGACGCGCAGGGCGATCCGGCCGCCGTGCCGCTCCCAGGTCACCGCGACGGTGCCGCGGACCGACTCGTGGCGGGCGCTCGCGTGGCGGAGGCCGCCGGGGCGCGGCCGGATCCGCAGCCGCCGGTATCCCGTGGAGTCCGGCGCCTGGTCCAGGCCGGCGACACCGCGGTAGAGCCACTCGCCGACCGAGCCGAGCGCGTAGTGGTTGAAGGAGTTCATCGACGGCGCCCGGAATCCGGTGCCGGGGGTCCACCCGTCCCAGCGTTCCCAGATCGTGGTGGCGCCGTGCCGCAGCGGAAACCGCCACGACGGCACCTCGTCGCGGAGCAGGAGCGCATGGGCGAGGTCGGCCCGGCCGTGGGCGTCGAGGACGGGCGCGGCGAGCGCCACCCCGAGGAAACCGGTCAGCAGGGCGGGTCCGGCCGACTCGATGAGTTCGGCGAGACGGCGGGCGGCGGCGCAGACGAGCCCGGCGGGCAGCAGCTCGAAGGCGAGCGCGACGAGATACCCGGTCTGGGTGTCGCCCGCGACGCGTACGGAAAGGCCGTCCGCGGCCTCCTCGGAGGTGACGAAGCGCTCGGTGAACGTGCGACGGATGTCGTCCGCCAGCCGGTGGTAGCGCTGCCCGACGTCCTTGTGCCCCAGGACCTCGGCGGCCTGTGCGGTGAGACGGGCACTCTGCGCGAAGTAGGCGGTGGCCATGACCTCACGGGGGGTGGGGGTGCCGGGCGCGAGCCAGTCGGAGAAGTGCGGTCCCACCCGATGGCGCCAGACCAGATCGGGATTGTGGCGGTGGATCAGATCGACCCAGGCGCACATGCCCTCCAGCGACCGGGCGAGGAAGCGGGGGTCGTCGTAGACGCGGTACAGATGCCAGGGGACGATCACCCCCGCGTCCGCCCAGCCGGGCGCGCCCTCGTCGGCGACTCCCACGAGGCGCGGGGCGACATTGGTGAAGCCGCCGTCGGGGGTGCGGGCGTCATCGACGTCGCGCAGCCACTTGGTGAAGAACGCGGCGACGTCGGCGTTGAGCGCGGCCGTGGGGAGGAAGACCTGCGCGTCGGCCAGCCAGCCGAGCCGCTCGTCGCGCTGCGGACAGTCCGTGGGCACACTCACGAAGTTCGAGCGCTGTCCCCACACCACACAGTCATGGAGCCGCCTCAGCTCCGCGTCCGAACAGTCGAACTGCCCGGCCCACGGCGTGTCGCTGTGCAGCGCCACGGCGACGACATCGGACTCGGCCAGCTCCGGGACGCCGCTGATCTCCGCGTACCGGAACCCGTGATAGGTGAAGCGCGGCTCGAACACGATGTGCTCGCGGCCGTCCCCGACGAGCACATCGGTCGCGGCAGCGGTGCGCAGATTGGCCGTGTACAGCCGCCGCGACCCGTCCAGCACCTCGGCGTGCCGGATCACCACCCGTGCCCCGGCCGCGAGGCGACGGACGCTCAGCCGTACGCGGCCGGCGAGGTTCTGGCCGAAGTCGACGACGTGGGTGCCGGGGGAGACACGTTCGACCGAGCACGGGCGCAGCTCGGTCATCGCCCGCACGGGCTCGTCGACGGATGCCACGAGGAGGCGGTGATCGGTGTCCGTGATCAGGGCCGGGGGCCAGCCGGAGTCGTCGAAGCCGGGGAGTTCCCAGCCGTCGGCGGTGTGTCGGAGGTCATGGCACTCGCCCATCAGTAGATCCGCGTGGCGGACGACTCCCGTGCCGGTGCGCCACGTGTCGTCGGTGACGACCGCGGAGCTCCGGCCGTCCGGCCCGGTCAGGTGGAGTTCGGCCAGGAACTGGGGGGACGAGCCGTAGTGGGCTCCGGCCCTGCGCGGTTCGAAGCCGACGAATCCGCTCCACCAGCCATCGGCGACGGTGGCCGCGAGGACGTTCTCGCCGTCACGCACCGCCTCGGTGACGTCGTACGTCTGGTACTGGACGCGGTGGTGGTAGTCGGTCCAGCCGGGCGCGAGTTCGGCGTCGCCGACCCGTACGCCGTTGAGCCGGACCTCGTACAGGCCGCGCGCGCTGACATGGAGCCGGGCACGGGTGACGGCCGATGCGGTGAAGGTCCGGCGCAGGACGGGGCACGGGGCGAGCCCGTGGTCGTCGAGGGCGAACTCGCCCTCGGTGGGCGCGTCCATGACGTCGACCGGACGCGGGTCGTGGGTGATCCACGAAGCCCGCCACTCACCCGCGTGGGTGAAAGCGGTCTCGAACCACGAGGTGGCCTCGGCGGGCACGTCCGACCCGGCCGGCCATACGGAGACCCGCCAGTGGAAGCGCGTACGGCCCGGGAGCGCCGGCCCCGCGTAGTCGACGGCCGTCGCGCCGGGATCGGCCACCCGGCCGGTTTCCCAGAGGATTTGACCGCCGCCGTCCAGATCCTCGGCACGCTCGGCGACACGGACCCGGTACGCCACCGGGTCGTCGCCGCGGCGGTCGGAGGCCAGCCGCCAGGAGAGCCGGGGAGCGGGTTCGTCGATCCCCAGCGGGGTGGTGCGGTGCTCGCATCGCAGAGCGTACGGCCGCAGCTTCCGGGCATCCGGCCGACCGGTCGCCGTCCCTTCGGCGGGGCGGCGGGCGGGTACATCCGTTGCCGGGGAACCGGACACGAGCACGTCCTTCCGTCGCACCGAATTTCCCGATGTGAAATCTAACGTTAATTCTGTGGCGTGGAGACTATGAGCCGCCCTGAGGGGTGTCAAGGGTGTTGCCGACCTGTCCTCGGGCGCCCGGGAAGATGGTTGATGTCTCCTCAACTAACCGCTTGTGAACGGCAATGTGACCACCCGCGGGTGGTCTTGTGGCGTGTGATTCCTCTGTGATATCCACGCTGTGATTACCACATGGACGGGCGTGAAATCACGCGCCGATCCCACCTCGTACCGGACGGAATTCCGTTCGACGAAGGGACGAGTTTCATGCAAATGAACAGTGGGTCAGGTGGTACCGGAGAGATCGGAAGACGGGTGATGCTCGGCGGAACGGTCGGTATGGCCCTGGCCGCGGCGGGCCTGTCGGCAGGCCGGGCCTGGGGTGACGCGCCCTTCCACGAGGATCCGTTCACCCTGGGGGTGGCGTCCGGCGATCCGTGGCCGGACGGGGTCGTACTGTGGACCCGCCTCGCTCCCCAGCCCCTCGCGCCCGATGGAAACGGAGGCATGCCGCCGTACGCCGTCGACGTGCAGTGGGAGGTCGCCCGCGACGACCGCTTCCGCTCCGTCGTACGCCGGGGACGGACCCGCGCGGTGCCCGAACTCGCCCACTCCGTCCACGTCGAGGTCTCCGGACTCCAGCCGGACCGGCACTACTACTACCGCTTCCGCGCCGGCGGTGCGCTCAGTCCCGTCGGGCGCACCCGCACCGCGCCCCCGCCGCACAGCCGGCCCAGGGAGCTGGACTTCGCCTTCGTCTCCTGCCAGGCGTGGTTCGAGGGCTTCTACACCGCCTACCGGCACCTCGCCGAGGAGGACGTCGATCTGGTCCTGCACCTCGGCGACTACATCTACGAGAACGCCATCGACGCCATGGGCGGCGTACGCAACGTCCCGGTCGCCGCCGAGCTGCGTCCCGAGCCGATGAACCTCGTCCAGTACCGCAACCGCCACGCCCTCCACCGCTTCGACCCCGACCTCATCGCCGCCCACCAGACCCACCCGTTCGCCCTCGTCTGGGACGACCACGAGGTCGAGGACAACTGGGCGCGCGACAAGTCCAAGGCCGACAACGAGCCCGACCAGGACCCGGCGGTCTTCCGCGAGCGCGCGGCGGCCGCCTTCCAGGCGTACTACGAGCATCTGCCGCTGCGGCTGCCGAACAAGCCGAACGGCTTCGAGGCCCGGATGTACCGCCGTCTGCGCTACGGGCGGATGGCCACCTTCCACATCCTCGACACCCGGCTCTTCCGCGACGACCAGCCCTGCGGCGACGGCACCAAGAGCGGCTGCGACGAACGGCTGACGCCCGGCCGCACCATCCTCGGCCCCGAGCAGGAGCAGTGGCTGTACCGAGGCCTCGGACGCTCCGACACGACGTGGAACATGATCTCCCAGCAGATCCCCGTGGCCCAGGTCGACACCGATCCCGGCCCCGGCCAGGCATTCGTGATGGACTTCTGGGACGGCTACGTGGACGCCCGCCAACGGCTGTTCAAGGAGATCACCGACCGCAGCGTGAGCAACCCCGTCGTCCTCACCGGCGACATGCACCGCCACCTCGCCGCCGATCTGAAGCAGAACTTCGACGACCCGGGATCACCCACGCTCGGCGTCGAGTTCGTCGGTTCGTCCATCTCCACCACCAAGGACGGGATGGACCTGGACCCCTCCGGTGCCAAGCTGCTCGCGGCCAACGAGCACATCAAGTTCACCAACTTCCAGCGCGGCTATGTGCGCTGCGCGCTGACCCGGGAGAGCTGCCGCGCCGATTTCCGGGTCCTCCCGTACGTCACCACCCCCGGCGCACCCGTTTCGACCCGGACCTCGTACGTGACGGAGGCCGGCCGGCCGGGTCTCCAGCAGGCCTGAGCACATCAGGGAGGCGGCGCCCCGCAAACGGGCGCCGCCGACGTGGCTCACCGGACGGTGAGCGACCCCTTCATGTACGGGTGAATCGTGCAGATGAACGGGTACGAGCCCGCCTTGTCCGGGGCCGTGAACGTGACCGTCTGCCCCGGCGCCACATTGCCGGTGTCGAAGACCTTGTTGCCGGTGGCGGTCAGGGTGTGGGCCGCGGAGTCCTTGTTGACCACGGTGATCAGCGTCCCCGGCGCGACCGTGGGACGGGCCGGCTCGAACGCGAAGTCCTTGATCGTGATCACCACCTTGCCGACCGGGGAGGAGGAGACCGAAGCGGCCGGTGAGACGGACGACGGTGGTGTGGCACTGGAGGACGGCGAACTGCCGCCGCCACTGTTCGAGCACCCGCCCGCGGTGGCGGCGAACAGTCCCGCCGCGATCACCGCGGCTGCCGTTCTCGCACGGTTCCCCATCAAGAGCTCCTCGGGTCGGGCCGCCGGTCCGACGGCACTGTGGCCCGAACGTTAGGAGCTCCGCGACCCGGCAACGGGCAGGCGCTCGGATTCGACCCGCGGGTCGAATCCGTCCGGCGTACCCGCCGTCGGCAGCCGGTACACCGGACCCCGCCGCAGTTCCCGGGGCCGGGACGCGCACGTCTGCCCGGGGTCAGGATTCGCGCGTCGCCGCCATCCCCAGGGTGATCAGACCGAGCACCACCCAGCCGAACCAGAGCCAGCCGCTGCTCCCCAGCGCCACCGTGTAGGCGGTGACGACGACCAGGGCCGTCAGCGTGAGCACTCCCATGGCCTTCGTGGATCCGGACATGCCCGCACCCTCCTCGTCGGCCGTGCGGCCGTGGATGCCATCGTCACCCCGGAGGCATGCCCACCGCTACTGCCCGCGCGCCTGCAATGAGGCGAGATAGGCGTTGTACGCCTGGAGCTCCTGGTCACCGTCCCGGTCGGCCGCACGGTCGGAGCGCTTCGCCGTCCGCTGCTCGGAGCGGTACCACTGGAAGACCAGCGCGATCAGCACCAGCACCGACGGGATCTCGCTGAAGGCCCAGGCGATACCGCCTGCCCAGCCCTGGTCGCTCAGCGCGTCGATGCCCAGCGAGGCCGGCGGATGCTTGTACGTCCCCACCATCGGCGTCGTCGCCATCATCAGCGCGATACCGAAGAACGCGTGGAACGGCATCCCGGCGAACAGCTCCAGCATCCGCATCACGTAGCCGGGCCGGTGCGGTCCCGGATCGATGCCCATGATCGGCCAGAAGAACACCAGACCGACCGCGAGGAAGTGCACCATCATCGCGATGTGACCGGTCTTCGAGCCCATCAGGAAGTCGAAGAGCGGGGTGAAGTACAGCCCGTACAGGCTGGCGATGAAGATCGGGATCGTGAAGGCCGGATGCGTGATGATCCTCATGTACCGGCTGTGCAGCAGCTTGAGCAGCAGCTCGCGCGGACCGGTGCGGCCACGGCCCGCGACCGGCAGCGCACGCAGCGCCAGGGTCACCGGAGCGCCCAGCAGCAGCAGGATCGGCGACAGCATGCTGATCACCATGTGCTGCACCATGTGCACGCTGAACATGACCATGCCGTAGTCGTTGAGCTTGGTGCACATCACCAGTGCGATGCTCAGCACGCCGACGACGAAGAACACGGTCCGGCCGACCGGCCAGCCGTCCCCGCGTCTGCGCAGCCGCAGCACGGCGTACGCGTACAGGCCGATGCCGAGAAGGCAGCCGATGAGGAAGAACGGGTCCGCGGAGAATTGGAGCCCACGTCCCAGCGTGAACGGCGGCAGATCCATGTTCATGCCGTGCCCGCTGTGATCCATCTGTTCACTCCCGCCGGGGGTGTCCCCGATTCGTTCCGGTTGTCCCGACCAGAGTAGAACTGCCCCCGGCCGCGGTTGCGGCCGGGGGCAGTTCATCGGACAGGGTGTCGCTCAGAGCACGCACTCCGCCTCGGCGTACCGCTCGGCCGGAACGGTCTTCAGCGTCTCCACGGCCTCGCCCAGCGGCACCATCACGATGTCCGTGCCGCGCAGCGCCGTCATCATGCCGAATTCGCCGCGGTGCGCGGCCTCCACCGCGTGCCAGCCGAAGCGGGTGGCGAGCACCCGGTCGTACGCGGTCGGCGTGCCGCCGCGCTGCACATGGCCGAGGATCACCGGGCGGGCCTCCTTGCCGAGGCGCTGCTCCAGCTCGCTGGAGAGCTGCGTGGCCATGCCGGCGAACCGCTCGTGCCCGTAGATGTCCTTGGTGCCCTGCTCGATCTCCATGGACGAGCCCTCGCGAGGCTTGGCGCCCTCGGCGACGACGACGATCGCGAACTTCTTGCCGGCCGAGAAACGCCTGCCGACCACCTCGGTCAGCTCGTCGATGTCGAAGGGACGCTCCGGCACGACGATGGCGTGGGCGCCGGCCGCCATGCCCGAGTGCAGGGCGATCCAGCCGGTGTGGCGGCCCATGACCTCGACGATCAGCACCCGCTGGTGCGATTCGGCGGTCGTCTTGAGCCGGTCGAGCGCCTCGGTCGCGACACCGACGGCGGTGTCGAAGCCGAAGGTCACATCCGTGGAGGCGATGTCGTTGTCGATGGTCTTCGGAACGCCGACGATCGGCAGACCCGCCTCGGAGAGCAGGTTGGCCGCCTTCAGCGTGCCCTCGCCCCCGATCGGGATGATCGCGTCGAGACCGAGGTCGGAGACATGGCCCCTGGCCTGTTCCACGCCGCCCCGCAGATGGGCGGGCTGGACCCGGGAGGAGCCGAGGATCGTGCCGCCCCGGGCGAGGATGCCGCCGACCGCGTCGAGGTCGAGCTTGCGGTAGTCGCATTCGAGGAGGCCCTTCCACCCGTCGTGGAAGCCGATGACCTCGTCGCCGTGGTCGACCACCGCGCGGTGCACGACGGAACGGATGACGGCGTTGAGGCCGGGGCAGTCGCCGCCGGAGGTGAGCACACCAATTCGCATTGCCCGGGAAACCTTTGCAACGTGGGCCGACGACCGGACCACGTCGTCCGGTTGGATCCCCGCCACCCTACCGGCGCAGGGTGGCGGGACCGAACCGGGCGTCCGCCTGCTGGACTCCGCTCAGACGAGCGAAAACCCCCTCATCAGGCGGGCTGTGTCGCCGACGCGATGCGCTCGGCGCGCAGCGCCTCGTACCAGCGGTCGTCCGTCGGCGGCAGGGCGTTCACATCGAGGGCCAGCTTCAGCAGCAGGTCCGCGATGTGCGGGTTGCGCGCCATCACGGGGCCGTGCATGTACGTACCGAAGACGGTGTCGTTGTACGCGCCCTCGGTGCCGTCACCGGTGCCGTTGCCCCGGCCGAACTGCACCTGGGCGAACGGCCGTGCCGTCGGGCCGAGATGGGTGACGCCCTGGTGGTTCTCGAACCCGGTCAGCGGCGGCAGGCCGAGGCGCGGGTCGATGTCGGCCAGTACGTCACCGACGCACCGGGCCCCCTCGCCGCGGGTGGAGACCACGTCGAGCAGCCCGAGACCGGCCTCGCGCTCACCGAGGTCGTTGATGAACTCGTGGCCGAGGATCTGGTAGCCGGCGCAGACCGAGAAGATGATCGCGCCGTTCGAGGCGGCCCGGCTGAGCCCGCCGTCGCGGCGCAGCCGCTCCGCGGCGAGACGCTGCGGCCGGTCCTCGCCGCCGCCGATCAGATAGATGTCGCCGGACGTCGGGACCGGCTGGTCGCTGCGCACGTCGACGCGCTGCACGTCGAGACCGCGCTGCCGGGCCCGGCGCTCCACCACCAGCGCGTTGCCCTGGTCGCCGTAGGTGCTGAGGAGGTCGGGGTAGACCCAGACCAGACGCAGACCGTTGCTCATGCTTCGTCCTCTCCGGAGGTGGCCGGGGCCGGGGTCAGTTGCCGACACGACGGCGCAGATCCTGGAAGGCGGTGTAGTTGGCGATGACCTCGATACGGCCGGGCGGGGCCTGCTGCACGGCCTCGTCGAGGTTCTCGCAGACCCGGAAGTCGAGACCGGCCACTTCGAGGCGGACGGCCAGGTCCAGCTTGCGGTCGCCGAGCACGAAGATCGGGTGACCGGCGAGCTGGGTGTAGTCCACGTCCCACAGCCAGGAGGTGTCCGTGCCGTCCGCGCCGCGCGCGTTGACGGAGAGGATCACCGGCGTGGGCGGCGGGTCGATCAGGGAAAACGTTTCGAGCCAGCCCGCCGGGTTCTTCGCCAGCAGCAGCCGCAGCTCACGGCCGAGGAAGGAGACCACGTCGTAGCGGCCCGCGACGGCCTGCACCTGGTACATGCGCTCCAGCGCGACCTGCGGCGGCACACCGAAGACGGCGGCCACGGCGGCGGAGCTGGTGGCGTTGGCCTTGTTGGCGCGGCCGGGCAGCTGGAGGTGGATCGGCCATGCCGAACCGTGTGGGTCCAGGACGTAGTCGCCGTGCAGGACCCAGCTGGGAGCGGGCCGGCGGAATCCGCACTCGCCGCAGAACCAGTCGTCGCCGGGGCGCTGCATCACACCGCCACAGGCGGGGCAGGACCAGGCGTCGTCCTTCCACGCCTGGCCCGCCGCGACCCACACCACATTGGGGGAGGAGGACGCCGCCCAGACGATCAGCGGGTCGTCGGCGTTCGCGACGATCACGGCCTTCGAGCCGGACAGCCCCTCACGCCACTTCTCCGCCAGCATCCGGGTCTCCGCCGCGCGGTCCAGCTGGTCGCGGGAGAGGTTGAGCAGCGCGATCACCTTGGGCGTCGTGTCGCGTGCGACCCCGGCGAGGTACTTCTCGTCGACCTCGATCACGCCGTACTGCGCGTCCGAGCCGCCCGCCAGCGCCGAGGTGATGCCCGCCGGCATGTTCGCGCCGAGCGCGTTCGACACCACCGGGCCCGCGGCCCGCAGTGCCTCGGCGATCAGCCGGGTGGTGGTCGTCTTGCCGTTCGTCGCCGACACGAGGATCACGTCCAGGTGCTGCGCCAGCCGCCCCAGCAGGTCGGGGTCGAGCTTGAGCGCCACCCGGCCGCCGATCACCGATCCGCTGCCGCGCCCTGCGGCGCGTGACACCGCCGCCGCGGCCTTGCCCGCCGTCACGGCCAGCTTGGCCCGCGGCGACAGCGGCTCCGTGTTGCCTGCCATCGTCCTAGATCCTCCTTGCATCGGTCCACGCCCAGCCTATCGATGTCCGGCGCGGCGACCGCACCCTGGCACCGCCGGGAAGGTGGAGGTCGCGTGGAACGTACGATTGCGGCCATGCGAAACCGCCCCATCCCCGGCAGTTCCGGACTGATTCGTGCCATGAGCCTGCTCGGTGATCCGGTGCTGCACGGGACCTGTGAACCCGTCACGGACTTCGGTCCCTCGCTCGCCCGTCTCGTCGAGGACATGTACGCCACGATGTACGCGGCCGAGGGCGTCGGCCTCGCGGCCAACCAGATCGGCGTTCCGCTGCGCGTGTTCGTCTACGACTGCCCGGACGACGACGACATCCGTCACCTCGGTCATCTCGTCAACCCGAGGCTCGTCGAGGCCGACGGCATCACCGTACGCGGTCCGGAGGGTTGTCTTTCGCTGCCCGGCATCGAAGCGGGTACCCCGCGGTTCGACCGTGCCGTCGTCGAGGGTCTCACGGTCGACGGCGAGCCGGTCCGGGTCACCGGCACCGGCTTCTTCGCGCGTTGCCTCCAGCACGAGTGTGACCATCTCGAAGGCGCGGTCTACACGGACCTGTTGACCGGGTTGCGCCGCGCCAGGGCGCTGCGCGCGGCCCGCCGGGCGCCCTGGGCGCGCACCGGCTGACCGCTCCCGTAGCCTGCGTGTCGGGGGGCCTCAGAATCCGGGGCCGCCCGGCCGGTCGCCCGCGGCGGCCAGCCTGCCCCACAGCAGATCGGCCAGGCTGCTCACCAACTGTTCGCGGGAGCAGGGGCGTTCACCGAGCCACCAGTCGCCCGCGGCGTGCATCATGCCGACGATGCCGTGGCCCCAGATGCGGGCCATGGCATCGCTGTCCGGTCCCAGGTCCACCCGCTCGGCTATCACCAGGGCGAGTTCCTCGCCGAGCCGGCGCAGCAGCGGCGCCGAGTGCCGTCCGACGTCGAAGCCCTGCTCCGTCGAGGGCGCCGCGTCGTCGGACGGGTGCATCAGGAAGCGGTAGACCTGCGGGCGGGCCTCGATCGCCGCGAGATAGGTGTCGAGCGTCGACTCGACGCGCCGGCGGCGCTCGGCGGGGGCGTCGAGGGCGGCGCGCAGGGCGATCAGCAGCGCGTCGGTGTGGCGCTTGGCCAGGGCGCGGTAGAGGCCGCCCTTGTCGCCGAAGTGCCGGTAGAGGATGGGCTTGGTGATTCCGGCCTCCGCCGCGATGGCGTTCATCGAGGCCTTCGGCCCGTCTCTGAGCACCACGCGGTCGGCGGCTTCGAGCAGCTCGCGGCGGCGGCTCTCGGCCGCTGTCCGCTGGCGCTCTGCCTGTCGTGTGCTCTCCATGTCGCCTCTCCCCGCCCCTGGCCGTGCAAATGCGTCCTGCCTGCGCAACGTAACACCCTGCCCAGCGCGGCGCGGATCCGAACCTGGGCGGTTGACAGAGGCTACTTGTCGGTAACAGACTGCGGTTACCGCAAGTAACGAGTGGTTTTCTCACAGCAGTACGTGGAGGGGAACATGGCGGAGTTCACGCTCGAACTCAACGATGACCAGAAGCAGGTCCGTGACTGGCTTCACGGCTTCGCCGCGGATGTGATCCGTCCGGCGGCTTCGGAGTGGGACGAGCGTGAGGAAACGCCCTGGCCCGTCATCCAGGAGGCGGCCAAGGTCGGCATCTACTCCCTCGACTTCTACGCCCAGCAGTTCTTCGACCCGACGGGGCTCGGCATCCCGATGGCGATGGAGGAGCTCTTCTGGGGGGACGCGGGCATCGCCCTGTCCATCGTCGGTACGGGCCTGGCGGCCGTGGGCGTCCTCGCCAACGGCACCGAGGAGCAGATCGGGACCTGGATCCCGCAGATGTACGGCGACGCCGACGACGTCAAGGTCGCGGCCTTCTGCTCCTCCGAGCCGGACGCGGGTTCCGACGTCGCCTCGATGCGTACCCGCGCGGTGTACGACCAGGCCAAGGACGAGTGGGTGCTGAACGGCACCAAGACCTGGGCGACCAACGGCGGCATCGCCAACGTCCATGTCGTCGTCGCCGTGGTCGACCCGGAGCTGGGGTCCAAGGGGCACGCCTCGTTCATCGTGCCGCCGGACACCCCCGGCCTCTCCCAGGGCCAGAAGTTCAAGAAGCACGGCATCCGCGCCTCGCACACCGCCGAGGTCGTCCTGGAGGACGTCCGGGTCCCCGGCCACTGTCTGCTCGGGGGCAAGGAGAAGCTCGACCAGCGCCTGGCGCGGGCCCGCGAGCGCGCCGCCTCCGGTGGCGAGCGGGTGAAGAACGCCGCGATGGCCACCTTCGAGGCGTCCCGCCCGGCGGTCGGCGCCATGGCGGTCGGCACCGCCCGTGCGGCGTACGAGGTGGCGCTGGACTACGCGAAGACCCGCACCCAGTTCGGCCGCCCGATCATCGACAACCAGGGCATCGCCTTCCAGCTCGCGGACATGCGTACGCAGATCGACGCGGCCCGGCTGCTGGTCTGGCGCGCCTCGTGGATGGCGACCGTCGGCAAGCCGTTCACCTCGGCCGAGGGCTCCATGTCCAAGCTGTACGCGAGCGAGACGGCGAAGAAGGTCACCGCCCAGGCCGTCCAGATCCTCGGCGGCAACGGCTTCACCCGTGAGTACCCGGTGGAGCGGATGCACCGCGACGCGGCGATCTACACGATCTTCGAGGGCACGAGCGAGATCCAGCGCCTGGTCATCGCCCGCACCCTGTCGGGCATGCCGATCCGCTGAGACCGTCCCGCCGGGGCTGCCCCCGGACGCCGGACGGGCCGAAACGCAGGCCCGTCCGGCGTCCGGGGGCGCGGTACGTCAGGCCGGCAGGTGGGACTCGATGGCCGCGACGAGCTCGGGCGCCTCCGGCTCGACGCGCGGGCGCAGACGCGCGACCACCTCGCCCGTCGGGGAGATGAGGAACTTCTCGAAGTTCCACTGGACGTCACCGGCCTCGCCGTCCGCGTCCGCCAGCTGAGCCAGCTCGGCGTAGAGCGGATGGCGCCCTTCGCCGTTCACGTCGGTCTTCTCCAACAGCGGGAAGCTGACACCGTACGTCGTCGAGCAGAAGGTCCGGATCTCCTCCGCGCTTCCCGGCTCCTGGCCGGCGAACTGGTTGCACGGCACGCCGAGCACGGTGAAGCCACGGTCCGCGTACTCGTTCTGGAGCTTCACCAGGCCCGCGTACTGCGGGGTGAGTCCGCACTTGGACGCGACATTCACCAACAGGACCACCCGGCCGCTGTAGTCGGCCAGGGAGGTGGGCTCGCCGGTGAGAGTGCGCAGGGGGATGTCGTGCAGCGTCATGAGGGTCTCCTCGTAGATGTGACTTCCGCAGCCATTGTCACGCCCGGACCCGGTCCGTACGAAGCCGGTCGTCCGGCCGTCCGGAGCTCGCGCACGCCACCGACCTGCGGGAGTCCCGCCATCGCGTCGAAGGCGGCATGACCCCGATGAGCGACCTGTGTGCGGTATGCGCCTCGTGTCGAACTCCTGTGCCTCGCCCAGGAGATCGGTAGGAGGCCGGGCGCCTGCTTCGTCACAGGGGAGGCGCCGTGTGCGCGGAGCCGATCGCCTTGTAGTAGAGCGTCGTCGGCTTCAGGACCCCGGCCGGGTCTCCGGCGTAGTCCGGGATCGAGCCGCACTCCGTCCAGCCCGCCGAACGGTAGAGCCGCTCGGCCGGACTTCCGGTCTCGGTGTCCAGGACCAGCAGTGTGACGCCCGCTCCGGCGGCCGACCGTTCGGCGGCGTCGAGCAGTGACCGGCCGAGGCCCCGGCCGCGGGCCGACGGACGCACCATCAGCTTGGCCACCTCCGCGCGGTGGCGGGCGTTGGGCAGTTGGGCCCGGACCAGGCCGATGGTTCCGGCGACCCGTTCCGCGTCGCGGGCGATCCAGACCTGAAGCAGGCCGGCGTCGACGGCCCCGGCCCTCTCCCGCCACCAGGCGGCGGCCACGTCACGGTCCAGCGGCGCGAGGTAGCCCACCGACGATCCGCCGTTCACGGTCTCCACCAGGAGGGCGGCCAACTCATCGGCGTAGGTGACCAGTTCGGGGCCGTGCGCGGGGACGATCTCGGTCATGTACGGAGTCCTTTCGCGGCCATCGTGGCGTTCGCGGCTGTCATGGAAGAACGATCATCAGGGCATAGCGGACCGGCTCCGGTCCCGGACAGTGGAAGTGCGAGGGCCCGCGCAGCCGGAACCGAAGGCAGTCGCCGCTGCGCACGGTGTGCGCGGTACCGCCGACGGTGATCTCGACCGTTCCTTCCAGCACCCAGACATGCTGCTCCACGCCGGACACCGGTGCGTTCTCGTACGCGATGGCGGCCCCCGCGTCGAGGGTCCCCTCGATGACCTCCGCGCGCAGACCGGTGTGCGGAGGCGACACCGAGCGGCGTACGAAGCCCGATGCCTCGTCCCGCCAGACCGGTTGCCGTGCGGCGGGGACGAGTTGCGGGGGTTCCGCCTCCACCTCCAGCAGCAGCCGGGACATCGTCCGTTCGTAGACCGTGCACAACTTGCCGAGCAGGGTGGCGGTCGGGCTCAACTCGCCGCGCTCCAGCCGGGACAGCGTGGAGCGGCTCACCCCGCTGCGTCGCGAGAGTTCGTCCAGCGACCAGCCGCGTTCGGTACGCAGTTCGCCCAGCCGCGCGGCGAGCCGGGCATCGACGGAGCCGGGCTCCGCCTCTTCGGTTTCTCTCACGATGGAGATGCTATCCCTGGACGGAGACGGATCGTGTCATGGTGGCCCCCGAAGCGGCTGTTCTGCCGACAGGGTGCCGACATGGCAGGCTTGTTCGGGGAGGGCCCGGTGGCCCACTCGGGTCTGCCGGGTTGCTCTGCTACCAGAGGAGGCCGCAATGGCCAGTACCGCCAACGGGCCGAGAGTGGCGCCCGACGCCACACCGAGTTCGCACCACCCCTTCCGGCACGGCTGGACCGCCTTCGCGGCGGTGCTGATGATCTTCGGCGGAGCGATGGCGATCTTCGAAGGAATCGCAGCCATCGCCAAGAGCGACGTGTTCATCGCCACGCGCAACTATGTGTTCCAGTTCAACCTCACCGGCTGGGGCTGGATCCACCTCGTGATCGGCATCGTCATCGTTCTCGCCGGCTGCGCGCTGTTCACCGGAGCCGAATGGGCACGCGTGGTGGGCATCGTGCTCGCGGGCCTGGGCGCACTCGCCAACTTCCTCTGGCTGCCCCACTACCCGCTCTGGTCCATCGTGCTCATCGCCATCGACGTCTTCATCATCTGGGCGCTGTGTGCGGATCTGCAGTGGGAGAAGCCGCAGTGGGAGAAGAAGGCCTGAGGTCACGGCAGGGGCCCGTCATCCTCGATCCGGCCGGGCGACGGCGGGGGGCGGCGCGAGCCTGAGCGTGACGACGTAGGAGACCACGACCGAGACGATCACGAGCGGCATGACGGTGAGGCCCTCGGACCCCAGCAGCAGCGTCGCCAGCAGCACCGACGTCATCGGGAGCTTGAGCATCGCCACGCACATGGCGCCGATGCCCATCGCGAAGCCCGACGTGAGGCCCAGTCCCGGGAGATGGGACAGGGCGATACCGCCCGCCGCTCCCACGAACATCGCCGGGAAGACGGGGCCTCCCCGGAAGCTGCTCAAGGACGCGCAGTACGCCATCGCCTTGCAGAGGACCAGCACCACAAGCGTGCCCACCGGGTATCCTGCGCTCCCGGCCAGCAGCGGATCGAGGGCGTTCTCCCCGGAGTACAGCACCCCGGACGCGTCCCTTCCGGTGCTCTCCGCGTACACGAGGGCGGCCACGCCGACGACCAGGCCCATGACGACGGTGGCCACCACGGTCCGCCGCTCCACCCGTTCCTGGAGGAACCGGGCGAGCCGCTGGACGCCCGTGCCGACCAGGGCCGCGGCCAGGCCCACGACGAGTGCCCAGCCGAACTGCGCGATGTCGGGTCCCGGTGCCCGGGGCACATGATGGAGTGCCAGGGAGTACGTCCCGCGCCCGGTCCACGAGCCGAGTCCGGTGAAGATGAGCGCGCCGACGCCGGACGCCAGCAGACCCGGCACCAGGACCATCCCGAGCATCATCCCGGCCAGTCCCGAGGCCTCCATCAGGAGAAAGGCACCCAGGAGCGGCGACCCCAGCAGCGCGCTGATGGCAGCGAAGCTTCCCGCGGCTCCCAGCACGGCACTCGCGCCCGGCTCGATGTCGGGCCTGACCAGGCGCGCCGCGTACACGGCCAGTCCGCCGCCGAGCGCGATGAGCGGCGCCTCGGGACCGAGCACCGCTCCGACGCCCAGTGACGCGAGCGCCGCCATGACGACGCCGGGCAGTTCCGCCGCCGAGGGCGCCCCCGTGCTCACCATCCCGTCGGCGGGCCGGTGACCGCCCTTCCCAGGCAGGTGGCGGATGGTCAGCCCGACCAGCAGGCCCGCCACGGCGAGCAGCGGCACCGGCCACCAGGACGGCGTACCGGTGAAACCGAGTGCTCGGGGCAGGTCGTGGTAGGTCAGCGACTGGAGTTCGTGGACGAGCGCGAGGAAACCGAACGCCACCGCCGAGACCGGGACTCCGATGCCCGCCGCCATCACGAGGAGCAGGGCGTAACCACGGGTGCGGATCAGCGCGAAGGGGTCCGCTGCCGCCGTGGCGGGTGGTGCGGCGGGCTCGGTCGACATGGTCGTTGTCTCCTCGGCGTCACAACCCGTCCGGAACACACTGTCCCGCAAGCGTCCACAAGGAGTTAGCACAATGCACGGTTGCCGCCGTGATGTACCCGCTGGGCGCGTGCGGTGATTCCCGTACTGCCATTCCTCCGGACCAGCGGACGGGCCGGCTTCCCGGGACGGCTCAGACGTCCCGGGCCGCGGGAAGCCGCCCCGCCCGCACCGCTTCGACGAGCGCCCGGTGGTCCCGCTCGTTCCGGTCGGCGTACTTCTCGGCGAAACACACCAGTGCCCGGTCGAACGAGGGGCCGCGCCCCAGATACGCCGCGATGGCGATCCGGTCGCCGGAACGCGCGTGGGCACGGGCCAGCGTGGTGCCGCATGCCTCGCCGAACACCCGCATGCCGGCCGGCACCATGTCCTGCGGCTCGACGATGCCCTTCCAGTCGCGCAACTGGCGTACGTAGAAGTCGCGGGGCCTGCCGTCGATCCCGTCCACCCGCTGCCAGCCGAGAAAGATGTCGCCCGCCGCCTGCATCAGCCGCTGCCCCGCGACCACGCGTTCGCCCTCGTTCCGGTAGGGGCCGGCGCCCGCATGGGGCGCGAGCACCGACGGCCCGGCCTCCTTGGCCTGGAGGAGCAGCGGATCCTCGCCGTCCCTGCCGAGCATCAGGATGATCCAGCAGCGCGTGCCGACACTGCCGACGCCGACCACCTTGCGTGCCATGTCCACGAAGCGGAAATCGGAGAGCAGGGTCCGCCGGTCCGACGGCAGGCTGCGGCCGTAGCGCGTGATCAGTTCGCGGAACTGCTCCTGCGTCGCGTCGCGCTCGCCCTCCGGGAACAGATCGACGACCGGTACGAGCAGCGGTGGATCCGCCGCGATGCGTGGCCGGCCGTCCACGGTCTCGGTGAGTCGGTCGAAGGCCTGCAGGTTGTCCCGGGTGCGGGCCTTCGCCGCGGCGCGGGCCAGCTTCTCGCGGCCGCGCTTCGCCAACTGCCGGGACGCCAGCGCTTCGAGACGGCCGATGTCGGTCCGCGAGTACCACACGTCGAGATTGCGCATACCGGCGAACCGGATCATCGACTCCCGGTACGACCGCACCGTGGCCCGCACGACGTCCGCGCGCTCCTCGTCGGTGAAACCGTTCGCCCGGCCCGCGACGGCGAAGCTGGTCGCCAGGCGTTTGACGTCCCATTCCCAGGGGCCGGGCGACGTCTCGTCGAAGTCGTTGATGTCGAACAGCAGATTGCGCTCCGGCGAGGCGAACAGCCCGAAGTTCAGCAGATGGGCGTCCCCGCACAGTTGGGCCCTGATCCCGGAATCCCCGGTGGTGGCCAGGTCGGAGGCCATGATCGCGGCGGCGCCCCGGTAGAAGCGGAACGGCGATTCGGCCATCCGTCCGTAGCGGATCGGCACGAGTTCGGGCACTCGGGCCGCGGACTGGGCTTCGAGGATGCCCAGCGGGTCGGCCGACGGCTCGAAATCGGCATGGCTCGACCGCGGCACTTCACGCCGGGCCGCCCTGCCGCGGGCCGCTCGCTGCTCGGGCGTCGCATCCGGCGCCGTCCTGAGCGGCGAGGTCGCCTCGCGGGGCGCCGGGGCCGGTTCCTGGGGCATCGGGGCCCTCCTGACTGCTCCACGGGCGTGGGCCGCTCCCGCCGCACCGCACCCGCCGTCACATCTGCGCCCTGCGTCCGATCATCGCGGCTCGTCCCGGTTCCGGCATCCTCTGGACGCCGCCCGTCACGTCCCAGGCCCGCACCGCTACTGTCGGTCCGCGCGGCCGTGGCGCAGGCCGACCCGCCGCCAGATCGCACGCTGACACTTGAGCGCGGCCGTGCCCACCACGATCAGCACCGCGATGTTGACCAGCAGCTGGATGAGCGAACCCCGGGCATCGGACCAGCTGGTGAACGCGGTGGAGACGCTGAGGTCCGCGGCGGCCGGGATGGTCGTGACCGAGATGAAGACGCCCAGCAGGGCGCTCGTCCTGGCCTCGGTGAGGGACACGATGCCGACGATGCCGGCCAGCGTCGCCACGGCGACCGAGAAGAAATTGGGGGTGTTGATCAGGTTGGAGACCGGCCGCAGCCCTGCGTCGAACGCTGCCGACTGGAGGCCGAATCCGCGGATCAGGAGACTGAAGAGGAAGGTGACGAGGATCGTCAGCAGGAAGCCCGTGAACAGCGCCGTCAGTCCCTGCCGGATCCTCGGCGGGTCGCCCCGGTCGATGCCCAGGGCGACGCTGACGATGGCACCGTACTCGGGGCCGACGACCATCGCCGCGACAATCAGGATCTGGGAGTTGGTGACGATCCCGACCGAGCCGATGAGGCCCGCGATGACCAGGTACAGATAGAAACTCGGCGGGTATCTCCCCTCGGCGCGGATGCGGGCCTCCACCTGCTCCCACACGGGTGCGCGGGCCAGTGGCCCGAGCCGCTCGGTCCCGGCCTCGGCCGCCCGTCCGGAGAAGACCATGTCCACCGGTTCGATGACGATGGAGCCGCGCCGGTCCAGGTGCAGTGCGCGCAGGCTGCGCAGCACGTCATTGGCGGCTCCCGTCAGCACGTCGCACGCGATGCCGTCGCCGTCCGGATTGCGTGCCGCCCCCGGCTGCACCATCAGGTTCAGCACACAGGGATCACCGGCCAGCCGGTCCACCACCTGGTCGGTCAGGTCCGGCGGGCTCACCGCGCGGACATGGATCATGTCCATCCTGTACCTCCACGAAGTCCCGCCCCGCCGCCGGTCACCGCCGGACCGGGTGCGCGGGCGGTCCCTCCTCCAGTAACACCGCGGGCGGGACGGCGGGCAATCCGGGCCGTACGGCACCAGGGGGCCCGGGACGCCCGAGCGGGCGAACACGGGGCGCTGGGCGGATAGTGGTACCGAGCGGGGGCCCGTCCGGGATTGGATGCGCATGGACCGATACCCACCCATTGCCGAACACGGGCTGGTGGGCGACCTGCAGACCGCCGCACTGGTCTCCTCGCAGGGAGTCGTCGACTGGTTCGCCGCCCCCAGGTTCGATTCCCCCAGCATCTTCGCCGCACTGCTCGACCATGACGGCGGCGGCTTCTTCCGGCTGGCAGCCGACGACCCCGAGAGCTCCTGCCGGCAGCTCTACTACCCGGACACCGCGGTCCTGGTCACCCGCTTCATGTCGCCGGACGGCGTGGGCGAGGTGCTCGACTGGATGCCGCCCGAGCGCACCGGGACCCCCACCGACCGGCACACTCTGGTGCGGTACGTGCGCGCGGTGCGCGGGACCGTACGGTTCGCCATGGAGTGCCGGCCCCGGTTCGACTACGGCCGGGCCTCCCACGAAATCGACCCGATCCCCGGGGGAGCCGTGTTCCGGGCGCCGGGGATCGCGGCACACCTGCGGACCGGTTTCTCCGTGGTACGCGACGGCCAGGACGCCGTGGGCGAAGTGGTGCTGAACGTCGGTGAGTCGACCGTCGCGGTCTTCACCGTCTGCGCGGCGGACGGGGCCGCGCCACCGGCGCCGACCGTCGACGCCACCACGGAACAGCTCTGGGAGGTCGTCGACTTCTGGCAGCGGTGGGTGCGCACCTCCCACTACCGGGGCCGCTGGTCCGACATGGTCATCCGCTCCGCCATCACGCTCAAGCTGCTCACCTACGCCCCCTCCGGCGCACCGGTCGCGGCGGCGACCACGGGCCTGCCGGAGCAGGTCGGCGGCGAACGCAACTGGGACTACCGCTACACCTGGGTCAGGGACGGCGCGCTGTCGGTCCGGGCCCTGCTCGACCTCGGGTTCGTGGACGAGGCGATCGCCTTCACCCACTGGCTCGGCGACCGGCTCCGGGAGGACAGCGGAGAGGAGCCCCTCCGGATCATGTACCGCGTCGACGGGGAACCGCTGCTGACGGAGGAGATCCTGGCCCACTTCGAGGGCTACCGGGGCTCGTACCCGGTACGGCTCGGCAACGCGGCCGCCGGCCAGTTGCAGCTCGACATCTACGGCGAGGCCCTCTACGCCCTGTCCGAAGGCCGTGAGGTGGGCGTCCAGGCGGGCTACCAGGGCTGGCAAGTCGTGGCCCGGACGCTCGACTGGCTCGTGGACCACTGGGACCGGCCCGACGAGGGGATCTGGGAGACCCGCGGCGGACGGCAGGACTTCACCTACAGCCGGGTGATGTGCTGGGCGGCGTTCGACCGCGGCCTTCGCCTGGCGTCCGAACTCAGCCGACCCGCCGACACCGCCCGGTGGACCAGCACCAGGGACGCCATCCTCGAACAGGTCATGGACCGGGGCTGGAGCGAATCCGAGCAGGCGTTCGTCCAGTACTACGGCGGGGGAGTGCTGGACGCCTCGCTGCTGCTGATGCCCAGGGTGGGGTTCCTCGCCCCGAAGGACCCGGGCTGGCTCGCCACGCTCGATGCCATGGACCGCACACTCGTGTCCGACAGCCTCGTCTACCGCTACGACCCCGCGGCGTCCCCGGACGGACTGCGGGGGTCCGAGGGCACGTTCAGCCTCTGTACGTTCCTCTACGTCGACGCCCTGGCCCGCGCGGGCCGGCTGCGCAAGGCCCGCTACACCTTCGAGAAGATGCTCACGTACGCCAACCACGTCGGCCTGTTCGCCGAGGAGATCGGCCCCAGTGGTGAGCAACTCGGCAATTTCCCGCAGGCGTTCACCCACCTCTCGCTCATCACGGCGGCCCGGACCCTGGACGAGGCGCTGGACCGGGCACGCGCCGGGGAACGCGGCTGACGGCGCTCAGAGCGACGGCTGCCGGGACGGCGGACCGAGGAGGACGGCGGTGTCGCCCGGCCGGATGTCCGGGGTCTGCGTGTGGGTGACCGGGGCGAGCCGCCCGTCGGCGCGGACGACGAACAGCACATCGTGTCCGGCCGGGACGGCGTCGTCGGCCCGCCGCGTCAGCACCCGGGCCCCGGCCTCGTACCGGCGGGCCAGCTCCGGGCCGGTCAGGCCGGTACGGAAGAGCGGCTCGCCCCCGGTGTACGGCGCCACCACGCCCTGGCTGTCGGCGGCCGGAGCGAGCCGGTGGACCGGGCCCTCGACGCTCTCCCGCAGGGGCATGGCGGCGAGTGCGTTGAAGTCGTCCTCCTCGGTGAGCAGCAGCACACCGGTGATGCCCTCCAGCTCCGCCCCGGCACCGGAGGCCGCCGCGAGCAGTTCACCGGGCGCCAGGGGCAGCCCGGCCTCCTCGATCCGGGCCCGCTGCCGCTCGGCGCCCGCCCACATCAGCACGTCCAGCCCCGCCGAGCTCAGCGCGCGCCCCCAGGTCGACCGCCCAGGGGGCGCCGCCGACCAGCAGCGGCCGGGACCGGGACGGGCGCAGCACCCCGAGCCGGCGCATGTTCGTGCCTCCTTGGACGCCGTGCTGCCCGGCAACCATCGGCGGCGGTGCGGGAAGGGCGGGGCGCGGCTCGCACCATTCGGCCGTTGGAGGGACCCGTTGTCCCTCCGACGGCGTAACCGGGCCGCGTCCGTCCGCACCGCATGACCGAGATGCGCACCGGCCCGCCCGCTGCTCCAATGACGGAGGCACAGGCCCCGGCCGGACGCGGGGCAGTCGAGATTCCGAGGAGCCGGTGTGAGCAGCGAGACCGACGAGACAGGGCCGATCGACTACCTGGTGGTCGAGTTCCCGGGAAACCGGATGACGGGCGAAGGACTGCCCCTGCTGGTCGATCTGGTCGACCGGGGAATCATCCGGATCCTGGACCTGGTCTTCGTCAGGAAGGACCAGGACGGCACCGTCGCGGGCGTGGAACTCTCCGAGCTGACCGCGGACGGCCATGAAGACCTCACCGTGTTCGAAGGCGTGTCCTCCGGCCTGCTCGGCCGGGACGACATCGACGAGGTGAGCGCGGTTCTCGAACCCGGCAGCGCTGCCGGGATCGTCATCTACGAGAACGTGTGGGCCGGACCGCTCGCGGCCGCCCTGCGCCGCTCCGGGGGGCGGCTCGTCGCCAACGGGCGCATCCCGATCCAGGAGGTCCTGGCATCGCTCGACGCGGCCGAGGCCGGGTCCAGGGCCTGAGCCGCCGTACCGGGCCGGCCGGATTCGCGGAGCCGGCCGCCGGCCGTTCTCGCAGAGCCAGTCAAAGGAGATGCACCATGCCAGGCCTTCTTCGTGGCGTCGCCCGTACAGCGGTGATCGCCGGAACCGCCACCTCCGTCTCCAACCGGGTATCCCGGCGCCAGGCGGGCCGCTGGGCGCGGCAGGACGCCGAGCAGGCGCAGCCCCGGCCGGCCCCCGCGGCGCCGCCGCCTCCGGCGCCCACGGCCCTCGCGCCGGAGGACGAGATGAGCAACAAGATCGCCCAGCTCAAGGACCTCGGCGACCTCAAGAGCCAGGGTGTGCTGAGCGAGAGCGAGTTCGAGGCCCAGAAGGCCAGGATCCTCGCAGGCTGACCGGTCCGGCCGTGCGACCGGCCCCGCGCGCCCGCCTCACTTGCGCTTGTCGTCCCAGGGCGTGCCCATCCAGCTGTCGAAGGTGCGGATCAGCGCGCTCAGCGTGGCTGCGAGCCGCCAGTCGACCCACGGCGCGTGGACATGGATCTCGTCGTCGTCCGAGAAGAACTCCAGCGGAACCTCCCGGCCGGCCCGCCAGATGATGCGCCGGGGTCCGCGCGCCGCATCGCCCCCGCCGCTCAGGAGGCTGCCCACGCCGATCGCCACCTGGATGGGGAGCAGCAGCCACCACACGTACCACCAGAAGATCCGGCCCTTGAAGCCGACCGCCTCGGGGCAGCCCACCTGGGCGACCGTCCAGCGGGTCCGCAGCCCCTTGCCGTGGAGGGCCTTCTCGCGGACGAGCGTGCCGATGAGCTCGCCCTGCGCGCCCAGCACCCGGTACGTGGCGACGCCGTCGGCCGCGGACGCGGTGACCAGGGTGGCCAGCCGGGTCCGGCGCTCGGGGTCGGCCCACAGGACGAAGGAGCGCGCACCCGTCCTGCGGGCCGCGAGATACGCCGGTATCCCGCCCTCCGGCAGTTCGCGCTCCACATGGGCGACCACCCGGGACTCGCCGCCGGGCGCGTCGGCGAACTCGACGACACGGCTGACGGGCGAGGTCTCACCCGGAACCGGCTTCAATGTCAGCACGCTGCTCACCAGTGAACTCCTCCGTCGTGTGCTGCTCGGACGTGTGTGTGCTGCTCGGACGTCGCACGGTGGACGGGCGTCCTGAGAAGATCGATCCGTGGAATCCGCCGAGCCCCTCCCCGAGCCCCTCCCCGGACCCGGTACCGGACCCTCGCCCGAGGACGACCGGCCAGGCCGTACCGCCCGGCGACGGGTGGTGCGCTGTCGCATGTGCGGGCGCCCGCTCACCGGTACGGAGTCACGCCGCACCGGCCTCGGCCCCGCCTGCGACGCCAAACTCCACCCGGCGCCGCCGGACATCCGCACCCGCCGCCACGAGGTCGAGCAGGACCCGCTGCCCGGCATCTGACCGGACAGGCCTGGGGCCTGTCCGGCCCTGATCCGCCGGACAGGCCCTAACCGCCGAGACGGCGGAACAGCCCCTCCTGCACCACGGACACCAGCAGATTGCCGCCGCGGTCGTAGATCCGGCCACGCGCCAGCCCCCGACCGCCCGTGGCGACCGGCGACTCCTGGTCGTACAGGAACCACTCGTCGGCCCGGAACGGCCGGTGGAACCACATCGCGTGGTCCAGCGACGCCATGTCGAAGCCGCGCGGACCCCACAGCGGCTCCACCGGGATACGGACCGCGTCGAGCAGCGTCATATCACTGGCGTACGTCAGCGCACAGGTGTGCACCAGCGGATCGTCGCCCAGCGGGCCGACCGCCCGCATCCACACCGCGCTGCGCGGGTCGGCGCCCTTGACCTCCTCCTTCGTCCAGCGCAGCCGGTCGACGTACCGGATGTCGAAGGGCTGCCGCCGAGCCATCCGCTCCAGCGCCTCCGGCAGCACGCCCAGGTGCTCCCGGACCTCCTCGGCGACGGTCGGCAGCTCCTCGGGATCCGGGACCTCGCGGGCCGGCGGCAGCTGGTGCTCGAAGCCCGCCTCCTCCGGCCGGTGGAAGGACGCCGTCAGATTGAAGATCGTCCGGCCCTGCTGGACGGCCGTGACCCGGCGCGTGGTGAACGACCGGCCGTCCCGGACGCGCTCCACCTCGTACACGATCGGCACCCCCGGACGCCCCGGACGCAGGAAGTACGCGTGCAGCGAGTGGACCGGCCGGTCCCCGTCGGTGGTCCGGCCTGCCGCGACCAGTGCCTGCCCGGCGACCTGCCCGCCGAAGACCCGCTGCAGGGACTCCTGAGGGCTGCGCCCGCGGAAGATGTTGACCTCGATCCGCTCCAGGTCGAGCAGATCGACCAGGCGCTCGGCGGGATTCGTCATGCCGTTCGTCTCCACTCTCGCAGCGGCGCCACCCCCACGGCGTACGCCCTCACAGCTGACCGACGGAGGTCACGCGGACAACGGCCCGGCCCTCCTCGTCGGAAGCGGCCAGATCGACCTCCGCGCTGATGCCCCAGTCGTGGTCGCCGTTCGGATCGGCGAAGGTCTGCCGGACCCGCCACAGACCGTGCGCCGCATCCTCGTCGATCTTCAGCAGCTTCGGGCCGCGGGCGTCCGGACCGGTGCCCAGGTCTTCGTACTCGTCCCAGTAGGCGTCCATCGCATCGCCCCACGCGTCCTCGTCCCAGCCCGCGTCGCCGTCCAGCTCGCCGAGTTCGCCCACCTTGTCCAGCGCGGCCAGCTCCACCCGGCGGAACATCGCGTTGCGCACCAGCACCCGGAAGGCGCGGGCGTTGGCCGTGACCGGCTTCACCTCGTCGGCCCGCTCCTGGGCCTGCTCGGCGGTCTCCACCTCCGGGTTGGCGAGCTGTTCCCACTCGTCCAGCAGGCTGGAGTCCACCTGGCGGACCATCTCGCCCAGCCAGGCGATCAGGTCCTCCAGGTCCTCGGACTTGATGTCGTCCGGGATGGTGTGCTCAAGCGCCTTGTACGCACTGGCGAGATAGCGCAGCACGATGCCCTCGGTGCGGGCCAGCTCGTAGTTGGAGGTGAACTCCGTGAACGTCATGGCGCGTTCGTACATGTCACGGATCACGGACTTCGGCGAGACCGGGTGGTCGCCCACCCACGGATGGCTCCTGCGGTACACGTCGTACGCGTGCCACAGCAGCTCGCTCAGCGGCTTCGGGTACGTGACCTCCTGGAGCAGCTCCATCCGCTCCTCGTACTCGACGCCGTCCGCCTTCATCTGCCCGACCGCCTCGCCGCGCGCCTTGTTCTGCTGCGCGGCGAGGATCTGCCGCGGGTCGTCGAGCGTCGACTCGACCACGGAGACCATGTCCAGCGCGTACGAGGGGGAGTCCGGGTCCAGCAGGTCGAACGCGGCCAGCGCGAAGGTGGACAGCGGCTGGTTGAGCGCGAAGTCCTGCTGGAGGTCGACGGTGAGCCGGACGATCCGGCCCTCCGCGTCCGGCTTGTCGAGCTGCTCGACGACACCGCCGTCCAGTAGCGAGCGGTAGATCGCGATGGCCCGGCGGATGTGCCGCAGCTGCGCCCGGCGCGGCTCGTGGTTGTCCTCCAGCAGATGCCGCATCGCCTCGAAGGCATTGCCGGGACGCGCGATCACGGACAGCAGCATGGTGTGTGTGACCCGGAAGCGGGAGGTCAGGGGCTCCGGGTCGGACTGGATCAGCTTGTCGAAGGTGGTCTCCGACCAGGCGACGAAGCCCTCGGGGGCCTTCTTGCGGACCACCTTGCGCTTCTTCTTCGGGTCGTCGCCCGCCTTCTTGACGGCCTTCTCGTTCTCGATGACGTGCTCGGGCGCCTGGGCCACGACGAAGCCCGCCGTGTCGAAGCCGGCCCGGCCCGCACGGCCGGCGATCTGGTGGAACTCCCGGGCGCGCAGCGTACGGACGCGGGTGCCGTCGTACTTGGTGAGCGCCGTGAACAGCACCGTGCGGATGGGGACGTTGACGCCGACGCCGAGGGTGTCCGTACCGCAGATCACCTTCAGCAGACCGGCCTGGGCGAGCTTCTCCACCAGGCGCCGGTACTTCGGCAGCATGCCCGCGTGGTGCACCCCGATGCCGTGCCGCACATAGCGGGAGAGGTTCTGGCCGAACTTGGTGGTGAAGCGGAAGTTGCCGATCAGATCGGCGATCTTCTCCTTCTCCTCCTTGGTGCACATGTTGATGCTCATCAGCGACTGCGCGCGCTCGACGGCCGCGGCCTGGGTGAAGTGCACGATGTAGACCGGTGACTGCCTGGTGTCCAGCAGCTCGGTGAGGGTCTCGGTGATCGGGGTCAGCCGGTATTCGTAGCTGAGCGGGACCGGCCGGGTCGCGGAGCGCACCACGGAGGTGGGGCGGCCGGTGCGGCGGGTCAGGTCCTCCTCGAACATCCGGACGTCACCGAGCGTGGCCGACATCAGGATGAACTGGGCCTGCGGCAGCTCCAGCAGCGGGATCTGCCAGGCCCAGCCGCGGTCCGGCTCGGCGTAGAAGTGGAACTCGTCCATCACGACCTGGCCGATGTCGGCGTACTTGCCGTCGCGCAGCGCGATGGAGGCCAGCACCTCGGCCGTGCAGCAGATCACCGGGGCGTCGGCGTTGACCGAGGCGTCGCCGGTGAGCATGCCGACGTTCTCCGTACCGAACAGCTTGCACAGGTCGAAGAACTTCTCCGAGACCAGCGCCTTGATCGGCGCGGTGTAGAAGGTGACCTTGTCCTGGGCCAGCGCGGTGAAGTGCGCACCCGCCGCGACCAGGCTCTTTCCGGAACCGGTCGGGGTGGAAAGGATCACATTCGCGCCGGAGACCACCTCGATCAGCGCCTCCTCCTGAGCCGGGTAGAGGGTGATGCCCTGTGTCTCGGTCCATGACGAGAAAGCCTCGAAGAGGGCGTCGGGGTCGTCGGTCGGGGGCAGCTGATCGATAAGGGTCACGCCCCCATCTTGCCTGCCTTCCGCCCGGATGAGGGAACCGGACGACAGTATGAAGATCACGGGCGATACGCTTCCCACTCAACTCGGCCGTGCCGTAACGGCAATGGCAGCGATACGACTCTGGGGGCGGGAAGAACCATGATGGGACCGGCACACTCTCTGTCAGGGGCAGCGGCCTGGCTGGGGGTGGGCGCGGCGGCGGCGGCCGCCGGCCACGCGATGCCGTGGCCCGTCCTCGTCGTCGGCGCGCTGATCACCGCCGGGGCCGCGCTGGCCCCGGACCTCGACCACAAGTCCGCGACCATCTCGCGCGCCTTCGGGCCGGTGTCCCGGGGGCTCTGCGAGATTGTCGACAAGCTCTCGCACGCCGTCTACAAGGCGACCAGGATGCGCGGCGACTCGACCCGCAACGGCGGCCACCGGACGCTGACCCACACCTGGCTGTGGGCGGTCCTGATCGGCGCCGGAGCCTCCGCGGCGGCGATCACCGGCGGCCGGTGGGCGGTCCTGGGGATCCTCTTCGTCCACCTGGTGCTCGCCGTCGAAGGGCTGCTGTGGCGGGCCGCCCGGATGTCCAGCGACGTCCTGGTCTGGCTGCTCGGCGCGACCAGCGCCTGGATACTGGCCGGTGTCCTGGACAAGCCGGGCAACGGCTCGGACTGGCTGTTCACCGCCCCCGGCCAGGAGTACCTCTGGCTCGGGCTGCCGATCGTGCTCGGCGCCCTCGTCCACGACATCGGCGACGCGCTCACCGTCTCCGGCTGCCCGATCCTGTGGCCCATCCCGGTCGGCCGCAAGCGCTGGTACCCGATCGGCCCGCCGAAGGCCATGCGGTTCCGGGCCGGGAGCTGGGTGGAGCTGAAGGTGCTGATGCCGGTGTTCATGGTGCTCGGGGGAGTGGGCGGAGCGGCCGCGCTGAACTTCATCTGACGGCCGCGGGCGGCTCTGCCGCCGGATCACGCGCGTGCTGCGATGAGCCTCACGCGTAGTGCGTGGTCGGGAAGCCCGCTTCGCGGACCGCGATGTTCTCCAGGCGGGACTGCAGGTCGAAGGCCGCCCAGAGGAGCGGATCGCGGTAGCGGCTCATCACGTCCTGCCGCTGCTCGGACCGGGCGCGGCGGGCGGACCCTGCGCCAACTCGGCACTCGGCAAGGCCTGTTTCCGCGTCGCCCGGCCGCCGAGCGCGACACCGGCGAGCGCGACCACACCCGAGATACCGGCCACCACGAGCTCGACACTCATGCGCCGGTCGTCGCGGGTGGTACCCCGGGGCTGTCCAGTGTTCCCGTCCGCCGGCCTGTCCGCCCGCCCGAAACCGCTCAGGCGCGCGGACGCCACGCGTGGCCTGCTCAGCCGTGCCAGGACCGCCACAGCGCCGCATACGCGCCGTCCGCCGCCACCAGCTCGTCATGACTGCCCAGTTCACTGATCCGGCCGCCCTCCACCACCGCGATCACGTCCGCGTCGTGCGCGGTGTGCAGCCGGTGTGCGATGGCCACGACCGTACGGCCGTCCAGCACCCGGGCCAGTGAGCGCTCCAGATGGCGGGCCGCCCGCGGGTCCAGCAGCGATGTCGCCTCGTCCAGCACCAGCGTGTGCGGATCGGCCAGGACCAGCCGGGCCAGGGCGATCTGCTGGGCCTGGGCCGGAGTCAGCGCCAGACCGCCGGAGCCGACCTCGGTGTCCAGCCCCTCGTCCAGGCTCCTCGCCCAGCCGTCCGCGTCGACGGCCGCCAGTGACGCCCACAGCTCGGCGTCCTCGGCGCCCGTACGGGCCAGCAGGAGGTTGTCCCGCAGCGAACCGACGAACACATGGTGCTCCTGGTTGACCAGCGCCACATGCGCACGTACGTCCTCCGCCTTCATCCGTGACAACTCGGCGCCGCCGAGCGTCACTTCGCCCGTACGCGGGGCGTAGATCCCGGCCAGCAGCCGGCCCAGCGTGGACTTGCCGGCGCCGGACGGGCCGACCAGCGCGAGGCGCGTCCCCGGCGCGACGTCCAGCGACACCCGGTGCAGGACGTCGAGGCCGGCGCGGTACCCGAAGCGCACCTCGTCGGCCCGCACGTCCCGGCCGTCCGGGACGACGCCCGCATCGCCCGCGTCCGGTTCGATGTCCCGCACCCCGACCAGCCGGGCCAGCGACACCTGGGCGACCTGCAGCTCGTCGTACCAGCGCAGGATCAGACCGATCGGGTCGACCATCATCTGCGCCAGCAGCGCACCCGTCGTCAGCTGTCCCACGGTCAGCCAGCCCTCGATGACGAACCAGCCGCCGAGCATCAGCACCGCGCCCAGAATCGTCACGTACGTGACGTTGATGACGGGGAAGAGCACGGAGCGCAGGAACAATGTGTAGCGTTCCCACGCCGTCCACTGGGCGATGCGCGTGTCCGACAGCGCCACCCGGCGCGCACCCAGCCGGTGCGCCTCCACCGTCCGTCCGGCGTCCACCGTCTCCGCCAGCATCGCGGCGACCGCGGCGTACCCCGCGGCCTCCGAACGGTATGCGGACGGTGCCCGCTTGAAGTACCAGCGGCAGCCGAGGATCAGCACCGGCAGCGCGATCAGTACGGAGAGTGCCA